>JAJZJL010000045.1 GCA_021810145.1 Planctomycetota bacterium | reverse complement strand
ACACCGCCAGCGAATGAAGCTTCGCCGGTATAACGGTAATTTAGTCGCAATCGCCGATAAATTCCAACTCCCTGATTAACAAAATACGTATCATGCCGGCCTGCGCCCATGGGCCGAAGCCGCAATTCACGTGATTGACATTCATGCGCTACGATAAAAAAAGCCGGAAGAGCAGCTTCCGGCTTTTTGTTGAATAAAGAAAGGGCAATACCAAGTATCAGCGCTTGCTGAACTGATACGCTCTGCGGGCACCGCGCAGACCATATTTTTTACGTTCTTTCATACGGCTGTCACGGGTAAGGAAACCGCCATCCTGCATGGACTTGCGCAAGGTGGAATCATAAACAGTTAACGCCCGGCCCAGACCCTGCAAAATGGCTCCGGACTGCCCCGTATGGCCACCGCCATGGACATTCACCAGCACGTCCATGGTACCCGCGAGGTTGGCTGATACCAGAGGTGCATGAACCATGGTGCGGTCGCGTGATTCGGTGAAAAAGGAATCCAGCGGCCGATCATTGACTATAAACTTACCTTCGCCGGCTACCAGCCGAACGCGCGCCACCGACTTCTTTCGGCGGCCTGTACCGAGATAATACGTTTTGCCGCCGACGGTCATAACTCCACGGGGGTTGCCAGCCGGAGTTGCGGATGATGTTGTAGATTCAGTCATTTCTGTTTGCCTCTGCCTTTATGTAATCCCGGCATGCCGGGGATGATTCGTCCGATATTTCATTAAAACTTGAGCACTTCAGGCCGTTGGGCGGCGTGCGGGTGCTTGTCATCCTTGAAGCATTTAAGCTTACTGAACATTTTCACACCCATGGTGGTTTTGGGAAGCATGCGACGAACCGCCAGTTCAAAAACCGTTTCGGGGTGGCGATTCAGCAAATCTTTCAGAGGTTTGACCTTGTGTCCACCGGGATAATAGGTGTAATAATCGTATTCGCGTTGATCCAGCTTGCGGCCTGAAACTTTAATCTTGCTGGTATTGATGACAATGATGTAATCGCCGACATCGACCGTGGGCGTATAGGTCGGCTTATGCTTACCCATCAGATGCGTGGCAACCTTGGTGGCCAGCCGCCCGAGGGTTTGATCCGTAGCATCCACAATATACCAGCGGTTATCGGTGTGTCCGACCCGTGCTAAAGTTGTACGCCCGGCTGGTTTGGCAATTCGGTGACGCGTTGGATTGGCTGTTGTTGTCATATTCTACTCAATATCTATGAAATACTACTCATCACTCGGCTGCGGTCGGGATTCTAACACTTAGTACCCGGGGTTCCGCCATGCCCGAAAACTGCAAATTGTAAAGTTTTCACCGGATATGTCAATGCCACGGGGCCAGGCTCAAGCGTTTATCTTGAAATTATGGCTGCGGCGACTGCTGGCCCGCCGTTTCGCTGGGCCGGCTTTGCCGGTATATTGTGGGTTTTGCCACTGCGGCCGGAATCGCGTGGCTGGATGTTTTCCCGATTAAGGTTGAAACGAGCCAGATGACTACAGAACCATCACCGGAAGTATCGCCCAAGCCCGCCGCGGATTATCGCACCACGCTGAATCTGCCCAAGACCAGCTTTGATATGAAGGCTAATTTAACCCAGCGCGAGCCGGGAATTCTGGCCCGCTGGCAAAAGGAAAATCTGTATCAGCGCATCCGATCGCGCCCGCATACGCTCGGCAAGTGGGTGCTGCATGATGGCCCCCCCTACGCCAATGGCGATATTCACATGGGACACCTGATCAACAAAGTCCTTAAGGATATGGTCGTAAAGTACCGCACCATGCAGGGGCATGATGCGCCTTATGTTCCCGGCTGGGATTGCCATGGCCTGCCGATTGAAAGCGCCATCCAGAAGGAACTTGGCCCTAAAATGCGCGAATTATCCGTTGAGGATATTCGCCGGCGCTGCCGCGATTATGCGATGAAATATGTCAAGCTGCAGTCAGACTCCTTTGAACGCCTGGGGGTTCTGGGGCAGTTTGACAAGCCGTATCTCACACTGGATCCGGCGTATGAGGCCGGTGTACTGAATGTGCTGGGAAGCCTGCTGCAGCGCGATTTGGTATTTCGCCAGCGCAAGCCCGTGCACTGGTGCACGTTTGATCAAACCGCTCTGGCCGAAGCCGAACTGGAATATTCCAATAAAAAAGATACTTCCATATTTGTTAAATTTTCCCTGGATTTAACCACTGGGTCCTGGCCGGCCGCATGGGGCACCAAGCCGTCCGGTGCCCATTTAATCATCTGGACCACCACCCCCTGGACCATTCCCGCCAATCGCGCCGTGGCGGTCCATCCGGAACATCAATATGCGGTGGCCAGCTATGAACATAACGGGCCGCAGGTTCTGATCCTTGCGGCCAAAAGAATACCGGCCGCCATGCTGCAGGCGGGCGTTGCGCATTACAACGTATCCGATTCCATAACCGGCGCGGATTTAATTGCCGCGGGCATCGCGTATCGTCATCCGCTGGATGGTAATCGCCTGCAACCGGTTATTGCGGCAGATTATGTCACACTGGATGATGGAACGGGATTGGTTCACATTGCTCCCGGTCACGGCACGGAGGATTATCAGACCGGCCGGAAAGCCGGCCTGGAAGTCTATTGCCCGGTTCTGCCGGACGGGCGCTATGATCAAAGCGTACCGGAATTTCTGCGCGGGCAAAGCATCTGGCAATCCAACGAACTGGTGGTCCAGCGGCTGGCGGATGCGGGACTGCTGTTTCACCGCCACGAAGTTGAACACAGCTATCCGCACTGCTGGCGCTGCCGCAAGGCCACCATTTTGCGCGCCACCGAGCAGTGGTTTATCCGCGCCAGCGGCAACAGCCCGCTACTGCAAACCGCAAAAACATTTATTGATTCACTCCAATGGATTCCCGCATGGGGCAAAAACCGCATCGCCGGCATGCTGGAAACCCGGCCGGACTGGTGCATTTCCCGCCAGCGATCCTGGGGCGTGCCGATTCCGGCATTTTTTGCCGCTGATGGCGAAATACTGCTGACGGAAAAATCGGTTCGGCAGGTCGCGGAATATGTGCGTCAACATGGTGCCGATTGCTGGTATACACATTCGCCGGAGCAAATTCTGGGCACCTCCGAATGGGTGGATACCGCACTGACCGCCGAGGGAACAAC
This sequence comes from Planctomycetota bacterium, assembly GCA_021810145.1. Lineage (GTDB taxonomy): Bacteria > Planctomycetota > Phycisphaerae > WQYP01 > WQYP01 > JAMDCX01. The sequence continues at coordinate 30,724 of JAJZJL010000045.1, read as the reverse complement.
CCGGACCGGCCATTGCTTTAATACCCGTGACCTGCGCAAGGGCAACGATATTCTGGATGTCTGGTTTGAATCCGGCGCGTCGCATCATGCGGTATTGGAAAGCACCCATCCGGAACTGGGATATCCCGCCGATATGTATCTCGAAGGATCGGATCAGCACCGGGGCTGGTTTCAGGCGTCGCTGCTGGAAGCCGCCGGATATCGTAAGAATCCGCCGTTTAAGCAGATTCTCACGCATGGCTTTATTGTGGACAGCCACGGACATAAAATGTCCAAAAGCCAGGGCAACGATATTAAAGTTTCCGATGCGCTGAAAAACAATGGTGCGGACGTATTGCGCCTGTGGGTGGCCAGTGTGGATTATCAGGACGATATGCCCTGCTCCAGAGAACTGCTGGAACGCACCAGTGATGCGTACCGTAAAATCCGCAATACCATCCGGTATCTGCTGGGTAATTTATATGATTTTGATCAGGCCCGGAATCAGACTGCACCGGAGCCGTACAGCATTGACACCTGGATGCTCGGCCGCCTGGCCGAGATGACCCGCGAAGTTCATGCGGCCTTTGATCAATATGAATTCCATAAAGTTTTCCGGGCCTTGTATGATTTTTGCAACGTGGACATTTCGACCATTTATGCCAAAGCCATTAAAGATCGCCTCTACTGTGAATTGCCGGATGATCCGAGGCGCCGGGCATCGCAAAGTGTCTGTGCCATGCTGCTGGTTTACCTGGTGGAACTTTGCGCTCCCATACTGGTCTTCACCGCGGACGAAGTCTGTCAGATCACCCGTGAGTTGCCGGGGCTGAAAGATTTGTTCGGCGATTGCATTCACACCCATTTGTTCACGGCCCCGCCGGAAGCGCCAAGCCCGGAATTGCTGGCGCAGTGGGAAATGATTATGCCCCTGGTCCACGATGGGCTCAAGCAGCTCGACGCGCTGAAAAAATCCCGCGGTCTGGGCAACGCTCTGGACAGTGAAGCGGTAATCAGCGTTCCCGCCGGTCATGCTCTGGCACCGTTGATGAATCGGTATGGCCGGGAAATTGAAGATGTACTGGGAGCCGGCTTCCACCGGATCATTACCGGCGAACAATTAGCTGTGGAAATCATTGACGCGCGGGAAAAATATCCCAGTTGTGCCCGCTCCTGGAAGCGTCGCCCGGATGTCGGCAGCAATGCCGATTATCCGGATTTATCAGCGCGTGATGCCGCAGTGGTGCAGGCATTAACCCGATAATGCCAGAGCCAGACGATCCGGAAGCCCCAGCGCGGAGAAGCCGCAACCAAACATCACATAGCCGCCGGCTTTGCCGGGGCTAACCGTCCGCCAAAAGCGCGGTGCGCCGAGCTGGGATTTCTTCGCAGACCGCGAAGAATGTGACAGATTGCGGCGCGGATACGGAGACGAACAATTGATCACGGCGCGCCGGCAGAGAATCTGGAAGGTAAGCCGGCGAGCCTGCTCGCCGCTGCTTGAGATTCCCCGGCACGCCGGGCCAAGGCTTCAAATGCTAAATTCCAGGTTCGAGGTTCGAGGTTCCAGGTTGCAGGTACTGAAGAAACTGCTAATACTGGCAAAACTGACGATACTGAAATTACTGACAATACTGCCCCGTACTGCATATACTGTAATGCTGTCTCCGTGAAATCTGCGGATTAGAATCCAGAACCTGTTCAAAGCACAGCGATTCACCACCCTCCTAACTCCCAACTCCTCACTGCTCAGCCAGCCTCATTGTGTGTGTTTGGTGCGATGGGGTGCACCGCGGATATCGCGGATAACGCGGATACGGGGGGGGCGTCAACGAGTCCCGGCGTGCCGGGAAGCAACGAACGACGGGCAATGGGTCCCGGCGGCACACGGGGACAGGTACTGAATATACTGATCAACACTGTTAATACTGATCATATACCGTTACAGCGCCTTTATGTCTTTGTGGTGAAAATTCCTGTTCCAGATGCTCAATGCCAAATGCTCGATGCTCAATGCACTTCATCCGCGCTATCCGCTTAGAGAGTTTACCCCGTGCGCGCCGGGGCGGTGCATTTAACATGACTTCCCGGTGGGCGCCAGCTTCGGCTCGGGGCCCCCGTTGTTGCGATGCGATTTCCGCCGCCACTACGTTAACCCACATCCCCACCGATTATACGGATTAAACGGATAACGCACAGACCATGCACCTTCGAAGCCCTTTCCCGTATCCGTGCCATCCGTGAAATCCGTGGTCCTGTTTCGTCACCGAGTCAATAGGGACGCCAGCACACCGCCCCGGCGTGCACGGGGACCTGCGATGGCGAATCGGATTGGCTTCCCGGCAGGATGGGGTGCACCGCGGATAGCGCGGATAACGCGGATACGGGGGGGGGGGCGTCAACGAGTCCCGGCGCGCCGGGAAGCAATGATTTCCGCTGCTTGGGACAGGTACTGAAAATACTGACCAACACTGAATATACTGATCAATACTGTTAATACTGATCATATACCGTTACAGCGCCTTTATGTCTTTGTGGTGAAAATTCCTGTTCCAGATGCTCAATGCCAAATGCCCGGTGCTCAATGCACTTCATCCGGGCTATCCGCGCAGGAGCCTTACCCCGTGCGCGCCGGGGCGGTCTACCCCATCACAGCAAAACCCAAGCCAGTTCGCCATCGCAAACACCTGCCGCAGTATCAATGTCAGGCGGTGGATTGGTTTGGCAAATGGATGGATGCAAGGGCGCATATCCGAAGCATATTCCGGATTATGTTGAAAATCGATCACCCCGCAGACGGCCCTTTACCGCCCCAGGGCGCTGCCGGCGGAGTTTCCAAACCGGCTCACAATATTTTCCAATCAAAATGGCCCGGTATGGCCAACGCCCCGGGAATCTCAGCGGGTTAGGTTTTTCAATTGAGCCTTGATTTGCCTGATTCGTTTTTGAATTTCAACTTTTTGCACTTTCAATGCGGCAATATGTTTGGCACTGGCGAATCCCTCATCGTTGGTGATATGAAAATCAATGTTAACCAGGGACACGTTCTGCTTGGCCAGCGCAACACGCAATATGGCCGTCAGATATGCATGTTGCTGTTTTTCAGATGCGCCGGATTTCATCGCGGCGGCGTAAGCCAGACCGGAGCGTCCCATTGCGTTCCGGGCCTCCGCCAGCGCATACTGCGCCTGGACGTCACGAATCCATATCTTCCGCGGATCATCGGGTTTCAAGTTGTGCTTTTTGCGGCCCCAGAACTGCAGCTTTTGTGCGTTGGAATAGAGCAGTGCCTGCGACCGTGCGGCCAGTTCGGCGGCCTGCAGTTGCCGGATTTTCGCGGCAGCGGCCGGTTTCGCTGAGAGCTTCAACTTGTGCAATTCATCAGCCGCCTGCGTGGCCAGCCAGAGTTGCCGATCACATTCCGCCACCTGCCGCAGGTGCGATAAAAATAATTTTGCCTGCTGCCCCACTTGCTGGGCCGTCAAATTATTGGCCGCGCGGAATCGGGCGTGGGCCACATCCCACGCCACCCATGCCGCCTGAAGCCGGGCATTGCAATATTGTAATTTTGCCACACAGCGTTCCACCCGCCAATCGGTCCAGGCCGCATGTTTCACATGAACCAGTTGCCACAGCCGCCGCCGCGCGGAGTCTATCTTCCCGGCCACCGGTATTTCCTGGCTTATACAGGCGGCAAAACCCGGTTCATGCCAGTATTTTTCCGCCGCCCGCAGATACTGCACCTCGGAAACGCGCCGGATAACCAGCACCGCCGGAACTTTACCGTTGCTGTTGAATACTTTCATCGAAAGCACCGAGGAATTACGGTGATAGCGAATGTTGGGGTATATCCAATTATCAAAACACAGCGGAAAATCCAGAAGGGATTGCGAGGCATGCTGAATGCCGCGAAATTGCATGGCAATCTGCGGATCATCCGTCAAAATAGCAGCCGAATCAACACGCTGTCCCGCCTTTGCCTGCGCTTGCTGATGCTCCGGATGATAGGGGTTATGCGTACCGAGATACAGCCAGCCAAATGGGCCGACGGAAACATGCCAGGCCCGGAATTCGATCAATTCATCAAGTAAAAACGTTTGCGGTTTGCCATGCAGTTTAAACCGCACGAGAATCAGCACCGGCTGTCCGCGGATCGAGCCGAAATCAGCAAGATCGGGGGACCACTTCATGGCGGAATGATACCCGATGGCATGGAAGGCCTGTTTGATAATATGACGCGTGGTTTGAACACTCAGTACCGTTTCATGAAGAAAATTGCTGGGGCGGCCGCATAATGCCACATCCAGCCAATCGGTGAGATGTTCATTCCAGAACGCGGCCGGAATGGTAAATTCATGTTTTTGCCGATTGATAACCGGTGCCGCCAGTAGCGTTGTGTTATCGACCGGCTTTGCCGCCGGTTTGGCGAAAATCGGAGCCGATACGGCGATCAGCGCCGCGGCTAAAACCGTGCCGATAAGTCGTGGATAGTGCGTGGCCATGGCGAATTCCTGTTTATCCGACTCAATCAGGATTTATACCCTGACGATAATCGATTATAACCTGTGGCGGCAAAAAGGCCGTGCGCCAGTCGCGGTTCGATCTGCGGCGACACGGGCGAAATGAAAACGACGGCTTTGGATAAGCGAAATATAAGGATTTTCCGATGAGATTTGCGGTCATTATGGCGGGTGGTTCCGGTACGCGGCTTTGGCCGATGTCCACGCGGTTACGCCCCAAACAATTATTACGCTTTATCGGCGGACAATCACTTTTGTCCATTGCGGTAGGCCGTCTGCGCGGGTTGATTGAACCGGCCGGTGTTTATGTGTGTACCTCCGCAAACTATGCGGATCAGGTGCTGGCGGATTTGGCCATGTTGCCGGCCAATCAGCTTATCGGTGAACCCATGGGACGCGACACCGCCAATGCGGTGGCCCTTTCGGCCGCGGTATTGGCGCGGGTGCAACCGGATTCGTCGATGGCCATACTTACCGCCGATCATATCATTGAACCGATCGAGCTTTTTCAGAATTGCCTGCGCACGGGATTTGAAACGGTGGAAAAACATCCGGAATATCTCGTGACTTTTGGCATTAAGCCAACCCATGCCGCCACGGGCTATGGTTATGTTGAGCAAGGCGAATCACTGGGAACGGGTGGATCGGCATTTCGCGTAACGGCGTTTAAGGAAAAGCCCGTGGAATCGGTAGCCCGGGAATATCTGCAGTCCGGAAAGTTTTTCTGGAACAGCGGCATGTTCGTGTGGAAGACCCGAACCATTCTGAAACAACTTGAGACGCATTTGCCGGAGTCCTATGCCGGTGTAACGCGCATTGCGGCGGCATGGGGCACCGCCGATTTTGCAAAAATACTGGCGGACATTTACCCCACACTGCCCAAAATCAGCATTGATTATGCGGTGATGGAAAAAGCGCCGAACGTGGCCATGGTACCCATGCCGGTAAACTGGCTGGACGTGGGTAACTGGAACTCGGTTGCCGCGACCGTAAATCCGGATCAATCGGGAAATCGGGCCATCGGTTGCGAACTGGCAACGCTGGACTCTTCCGATCTGCTGGCGGTTTCCGAGAATAAGCATCTGGTGGCAACGATCGGGCTGAAAGATATGGTCATTATTCACACGCCCGCCGCCACGCTGATTTGCCCGGCAAATAAAACCGAGCAGATCAAGGAACTTGTAGCCCGCATTCAAAAGCAATATCCCGATCAGTATACGTGAGGGGGGAGGAGTTAGGAGATAGGAGATAGGAGATAGGAGCCAGGTCAAGGCAGGAGCGGCTGATCGGGGAGTTAGAATCTGGAACATGGAACATGGAACATGGAACATGGAACCCGAAACCCAGAACCTGGAATCTGGAATTTGGAATTTGGAATCTGGAATCTGGAATCTGGAATTTGGAATTTGGAATTTGGAACATGGATTGACACAGGAGTCGAAATCTAAATTCTGGCCAGCCATTGGTGTTCAGTGGCCATTGAATTCTCCTCGGTTTACCTCTGTTTCCTCCTTGTGAGTTAAAATGTTTTTCACAACGAGGTTGGGGAGCAGTCAGCTTAAGGCAGGAGCCGAAATCTCCCGGCGCGCCGGGACAGATTCCAACCTCCACAAGGAGCGCAATGATGTCCCAACGCATTCTGGCCATTGATTTTGGGGATAAACGCACCGGTTTAGCCATTGCCGATACCGATACCCGGCTGGCCAGCCCGTTTACGGTGCTGGAAAACCTCAAGGAACCGCAACTCGTGGCGGAAATAAAACGCATTGTCGAAGAAGAGCGCATCGACGTTTTAATTTGCGGCATGCCGTTTAATATGGATGGCACACCGAGTCCCCGCGTGCGTCTGACACAAAAAATCATCGCCCTTATTGAGACGGCCACCGGCAGGAAAGTGATCCCGGTCGATGAGCGCCTCAGCACGTACGCCGCTGAGTCCCGGATTGCCGGGCAATACACGCGAATGCAAAAACGCCGCCGGATTGATGCCATCGCCGCCGCCCAGATACTGGCGGATTATCTGGCCGCGGGCGATCGGACCAATGGCGGCAGCACAGTTGCTTAAAAGGCACGCATACGTTAATTTAGTGTAAGTACCGGGGACGTCGTTCAATGGGAGGACGGCGCGTTCGCAATGCGCAGATGGGGGTTCGATTCCCCTCGTCTCCAGTATTTCTTTCCACAAAATGGATATTGGACGACCAAGCGATACGGGTTCACCCGAAAGTCCGGGCGATCGGTTGCGCCGCTTTCATTCCCGGGGCCGCGGGGTTTGACAACACCGTTGCCTTGGCCGTAGGCTCTGCATCGCTTGAAAGGCAGGAAACAATAATGACTGATGCTCATACACTCCCGCGTACCGTTGAAGAATTAGCTGCCCATGTCGGCGGCAGGGTTACAGGTGATAAAAGCCGGCTGATTGCCCGATGCAGCGGCCTAACTTCCGCGGGTTCCCAGGACATCAGCTTTCTTTCCAATCAGAAATATGCTGTGCATCTGAACACCACACGCGCCGGTTGCGTGGTGGTTGGCAACGATATTCCGACCATCCAGCGCACCGATGACTGGGAACCGGCTTGGATTCAAACGGATGACCCGTATTACAGCTTCCGGCAAATACTGGTTTTATTGCACGGGTTCAGGGTTCACGCCCCGGTGGGCACTTCCCCGCTGGCCGTGGTTGCCAAAACTGCCCGCATTGGAAAGCTTGTCAACATTCATCCGTTCGCGGTGATTGGTGAAAATGTGGAGATCGGCGATAATACAAACATATATCCACATGTAACCATCATGGCCGGCGCGAAAATCGGCCGTGATTGCATTCTCTATCCATCAGCCGTGATTTATGATCAGTGCGTGCTGGGAGATCGGGTGATTTTGCAATCCGGAGCGGTGGTGGGCTGTGATGGCTACGGCTTTGCCACGCACAAGGGAATCCATAACAAAATCCCGCAAATCGGCAATGTGGTGCTCGAAGATGATGTGGAGGTTGGCAGCAATACGGTTATTGAACGAGCGGCGATGGAAAGCACGGTCATTAGGCGGGGAACCAAGCTCGGTAACAGCGTTGTGATCGGGCATAACTGCCAGATCGGGGAGCATAATCTTCTGGTCAGTCAGGTGGGCATTGCCGGTTCCGCCAGCACCGGGCACCATGTGGTGCTTGCGGGGCAGGTTGGCGTGGCGGGTCATTTACACATTGGAGATATGGTACGCGCGGCGGCGCAATCCGGCATTGCGCAGGATATTGAACCCAATAAAGATATCGGCGGAACGCCTTCCATGGACCTTAAACATGCCCGGAGAGTCTATCTGAATTTTATACAGCTTCCGGACATCGTTAAGCGGCTGCGGGCAGTTGAAACCGCACTGGATACAAAGAAAAGCAAGCCGCAATCCTGAACATTATCAACCAATCGGAGTGGTCTTTAACTCATGACAATTGAAAATCGGACAGCGCTAATTACCGGCGGGTCACGCGGAATCGGCAGAGCCATTGCCACCGCATTGGGGTTTGCCGGATGGAATGTGGCGGTAAACTACGCCTCAAGCGCGGCCGCCGCACAGGAAACGGTGGAACACATTGCAGCTCACGGCGGTCAGGCGCATGCCATACGCGCCGACATCGGCCGAAGCGCGGATCGGAAGTTACTGATTACGGAAACAGTGGCCCGATTTGGAAAATTGGATTTGCTGGTGAACAATGCCGGAATTGCTCCCACCCAGCGTATGGATATTCTTGAAGCCACCGAAGAAAGCTTTGACAGGCTCATCGAGGTGAACCTCAAAGGCCCGTATTTTCTTTCCCAACTCGCCGCCAATGCCATGAAATCCAATGCCCCCGGGCCGGATCAACGCGTGGGAAACATTGTTACGATTTCCAGCATCAGTGCATACACCGCAAGCGTTAATCGTGGCGATTACTGTGTGGCCAAGGCCGGACTGGCGATGATGACCAAACTCTTTGCGGCACGACTTGCGGAATTGAATATCGGGGTATTTGAAATTCGTCCCGGTATTATCGCCACGGACATGACCGCCGGCGTGAAGGAAAAATATGACACCCTGATCGCCAACGGCCTGACCCCGATTCGCCGCTGGGGACAGCCCGACGATGTAGCCAGGGCAGTTCTCGCGATTGCTGAAGGACGGTTTGCATTTTCGACCGGTCAGGTTATTGATGTCGATGGCGGATTTCATCTGCGGACGTTGTAAGGTGGGCCGCTCGGGCAAAAAGGGCTGCAACAAAGGAAATGGCGGTGCGGCGGAAGGAGCCGAGGTGGCAGCCCCTCCTGATACTTCCGAGATGCGCCGGAATAATCATGCACGCAGCATTCGATTGTGATTGCAATTTAGAAAGGTATTTATGCGACCAGATTCACGAAGCGCGGACCAACTCCGCAAAATCAGTATACAGAGACAATTTACGCAGCACGCCGGCGGCTCTGTGTTAATAAGCTTCGGGCAAACGCGTGTACTGTGCACCGCGATGATTGAGAAAGGCGTGCCGCCCTGGCTGACCGGGAAAGGACAGGGCTGGTTGACCGCTGAGTATTCCATGCTCCCGTCTTCCACCACGACCCGCAAGAAGCGTGACGCCGGCAAACCCGATGGCCGAAGCGTTGAAATTCAACGTCTGATCGGCCGGGTGCTTCGCAGCGTTATAGACATGAGAAAACTCGGTGAAAATACGCTCTGGCTGGATTGCGATGTCATTCAGGCGGATGGCGGCACACGCACCGCGGCCATTACCGGTTCTTATGTTGCATTGTGTGATGCCGTGCAGCGCGCCAGAGAGAATGCCATACTCACAGAAAATCCGATCAGCGGGCAGGTTGCGGCAGTAAGCGTCGGAATTGTCCAGGGCAAGGCTGTACTGGATCTCAACTACAGTGAAGACTCCACGGCACAAGTGGACATGAATGTTGCCATGCTGAAGGATGGCACATTTGTCGAACTTCAGGCCACCGGAGAACATGCCACGTTTACCCCCCGGCAATTCAATTCGATGTTGAAACTCGCGGTGAAGGGCATTAAGGAACTGCATATGCTGCAAATCAATGCTCTTAAAAAGCGGTTCAAGTAGAACGCGCCCGGGCGGGAATGGCGATGTCGCCTGACGATTCGAAATAACGCGGCTGCGACAGGCCGAAAATGCCGGTCAAACGCAGAAAGCCTTTTACGTCTCCGGCACCATTACTTTTTCCTGTGCCGCGATCGCATCATAAATTTCATCAGCGGTTTTGGCGGCTTTTAATTTGGATCGAAAGGCGTCAACCGTCATAAGCCGGCTGATACTGGCCAAACTCTGAATATGCGCCCCGGTTTGTTCCGGCGGGCTTACAAGAAGAACAATCAGATAAACCGGCTGGCCATCAAGTGATTGAAAATCCATGGGTTGTTCCGGCTTGCCGATGGCAATGGTCAACTTGTTAACGCCGCCGCATTTGCTGTGAGGAATGGCCAGTCCATAACCGACGCCGGTGGTACGTATGGACTCCCGTTCCAGGACGCTGGCGAGAACCAGGTCCGGATTTTTAACGTCCTTGTTCACAGCGAGCAATTCCACGAGTTCCTTGATGGCCTCTTTTTTGTCTTTTGCGGCCAGAGGAGCTTTTATGTTTTCGCGCCTAAGTATGTCTTTTAACGGCATGAAGCTTTCCGTATCCAAAATTCAGATCGCCAAATTCAATCCTAGATTGGTACTCTACGCCGGTTAGGGATGATGTTCAAGACATCCGACCTGTTGCGGGGAATTAATCTTGCGATGCCTTGGATGATTTTCCCGCGATGTACCAGTATGGCACATCGCCAAATATCCCGTGGACGAAGATAAAAATCAGGGTGCAGGATAGATTTTCCGGTTTATCTTGCGCCAGGAAATACGCCAGGTCATATTCACTAATGCGAACAAACTGGAGGAAATTCAACAAAGCATCGCCAGTTGCACGATGGGCACAACGCAATGTAGGAACCTGTTTGGAAACTCCACCGGCATCGCCCTGGGGCCGCAAACGGCCGTCTGCGGCGTGCTGGATCCTCAACATATTCCGGAATATGCTTCGGATCTGCGTTCTTGCATCCATCGATTTGCCAAGCCAATGAACCCGAACCGGACTTTTCAAACAGGCTCAAAGGCTCTAAGAAAAAAAATCGAAAGATTTCGCTTGCATTTCTGAATCGACCTGCTATTATTCTCTACGCCTGTGGGCAGTAGCGCCCGAGTTCGAGGTTGGCCGAAGCCATTCCCGCACCGCCCATCGCTTTTCTCTCAATTCCCTCATTTCTGGTATACCCAGGGAGCACTCGTATGTCCTATGAAGACAAAGTTATCGCATGCGTCGATTGTGGCGCGGAATTCACGTTCACTGCGGATGAACAACAGCGGTTCGCCGAACGTGGATTTACAAATGAACCTAAACGCTGCAAAACCTGTCGCGATGCGCGGAAAGCCCAACAGGGCGATTCGGGCGGTCGTGGCGGAAGTCGTAGTTTCTCTTCTCGTTCCGGTGGCGGAGGCGGAGGCCGTGGTGGCTTTTCCTCCGGCCCCCGTCAGATGTTCCCAGCGACCTGCGCGTCCTGCGGACAGCCAACGGAAGTTCCATTCAAACCATCTGGAAATCGTCCGGTTTATTGCCGGGATTGTTTCCAAGCGCAAAAGAGCGGTCGCTGAGCGATCGCTTTTTCCGAGCGCTGCTTTATTTGGGCGCTTGGTTGCTGTATGACTTGATTGTTATACAGCTTTAGTTTAACGGCGAAGTGTTTTCGCCATCGATGAGCGCATGATCCTGCCACTTACTGTGGCGGATTACGCTAAAGAACCACAGGCAAACGGGTCGGTTGAGAAACCGGCCCGTGTTCTTTTGGTATCCGCAGTCCACCCCAACACCCTACCTACAGCCGACCCCTGCCGCACCCAAACATCAAGTTGCCCGTTGATTTCCGAATGTGCCGACGGGCACTGATCATTGCTCGTGGCACCCCGGACTTATTGTTGAGTTTTCACCGTAGCAGCACGAAGGGGGGCTAGGAGTTAGTCCCGATCGGGTGATCCAATCACCATCGGGATTTCGGCATCCGTGCCTCAACATTTAGCATTTGGCATTTGGCATTTGGCATACAGCATTTAGTATTTTGCACTCGGAATTGAGCTTTGGCCCGCTAGAGCGAACCTCACGCGTATCCGCGCAGTCCGCTTAGAGAGTTTACCCCGTGCGCGCCGGGGCGGTGCAGCCAACAAGAGTTCCAAGTAAGCTCGGGCATCAAACCGAGGATCCCGTTCTTGCAATGCAATTTCGACCCCGGAAAGCCGACTCACATCACCACCGACCGCACGGATTTAACGGATAACATGCGAACTATTTCCATTCATAAACCATCCCCGTATCCGTGCCATCCGTGAAATCCGTGGTGCATTCAACAAGACCTCCAGGTAAGCTCGGTCACCGGGGCGAGAATGCAATTTCCACCTCAGGAGAATAACTCACATCACCACTGATTACACGGATTAAACGGATAACATGCGAACCATTTCCCTCCAGAAACCATCCCCGTATCCGTGCCATCCGTGAAATCCGTGGTCCCCTTTTGACACCGAGTTAATAGGGACGCCAGCAAACCGCCCGGCGCGGGCGGGGACCTGCGATAGCGAATCGGATTGGCTTCCTGGCAGGATGGGGTGCACCGCGGATATCGCGGATAACGCGGATACGGGGGGGCGTCAACGAGTCCCGGCGTGCCGGGAAGCAACGAACGACGGGCAATGGGTCCCGGCGGCACACGGGGACAGGTTCTGAATATACTGGCGAATACCGAATATACTGATAATACTGAATATACTGATCAACACTGTTAATACTGATCATATACCGTTACAGCGCCCTTATGTCTTTGTGGTGAAAATTTCTGTTCCAGATGCTCAACGCCAAATGCCCGGTGCTCAATGCACTTCATCCGCGTTATCCGCGCCATCCGCGGTGCAATTAACAGGGCTTCCCGGTGGGTGCCAGCTTCGGATCGAGGCCCCCGTTGTTGCAATGCAATTTCCACCACCGGGAAGCCAACTCACATCACCACCGATCTCACGGATTTAACGGATAACATGCGAGGCCGGTACCTTCATAAATCCTTTCCGTATCCGCGCAGTCCGCTTAGAGAGTTTACCCCGTGCGCGCCGGGGCGGTCCAATCCTTTTTATTCACTACTTATTGCTCATCGCCTGATTGTGTTCGCAACCGATCGCATGGATGTTGCAGAAGCCGCCACAGCCCCCCCGCCCGCTTTTATTTTGCGGCATTCCTTGACAGTCTGGTGAGCTTGTCCGTAACATACTGGACTCTGGAATTTCCAGGGGACGTAGCTCAATTGGTTAGAGCACCGGATTGTCGATCCGGTGGTTGCGGGTTCGAGCCCCGTCGTCCCCGTTTTATTTCCCTGATTCATTTTTCCGGCATATTGGCATATTCCATGCAGTTCTGCGATCAAACGCATGGATGGATTCTGTCGCGGCAGCTCCGATGCTATTCCGGTGGACTCAGGGATTTGAATTCCGATTTTTATCGGTATGGTTTTGGGACATCAATAGAATATTGTGAACCAATTCCCTGCCTGGCGGATTGATGCCGCTTGCGAGCTTATCTGATTTCCTTTTGCGAAATAGTGCGTCTGGAAATATTGCCACACCCTATGCAAATGGCTGCTGCGGCGGGATGATCATTCAAACATTTTCATCTGATGACGTTCAAGACCAAATTTGCTGACGGTGTTGTCCACGGGAATAGGATATCGCCCGGACCAGCAGGCCGTGCAATAATGTGTTTCCGGCTGCCCTACGCAGGACAACATGCCTTCCAGAGATAAATAGTGCAGTGAATCAACTTCTATGAAATCCCGGATTTGTTCCACCGTTCGTCCATTGGCGATTAACTCCGTTGGTGTGGGAAAGTCGATGCCGTAGAAACAAGGGTGGCGAATGGGCGGGCAGCTTACACGCATGTGAATTTCCTTGGCACCGGCTCGCCGCAGGGCCAGAATTTTACCGCGTGTGGTCGTGCCGCGAACAATTGAATCTTCCACCACCACGATGCGCTTGCCGCGTACAACTTCGGGAATCACAATAAGTTTCATTTGAACGGCTAAATCCCGCATCTGCTGGGAAGGCTGAATAAATGAACGCCCGACGTACCGGTTAGGCACGATACCTTCTTCAAACGCAATACCGCTTTGCTTACTGTAGCCAAGTGCCGCAGATCGGCCGCTGTCAGGAATGGGTATAACAATATCTGCGTCCACCGGCGCTTCGATCGCCAGTTGCCGGCCCATTTTCTGCCGCACAGTCAATACCGTATCACCGAATATGGTGCTCGATGGACTGGCAAAATACACGTGCTCAAACGCGCAGTGCGCGGGCCTTTCCGCCTTTTCGACAAAGTACCGGCTGGTCAGATGCGTACCGCCGATGTCGATGGTAATAATTTCACCGGGGTGAACTTCGCGAATAAAAGTCGCCTGAATGCTGGCCAAAGCGCAGGTTTCCGAAGCCACGCAATAAAAGCCGTCACGCGTTTTGCCAATTACCAGCGGGCGGAAGCCCCAGGGATCACGGCAGGCTTCAATGCGATCTTTAAACAGAAACAGGAAGCTGAATGCCCCCTGCAAATGCCGCAGCACATGCGCCAGCGGATCGCTTTTTTCCTGATGCGTGGGTTTTGCCAGCATGTGAATGACGATTTCCGTATCGCTGGTGGAATAAAAAATATGGCCATATTTCTGGTATTCAGTCCGGAGGCGTGCGGCGTTGATTAAATTGCCGTTATGCGCAACGGCCACCTGACCTTCGCTGTATTCTTCCAGCAGCGGCTGGGCATTGCATTTGCGGTTCGAGCCGGCGGTTGAATATCGCACATGGCCAATGGCGGCGATCCCGCTAAGATCCCGCAGCACGCCTTTGTTAAATACATCCGCAACAAGCCCCAGGCCGGTGTGAGCGGTTATATTCTGGCCATCGGTGGTGGCAATCCCCGCCGATTCCTGCCCGCGATGCTGCAAAGCATACAGGCCATAATAGCAGCGTTCCACGGCGTCGCGCGGCCCCGCCACGCCGAATACGCCGCACTTTTCTTTTTTCTCATACTCGCCGATCACTTGTTGCAGACCATCGAGAGCTGATGGCGGATTATTAAGGCACCGCAGCGATACCGTTGCTGCAGACGTTTTTTCAAGACGCACTGGGGAATCCGACTCAATACCGCCCATGAGGGGAGTCTCCAACTTCCGGGTACAACCATCGCCACATGCGATGTAGATTTAATTATACACGTTCAGACCGTCATGCAAACTGCGGTTTACGGAATCTGACCGCTGAGGTTGATCCGGCGGGTCCTGGTCCCGGGAATCAACCGCCGCCCCGCGTCGTACCAACCGCAGGGACACTGGATAATCTGCTCAAATCACGTTATTCTACGCAGTGGTAATTTCAGCCGCGATAGCCCGATGAATGGGAAGCGGCATTTTTAGCGTTTTAACCGACGCTGCAAAGCTCCGAAGCCCCCTGCGTGTTATAAACGGCAACAACGCGGCGGGCCTCGCAGGCGGTGAAGCAGGTCATGGAAATAATCAAAGGCATCGGTGTATCCTCGGGCGTGGTGATATGCCCGGCGTTTTTGCTGACGGAAGATGAAATCCGAATTGGCCGCCGAGCGATAAAAGTTACCGAAATAGATGCTGAAAAACAACGCCTGCAAAAGGCCATCAGTTTAAGCAGTGATGACATCCGCGAATTACGCGACAGCACCACGCGCAACCTGGGGAAAGAAACCGGGGCGATTTTTTACTTCCATTTAGGCTTGCTCAATGATCCGGAACTGCTGAAAGCGTTTATCAGCGGCATAGAACAGCAGCATTACACCGCCGAATATGCCGTGCATAAGGCGCTGCGGGAATATGGCAAGCACTTTCTGGAACATCCGGATAAATACTTCCGGGAACGCATAAAGGATATCTACGATATCGAGCGGCGGCTGCTGCATAAATTGGCCGCGCGTGATCGTATCCGCCTCGCGGATGTTGATGGGCCGGTCATTATCGTCGCCAAGGATCTAACCCCGTCACAAACCGCCGCGTTGGATCGTAAACTCGTTAAAGGCATCGCAATTGAAGCCGGCGGACAGACCAGCCACACCGCCATTATCGCCAATTCCATGGGCATTCCCGCAGTGGTGGGCCTGGAAAATATCACGCATGAAGCCGTTTCCGGCGATTTGATGGTCGTTAACGGCTATAGCGGCGTGGTGATTGTTGACCCGGATGAAGTCACCATTACCGAACATAAAAAATATGAAAAGCGGGTCCAGAGCTACGAAACCAAGCTCGAAGCCATACGCGATCTGCCCGCCAAAACACTGGACGGCGTGGATATTAAACTTATGGGCAATATTGAATTCCCCCATGAGGTGGAAAACGCGCTGGAAAAAGGGGCCGTCGGCATCGGGCTGTACCGCACCGAATTTTTGTATCTCGCGGCGGAACGTGAACCGACCGAGGATGATCATTACGCGGCATACGCCGAAACCATCCGTCGTCTGGGGGGCCGCCCCATTATTATCCGCACATTGGATCTCGGTGCGGATAAATATTCCCCGTTTCTGGATCAGGCCCCGGAAGCCAATCCCTTCCTTGGATGCCGGTCAATCCGCCTTTGCCTGCAGAACATTGAAATGTTCAAAACCCAGTTGCGGGCCATCCTGCGAGCCAGCGTCCTGGGCGATGTCAGCGTCATGTTCCCCATGATCTCCACGCCGCGCGAACTGCGGCAGGCCCGATTTGTCCTTAATGAAGTCATGGATGATCTGGACGAGCACAACATTCCCTATAATCGGTACATTCGTGTTGGCATGATGGTTGAGGTTCCGTCGGCGGCATTGTTACCGCACAGCTATGTTGACGAGTCTGATTTTCTTTCCATCGGCAGCAACGATCTCATTCAATACACGCTGGCGGTGGACCGCGGCAATCAGCGCGTGGCATCCCTGTTTACGGCGGCGCATCCCGCGGTGATCAAATTAATACAAAATGTCATGCGCGCCGCAAAACGCGGGGAAACCACCGTGAGCCTGTGTGGTGAAATGGGCGGCGACCCGGAATTTACGATGCTGCTGGTGGGTTTGGGGCTGCGCAATTTCTCCATTGCTCCACACAATATTCCGCAGATCAAACAGATGATCCGCAGCATTGATTCCAGGGATGCCCAGCGCGTGGCCCGGCGCGTGTTGAGTTTTGAAACACCGCAACAGATTCTGAATTTTCTGCGCGATGAAACCCGGAAGGTATTGCCCGATCTTTTCCGCGATTGATCCGTCAATGGCAGACTTGATCACCCGTGAATAATATGTCGCACCGCATGGAGTGTACATGCCAGAAGTTGGCGTCAGCGTCATTATCCCCACCTACTGCGAGGCGGAAAATCTGCCGCGGCTTGTGCCGCAGGCCGCCGCCGCCATCGGCACCCGCGGCTGGACCTGGGAACTCATTGTTATCGACGACAACTCACCTGATTCAACACGTGAAGTGCTTGCCGAACTGGCCCGGCAGTGGCCGCAATTCCGCTACCTCATACGGGAAAAGGACCGGGGATTATCATCCGCCGTTCTGGCCGGCCTGGCCATGGCGCGTTATGAGTATCTGCTGGTCATGGATGCCGACTTAAGCCACCCGCCGGAATCCATTCCGGCCCTGATTGATCCGCTTTTGCAGGGTCGTGCTGATTTTACAATCGGCTCACGTTACGTTGCCGGCGGCAAAACGGAAGACTGGGGCCGTTTCCGATGGATCAACAGCGCCGTGGCCACCCTTTTGAGCCGCCCGTTTACGCGGTCGGTGCGGGATCCGATGGCCGGCTTTTTTGCTATGCCCCGGCGGCTGTATTGCACGGCCGATCAACTTAACCCCATCGGCTATAAAATCGGCCTCGAATTAATGGTCAAATGCCATGTCAACACAATTGTTGAAGTGCCCATTGTTTTTCGCAACCGTTTGCACGGTGAAAGCAAATTGACGGTCAAAGAGCAGTTCCGTTATCTGGAACATCTTTCACGGCTTTACGACTACAAGTTCCCCAAAGCGTCTCCACGCATCAAATTTCTAATTGCCGCGGCGTGCTCATCAGCAGCGTGCGTGGCACTGTATTTCTTATGTTCAACGCTGATTGGGGTTACCTTTCTTCCGGCGTTGGCCGTGGGGTTACTGGCCATGATTGCCGTCACACTGCTTTTCTTCACCCGCTATGTTCGTACGCAAAAATCCGATATTTCCATGCGTCATCCCTATGCGGAATTTGGCCTGATCAGCTTCATTGAGTTGGCCGCCGGATTGCTCACCGGCGCAACGGCTCTGCCGCACATTGGCCGATTTCCCGCCGTGCTGTGCGCTCTGGCGGCCGTACTGCTTGTACGCTACCTGATGCGCAAAGCCCTTCGCCACGACCTGCGCGGTCTGCGACACCGCCCGGCGGAAAAGCTTTCCGCCGGCTCAACGTCTCAGGCCTGACTCGCGATGGCCGTGATTCACGATATTGTATTCAAATTTTTCAAATACCGCGGATCCATCGCCGATGGCATATAACCCCGGGCGCAGACTTAAATATCCACCAAAGGTCTGGTGGGTATAGCCACCGACATAAAGTGCGGGAGTCAGCTTATGCAGCCGGTGTCCGGGAAGTGCCACGGGGCCTGTGACCGCTTCCGCAAGGTCCTCATGGCCCTGATCCTTGGCTTTCTAACTCTGCCCGGCAGGATAAACCTGCCGGCTCGCTAACTCCTCACTTCTAACTCCTGAATTCTCTCTGCCGCCGCTGATCATTGCTCGCTTTTTCATGGTGTTCGCAACCGATCTAATGGATGTTGCAGAAGCGGTCACGAGCCCTGGCCCACGCAACATTCAATGTGCTAAGTGCAAGGATTTACATTTCGGATTATTTTATTGCTAACACAAGCCGTGGAATAAGGCTTTATGACCATTATCCGCCGGCATGTGGCCGGACGGTGAATGCCACACCGAGGCCTGTATTATTGTGCCGGCTTGTAATCAAGGGCTTTTGCATGAATTCATTTTCCATATTGTCGAGTCTTGCGGGCGGTCTGCTGACATGCGCCGCCGCCGTGGCCCAGCTACCCGGGACGACACACGTTGGCAATCCACATGACGCAGCCGCGCTGGGATCGCAGGTTCAAGCGGCGTATCAGCGTGGCGAGCGAATGATTGTTATCAATCCCGGAACCTATCGCTTGCCGGCCATCGGACAGCCCACATTCAATCTTAACGGATGGAAAAACGCTACCATCAGTGCCCATCACGTCACGCTGATTATGCGCGTTAAAAATGCCGGCAATTGCTTTGAACTGGCGCATTGCCGAAACGTGACCATTGAAGGCCCGGTGATTTCCCAAACACAGGTGATATTTTATCAGGGACGGGTGCTATCTGACGGAAAAGATAAGTCGGGCGGCTACTACTGCGTTTGGCGGCCTGATACCGGCTACCCCTTTCCCGCCATTGGTTCCAAAACCTTTCCCCGCGCATTTGATGTGGTCAATGGCCGGACCAGACATTTGCGGGTCGGCAGCGGAGACATCTGGGCCGCCGGTATCGCCGCCGCCGGCCCACACGCGTTTCGCCTGACATTTCACATTCCGCATCCAGAATTCAAGGCTGGCGATTTTCTGGTGGCACGCTACGGAAATGCGTTTCAGAAAGTGCGACTGGATAACAGCCGCCATTGCACGCTTAAGGACATCACCATGATGCGCAACGGATTTGCCCCTATTTTTGAGGGGGGCGGCGGAGCCAATCGTATCATTGCCTGTCGCTGGGTGTCAGGTCCCCGACCACCCGGTGCAACCGTCACACCTGTGGTAACCAATCAGGCGGACGGCTTTCATTGCGTGAATGCCTATCCGGGGCCGGAGATAGAAGATTGCGTGATGCACGGTGTATTTCTGGATGACTGCATCGCCATTCACGGTGAATTCCCAACGGTAGTGGCGGCGACACACCATACGATAACGGTAAAGGATAATCGCAGCGCCTACCTGAGAGTCGGACAACCGATTCAAATCGCCAATCGTCATGGCTTTTTCGCGACCACCACGGTACTGGCGATTCGACGTTTCACAATAGCCTCAGCCGCGCAGGCATTGCGCTACAATTCCGTCGCCGCCAAGCCGCGTGCCGGACGCAAGCCGAGAAAGCTTACGGCCGGAGATACACTGAGTTTAATCACCCTGGCGCAACCGCTTACAGTGCCGGTTGGATCGTATGTGACCAATCCATTGCGGTGTGGATCCGGATACAAGATTCTCAACTGCCGCATTGGCGATACCCGATCGCGGGGCATGTTGCTGAAGGGATCCGACGGACTGGTGCAGGGCAATGTGATTCGGGGCTGCGGCATGGCCGGTATTTCAATTGGTCCGGAAGCATGGTGGCGCGAAGCGGGCTACTGCCAGCATGTGACAGTGGAAAATAACAAACTTATCCGGGACGGCAAAGGCGGTGTTGGGGGATATTTTGCCGCAGTATATGTACATGGCGACGGAGCGATCGGCAATTCACATATCACCATCCGGAACAACCGATTCGCTTCCAATTACGCCGGAGACGTGTTTATGCAATGGGCGCATACCTGCGCCATCGTGGACAATACCATGACAGGCCCGGAAAAGCCGGCATTTGTCGGGGATCATCGGCAAGCTTCTGTTGTCGTCAGAAACTCCCGCAAGATCATCATCCGCGGCAATCACGTTACCAATCCCGCGGTTTATGCGCCGCGACTTATTCAACGGTAAGCCCCCCCCGCTTTGATTCCGCAGTTCATATCCCGGATATTACCGGGAATTCATGTGGGTAACGGCGTAATGACCGGCAAAGCGATATGGCGATTATGCTGCTGTAACCAGCACGCAGCCAAATGCGCGAAATGATTCCTGCATCGGCACGGAGCTGCTGCGCAGAAGTCTTAACGGTCTTAATGATCACAACTGGTGGCGGTTGGCTGATGCTATACCAGTTTCCTGGCGGCGGCGATGATGGCTGCGGCATCAATTCCGGCGGCGGCAAGCAGTTCAGCAGGCGTACCTGATCCGGGCATGTGCCGCACCGCCAGTTTGACCACCGTCGGGTGCGATGCGCGAGACTGCGCAAATGCTTCCAGAACGGCATCTCCCAGGCCGCCTTCGATCCAGTGATCTTCCACAACGATGATTTTATTACCGGCCTCATCGGCGGCCTGATGCAGGGTTTGCACATCCACCGGCTTAACCGAGTAGAGATCAATGAGCCGGGCGTTGATGCCCTCTTTGGCCAATGCATCGCAGGCTTTGATGGATTCATGCAGCGTAATGCCGGCCGCCACAATGGTCAGCTTGTCCTGGGAGGATTTTCTCAGCACCCGGCTGGAACCAATTTTGAATTCTTCATCCGGCGAATAAATCACGGGCAATTTTTCCCGCGTGGTACGCATGTAGGAAATGCCAGGCTGCCGGCACATCAGAGCCGTGAGCTTGGCGGTCTGATTGGCATCGCTGGGGTACAGCACCGTGCTTTCAAAAACGGCCCGCATCATGGCAATATCTTCCAGGGCCATCTGTGACGGGCCATCCTGTCCGATACTCACGCCCGCATGCGACCCGACCAGACGAATGGTCGCATTGGAAATAGCTCCCATGCGGATTTGATCAAATGCCCGGGTGAAAAATGCGGCAAACGTGGAAGCAAAGGCCTTTTTCCCCAACACCCCAAAACCGGTGGCCACGGAAACCATAAGCTGTTCAGAAATGAACATTTCAAAAAACCGGTGCGGATGGGCCTTTTTGAATTCATCCGCATGCGTTGAATTGGACACTTCCGCATCCACGACAATCACATCCAGATCATGATTGCCAATGGCGGCAATGGCATCGCCATAGGCTTTACGCGCCGCTTCTTTGGTACCCAGAGCATAGCTTGGCAATTTCAGCGGCAACGACTGGCCATCGCGGGCGGGCTTTTTGTCTTCCGGCTTGGCAACATTGAAAACCAGATTCGTGCTCTGGCCCAATTCCGCAAGTGCTTTTTTCTCTTCATCCGCTGATAGTGCTTTGCCGTGCCAGCCGTCTTTGTTGGCCAGGAACGAAACGCCCTGCCCTTTTTCAGTCTTGGCAATCAGACACGTGGGTTTGTCGCTTTGCGCCAGAGCTTCTTTGTATGCCGCTTGAATCGCGGGAATATCATGGCCATTAAGCTCAATGGCGTGCCAGCCGAACCCGCGCACCCGGGCCGCATATTCCGCGCTGTTCCAGCCCAGATCGGTTTCACCGCGCTGGCCGAGCCGGTTCATATCTATAATGGCAATCAAGTTGTTGAGCTTGTAATAAGATGCTTTATCAAACGCCTCCCACACGGAACCTTCCGCCATTTCGCTGTCGCCCAGCAGCACCCACACACGATACGGCAGTTTATCCACATATTTGCCATTCAACGCCATGCCCACGCCATTGGCAATTCCCTGTCCCAGCGATCCAGTGGCAACATCCACCCATTTAAGCACATGTGGATTGGGGTGCCCCTGCAATTTGCTGTCAATTTTGCGCAAACGCAGCAATTCAGCGTCGCTTACCACACCCGCCGCCTTGTACATGGAATACAGCAACGGACAGGCGTGACCTTTGGAAAAAATCAGTCGATCATTATTCGGGCCGTGCGGATTGTTCCAGTCATAACGCAGATGTTCCACCATCAGAACGGCCATGAGATCAGCGGCGGACATCGACGATGTCGGATGGCCTGAACCCGCGGCAGTGGTGCAGCGAATGGAATCAATGCGAAGCTGCGCAGCCAGCGATTTCAGAGAATCAATGGAAGCATTAGTGGAAGCGGTCAGCGTTTGTGTCATAACAGTATCCTCACAATAAATACAACGCCGTTAGTGTACACAGAATCCGGAATTCCGCCAAATGCGCAATTGCCCATTCACAACGCATCGTATGCCCCGAAGCAACAACTGCGTTTGAAACCGAAAAAGGCCATGCCGCGCAGCACCGTGGTGTGCGCCGCCCTGCCGCGGCACGCGTTGATTTGATTACGAAGAAAATAAATCCGGAAAGCCCTTTAGCGCACAAAGCGCTTACAGGCCGCCAACCGGCGCGGACAGATCACCTGGATTGCCCACGGCGGTTGCGGTACCGGTTTTGCCGGCACGATAGCCATAAATGCCATAAAAGGCGATATATACATACGACAGCATCGGCACGACAAAGGAAAACTGTATTCCCTTGTAGTCAGCCACAATTCCCTGCAGCGGTGGCAACAACGCCCCACCCAGAATGGCCATCACCAGCAGCGAAGATCCCTGACTTTTTAAGGCCCCCAGACCATCAATGGCCAGAGAGAATATGTTGGACCACATGACCGAATCAAACAAGCCAATTCCCAGTATCGCCCATACCGCCACCGCCCCCGAGGACAATATGCCCGTGAGCAAAAGCCCAAGAATAATAAAGCTGAACAGTGCCAGCATCCGCTGCGGGCTGGAAGCACCAAGGAAAAAGGCTGCCAGCATCACCAGCAGCATCACCCCGTAATGCATGGCATCGGTGCGGCCGGCAAGCAGCCAGATCGTGACAAAAGCCACCACCGGCAGCAACGCCACGATGGTGTTGCGCAGCCACTTGCGCATATCGCTTAGCGCAAAGGCCCCCATGAACCGCCCGATCATCAATCCGCCCCAGTAAAAGGATAGAAACCCGGAGGCCGCCTCATGGCTAAGTCCGCCGAGCTTGGGCAGATGCAAGTAGTTAATGATGTTACTGCCCACGGTAACCTCGCCGCCGACATACATGAAAATCGCCAGCATACCCAAAACCGTGTGCGGGTGCTTAAGTGCCCCGGCCCCACGGGTAATATGTTCGGTATTGGTGAAGTTCGGCAGGTGCGCGAATATAAAGCAGACCGCCAGAATCAGAAATACGCCCCCCACACACAAATACGGAATCTTCACGGACTGCGCCCCCTGGCTGCCCGGACTGCTGAATACCTTAAAAATCAGCCAGCCCGCAATAATCGGCCCGATGGTGGTGCCAAAAGAATTAAATGCCTGCGAAAGGTTCAACCGGCTTGAGGCGGTGCGTTCCGGCCCCAGAATGGTGATATATGGATTAGCGGCAATTTGCAGCATTGCAAATCCCAGCCCCACGATAAACAAGGCGATGAGGAAAAATGGATAGGAAACCAAAATGGCCGCCGGATAAAACAACATAAATCCGCTCGCCGCGACCAGCAGGCCGATGATCACACCGGTTTTATAACCGATACGGTTGATCGGATCACCCCAGACCATGGAAATGAAGTAATAGATCATCGAGCCAATGGTGTAGGCTCCGAAAAAAGCGAATTGGATCAGCATGGCCTGAAAGAAATTAAGCGTGAAGGCTTCCTTAAAGCGTGGAATGAGAATGTCATTCCAGACCGTCATGAACCCCCACATGAAAAACAGAACGGTCATGATGGTAAATGGAAGCCGATACGTGCGCTCTCCGCTTTCCCCGGAAGCCCGCACCGATCCACCGGGTGTAATGCCGCCAATAGCCATAAAATATTTCCTCGCTTTGCCGGTTTCTGTGGCACAATGGTTGTACTCGCGTACCTCACAAGGCCATGAAAAGGTTCCGCTATGTTCCACCCGGCGGAAAAAATGTCAAGCCCGCCATACCGCTGACGCCGACTTGCGGGCGTGAATCATGGCACATGGATCCCGTAAACGCGGCAGACGTTCCGACCACGAACCCCGGCGCACCGAGAGGCAACGAGTCTCGGCGCGCCGGGATTAGTTGCTCATTGATTCCCGGTTCCCGGGAGACATCGAGGTGAACCGCAGATAGCGCGGATACGGGGACAACGGCTAGAAACAGCCAACGAGTGTTGACCTGCCGGGGAACAACGGGCGGCATTTCTACTTTCCCACTTTCATCCGTTTAATCCGTGCCATCCGTGGTTGTTTTATCTCGCGGTGGCCCACAGCGAAACCAAACCGTATTCAGTGGTATCCCGGACGGATTGAATCATCGCACAATGCGCTTCCAGTCCAGGGTGGCATCGTGGAAATTCAGCAGCAGCCCCAGTCGCAGTCCGCTTACCGCGAGGTAGCCGGCCATCTGGGCAATGTGGCTGGGGGTAAACACTGAAACCACTTTTGTATCGACAATCACCAGGTCGTCCACGATAAGGTCCGGAATCAATGTGCCAATATGGTGGTTCCGATATGACACCCTGTAGCGTTTCTGGCCCCGCGCGACATGCCCTCGAGCTCGAAGCTCTATCATCAAAGCGCGTTCGTATAGTTTTTCGTCCAGTCCAGGCTTTAGCTCGTTTAAAACCGCCATCGCCGCACCGATAATTTTTCCGCTTAGTCCCTCATGGATGAGATCAATAGCCATCTATCCTCCAGTCCGTCAGGCCCTTACTCCAAGCATATATCCGAATACCCGCGTAGGGAAGTCTCAGCCATCAAATTTCCCCGAAACATTCCATACCTCTAACGGCCGGACCACGGATCGCGCGGATCAGATTTCGGAAGTGCCGGTGCGATGCGGCAAGTTCAGTTAACCTACGCTACAATAATCTCTGGAATTCCGACCCGATCAACCGGCGGAAATCCTGCGGACTTTTGTACCGGTTTTGTTGATAAAACGTTGAGGAACGTATGGTTATATCCCCCGCTTCGGCACCGGCTGACACCGCCGGAAGTTTTAATCCTGCCTCCTGCATTGCCCAGCGGGCGCTGGAGATTGACGCTTCGGGCATTCGTAAAGTCTTTGATCTGGCCGCGAAACTCAAAGACCCGATCAACTTATCCATCGGCCAGCCGGATTTTGATGTGCCCGATCCGATCAAGGAACGGGCCATTGAAGCCATCCGGGCCGGGAAAAATCGGTACACCCCCACCCAGGGCATCGCGGAACTGATTGATCCCATCCGCCGGGATGTGTGCCAGAGCACGGACTGGCGCGATCCGGGCGTGCTGGTGCTCTCCGGCACTTCCGCGGGCATTATGCTGGCAATGTTCGCAACGTTAAATCCCGGCGACGAAGTGATTTTTCTGGACCCCTACTTTGTCATGTATAAACATCTTCCCCGCATGGTCGGTGCGGTGCCGGTGCCGGTCAACAGCTATCCGGATTTTCGGCTGCATCCCGAACGCATTGAAGCCGCCATTACGCCGCGCACCAAAATGCTGATTCTGTGTTCACCCAATAATCCCACCGGCATCGCCCTGACGCCGGCCGAATTGCAGGCTGCCGCGGACATCGCAAAAAAGCATCATCTGCTGGTGCTCAGCGATGAAATTTATGACGCATTCTGCTACCAGAAGCACCACAGCATTGCCCCCCTGCTGCCGGAGCAGTGCATTATGCTTAAGGGATATTCCAAAACCTATGCCATGACCGGCTGGCGGCTGGGTTACGCCGCCGGCCCGAAGCCCATTATTGAACAGATGACCAAATTGCAGCAATACACGTTTGTTTGCGCGCCGTCCCCGTCCCAATATGCCGCCCTTGAACTGCTGCATCAGGGATCAGTCGATATGTCCGCACATATTGATCATTATCGGCGTAAGCGCGATCGGATTGTCGCCGGCCTGGCGGACCGATTTGTTATCAATCATCCGGACGGGGCCTTTTACGCGTTTCCCAAAGTTCCCGGTAACCTGACCGCAACGGAATTTGTCAATCGGGCTGTGGCGGATAACGTGCTGGTGATTCCGGGAAGTGTTTTCAGCAACTATGACACACATTTCCGCCTCAGTTACGCCGCCAGTGATCAAACCATTGAGCGCGGCATTGCCGCCCTGAATAAACTGGCGGATAAAATGACTGGTTAATGGCAAGCCCTTAGCGGTCCCGGAACGTACAGGTTCAGATATGTTGAATATTCAAGGCCAAGCAACGGCATTAGCCCATACGCAGCGCGTGATTCATTCCGGCCGCCTGGCATCGACCTGGATTTTCGCCGGTCCCGCCGGCGTGGGAAAATTTCACACCGCGCTGGAAATGGCCAAAACC
The DNA here is from genome assembly GCA_021810145.1 of Planctomycetota bacterium. Classification (GTDB taxonomy): domain Bacteria; phylum Planctomycetota; class Phycisphaerae; order WQYP01; family WQYP01; genus JAMDCX01. Next base: position 4,137 of record JAJZJL010000045.1, on the reverse strand, counting down.
GGCCTGTGCGACCAGCCGGCGCATCGGCCCAACCGCCACAATGGCCAACTGTTTAATGCACTGCTGGAGCCGGAATTTGAATTGACACTTCCCTGCGGCCAGTGTGATTCCTGCAAGGCCGTTGAATTTCGTAATCATCCCGATCTGCACCTCGTGAGCCGCGAGTTGATTCGATATCATGACCGCAGCGGAAAATCCAAGGGCACTACCTTGAGCATTCAAGTCATCCGCGGTGAAATCATCGGCGATGATTCACCGGAGCACCGGGTTGAACCGAAAATTTACAAACGCTCGCAACGCGGGCGCGGGAAATGGTTTATTATTGACGACGCGGATCTGATGGAAATTCCCGCGCAAAACGCCCTGCTGAAAACGCTGGAAGAACCGCCGCCGCAAAATTACATCATCTTGATTACCACCAGCCCGACCGAGCTGTTAAGCACCATCCGCAGCCGGGCGCAGTTTGTGCAATTTCGGGATCTATCTTTTTCCGTCATGGTTCCGGAATTGGTCCAGCGCGGGGTTAATGACACGCAGGCGAAACTGCTGGCCCGGCTTTCCGGCGGCAGCCTGGGCCGGGCCATTGCGTTCATGGAAGCCACCATCGCTCCGGAGCGCGACGAACCAGCCAAATCCGGAGCCAGAAGTACCGCACCGGATCAAAACGCGTTTCCCCACTGGATCAATGCCATATCAACGGTGCTGGACAACATGCTCTCCGGGCGCGAAGGCGGAATGGCATTGGCGACGCTGATCCAGAAATCCGCGGAACAATATGCCAAAGCGATGCTCAAACGCGATCCGCTGGCGTCCAAGGATCGAGCCGTGCGCGACGGAGTGGGGTTGATGCTGAGCTTTGTTGCCGCATGGTTTGACGACCGCCTTCGCCACGCCACCGGTGCCGCGATCATCGCTCCCCTGCCATCCCAGGCCCATGCCATGCCGCCGGCCGCCGCGCAGGAATGTATCGCCCTGTGCCGGCAGGCTGAAATGCAGGCGGATATGAACGCCCATATTGGCGTACTGCTGGCCGCCACGGGAACCGCGATTGAACACACGATGCGGAAGGGGCAGTAGATTCAGTAGGATCAGTATGGTCAGTATGGTCAGTATGGTCAGTATATTCAGTAAGATCAGTAATATCAGTAAGATCAGTATGGTCAGTAGATTCAGTAGGGGCAGTGGGGGCAGTGGGGGCAGAACGTGAAACCAACGAGCAACGAGTCCCGGCGCGCCGGGAAGCAATGATCAGTAATTAATGCGGAATGTTGGTTGGTCGGTTCGGATCGTAGCCATCGTATCAGTGCTATCCGTGAAATCCGTGGTCCGGTCTTGTAATCGAAGTGACGAGAACGGCAGCAAACCGCCCCGGCACGCACGGGATGTGCTCCCCGTATCCGCGTTCATCCGCGCCATCTGCGGTTCACCCCGATGTCTCCCGGGAACCGGTCCCGGCGCGCCGGGAAGCAATGATCAGTAATTAATGCGGAATGCTGGTTGGTCGTTTCGGATCCTTGCCATCATATCAGTGTTATCCGTGAAATCCGTGGTCCGGTCTTGTAATCGAAGTGACGGCGACGGCAGCAAACCGCCCCGGCACGCATGGGATGTGCTCCCCGTATCCGCGTTCATCCGCGCTATCTGCGGTTCACCCCGTTGTCTCCCGGGAACCGGTCCCGGCGCGCCGGGAAGCAACGAGCAATGATCAGCAATTAATGCGGAATGCTGGTCGGTCGTTTCGGATCCTTGCCACCGTATCAGTGTTATCCGTGAAATCCGTGGTCCGGTCTTCAGTCCACCGTTGCAAGCCGGCCTCGAACACGGAAACGAAAATGCGGTAACCACCCCGGCACGCACAGGGTCAACCCCCTGCACGGAATAAACGGATAACTGGGAAACTATCCCCGTATCCGCGTTCATCCGCGCTATCCGCGGTTCACCCCGTTGTCATCTGGCTGGAACCTGTCCCGGCGCGCCGGGATTCGTTGTTCGTTGCCTCCCGGCGCACCGGGACTCGTTTCTCACCGACCGCCGATCCCCGCCGGGCGTTTCTTCGGCATCGCCAGCAGGCTTAATCCGAGGGCGAATATCGCCAATGCGGTTGGTTCCGGGACGGTTGTCGGATCAACAAAATTCCACGCCAGGGCGTATGTGTCGCTGGTGGAAATGGTGTTCACACCACCCAGCATTTCGACCGCGAGATCATACTGCCCGGGCGCTAAGGAATTTATGCCCAATGCGGGATTGATATTAATCTGCTGCACGTTATCCAGCATGCTGGTGCTGCTGGCCACCCGCTGGCCGGAGGAGTTTAATAAAAACAGCATCAGATGATTAATGCCACTGGCGTTATAGTTTTTGTTCCAGGTCAGCGTGGCGGTGAGATCCCAACTGTTTAAGGATGTCCCGGTTAAATTAAAATCATAATTTTCCACGGCATTGCCGGTGGAACTCGCCGAAATGCTGGCCAGATTCCACCCGGTGATGGTGGCCGGATTGGTAGCCGAAGCCGCCTGCGAAAAGGTTCCGGTGAAATTCGCCGTTGGCGCGCCGGTCACACTGGGCAGCGCGGCAATACTTTGCATGGTGGTGCTGGTGAAGTTGTGTTCGCCGCCGGCGAGGTTTTCATAGGAGTTGTAAGCGTTGACCACGCCGGAGCCATACCGCGGATCCAGCGGCGTAACGGCATTGGCATTAACAGCATTGTAGGTGTAGGTCGGCAATAGATACGCACCATTGCTTGTGATGGAGTAATTGTTCGTCCATCCGACGGGTTTAACCGCTCCGTTAAGCAGCAAAGCCTTGACCGTTCGGATATCCGTGGCGGCAGTGGTGTAGGCCGTTGCACCGCCTGAAACAACCGACGCGTCGCTGGCGCTCAGACCGACCGGTCCGGGCAGGTTGGTGCCGCGGGCCGCCTGCTCCATGAGGGTTGCAACGCCAGAGACCACCGGGGTGCTGTAGCTGGTGTAATTCCCAAGTGAGCCGGGGACCGGCGCCACGAGATCAGGCTTGGATCGGCCGTCCCAGGTTGGCCCCACCCACGAAGTCGACGAGTAGACCGATGAGGACGCCGAATAGCTGCTGCCGTTTACCGTTCCGGTGTATACCCCAACTGCGATTCCATTATACATTGACGCCGGGGGATTAATATAGCTGGGCTGGGTTGTGCTGGTAGTTTCGCCGTCACCAATTGATGTTACATAAAGCAGGTTGAATTGGCTTGCCGAGTTGTCCCACGCGTTGTCGTAGGATTGGCTGCTGGTTGCGGTAGCGTTCATGTAAATGAAGCTCTGGTTGATTACTGACGGAACGCCTGAGTTGGGGGTCGAGCTTTGATCGATTGGAAAAGAGCTCCCAAAATAGCTCTCGGCAAATAGCTCAACAGACGCAACGCCCGTCGCCACTCCAGCCGAGCCATAGAAAACCCCTCCGACGTCGTTTGCGTGCCATGATCCGAGATTCGGGTTGTAGCTCCCCGATGACGCCCCCAGCGCATCAACATACGTAAAGGAGGCTCCAGGATTGAGGTTCGAATTACTCTCGAAATAGACGTACGGCCCACCGGGGGCAGGGTTGGCCTCAACTTGGCCGACGCTTACCCCCGCGCCATCCAACTGTGGCACCACCGTTTGCAACTGCGTTAATCCGATCTCCTGAAACGCGGTGTCCGCGTGGGCGGCTTGTTGGCCCAGCGACGCAAACGCTAAGGCCGCGAGCGCGCACCCCAACCCCATCCCTGCGGAATAGGTGGCCCCTAATTTGGCATTTTCCGAGGAAGGACCTCGCTGCGACTCAAGTATTATCGACGGATTTGACATTTCGGAAAGCATCGGGAAGGCTCCTGCCGGTGGCGTACAACACATCCAACTCTGACGGCCCAAAGGTCAAGGCCGTCGGCGAGTAACAACACATTTATTTTCGGCTCAACTCCCGCGAAGGATGAGTTATACCACCCATTCAAACATTATGGGAAGCGCGGGTGTCAGAATTGGCAGTATTATCAGAATGTTCAGTATTGTCAGTATCGTCAGTATTATCAGCATTATTCAGTTGCGTCAGTATTGGCAGTAGCGCCAGTATCCGGCGAGAGAACCTGAGAGTCTGTCCCGAGGACAACGGGGTGAACCGCAGATA
>JAJZJL010000171.1 GCA_021810145.1 Planctomycetota bacterium | reverse complement strand
TCTGAAAATCACCGATGAACAACTGGCGGGACTTCGCCTGACACCCGCTCAATTCCACGGCGACTGGAACTACCTTATCAAGCCGAGATAGGATAATTGTTCAAGTTATTTTTGAGCAAGCCCTTAGTCAGTACATTCAGTGCCTGTCACCCCCTGTATCCGCGTCATCCGCTTAGAGAGTTTACCCCGTGCGCGCCGGGGCGGTTTACTCCAATACCCCGGCTACAGCCACGCGCGGCACAAACCTAAGGGCACCACGAATTTTACAAAGAGGTGGGGAGCAATGCGGCGGGGACGGGTGAAGCGCAAAACAAATGCGACAAACAAGCAGCGGGCTCGATAGCCGATCAGCCGTGACCAGTGCACATTTTCATCACAAAGGAGCGGTAACAATACTGATCAGTATTGAACAGTATGTTCAGTATCGGTCAGTATTGGTCAGTACATGCAGTGCCTGTCCCCGGCGGGCCGGGAGCCATTGATAATTGGGCATTGGACTGTGCAACCGCACGGAGCGGGCATTGAGGTTGCTTCAGCCATCACGGCCGCGGGATAAAAAAACGCCCGGTCGATTTTCACGACCGGGTGTTCCGGGGTTTCAGCAATGGGATGATGCCGCGATTACTTCAGGCTGGCCAGGACTTCATCTTTAACATGATTTGGCACCTGAGCGTAGCTGTGCGGTTCCATGGTGTAGTTGGCCCGGCCCTGCGTAAGTGAACGCAGAATCGTGGAATAACCGAACATGTTCGCCAGCGGAACAGTGGCATCGATAACCTGCGTATTACCGCGGTTTTCGGTGTTTTCAATCATGGCGCGGCGGCTGGAAATATCACCCTGCACCGGACCGGCAAATTCAATGGGGGTGGTGACCTGGAGTTTCATGATCGGCTCAAGCAGTACCGGGCCGGCTTTCTTACAGGCGGCCTGCATGGCCAGAATACCGGCCTGTTCGAAGGCGATCTGCGATGAATCGACATCATGGTAGCTGCCGTCAAACAGCGTTACTTTCATGTTCAACATCGGGAAGCCGCCCAACACGCCGGACTTCGCGGCCTGCCGCACGCCGTACTCCACCGACGGAATGTATTCGCGGGGAATGGCACCACCCTTGATGTCATTTTTGAAAAGCAGCGAATCTTCGGAATCGTCTTCTTCCACGGGCACATAAGGCTCAAGTTTAATCCAGCAATCACCATACTGACCGCGACCACCGCTCTGTTTAACGTGTTTGCCCTGCGCTTCGGCGGCCTTGGTAATGGTTTCTTTGTAGGCCACCTTGGGTTTGCCGACGGTGACATCGACTTTCATATCGCGCTTGAGTTTGTTGGCGATAATTTCCAGGTGCAACTCACCCATGCCATGAATGATGGTCTGGCCGGTTTCCGGATCAAAGTTACTGCGGAAGGTGGGGTCTTCCCGGCGCAGGGTTGTAAGGGCTTCGCCGAGCTTGTTTTTGTCATTGGCACTTTTCGGCTCAATGGACATGCTGATAACCGGCTCGGGGAATTCCATTTTTTCCAGGAGAATCGGATGATCCGGATCGCAGATGGTGTCGCCGGTCAGGCCGTATTTGAAGCCCACCACGCCGACAATATCGCCGGCCTCGGCGTATTCGCGCTGAATACGATCGGCGGCGTGCATTTCCCAGATGCGCGAGGCAATTTCTTTTTTGTCGCGTGTGGAATTGATAATACGCGCACCGGATATAAGTTTGCCCGAGTACACTCGGACATAACTCAAATCACCATGCTGATCGCTGACAATTTTGAACACGATTCCGCAGAACGGCTCATTGATATCCGCATTACGGATCAGTTCCTTGGTTTTTTCGCGTACGTCGTGTCCGACCGTCGGCGGCTTATCCAGCGGGCTGGGCAGATAGTACACCACCGCGTTAAGCAGCAGTTGCACGCCCTTGTACTTCAAGGCCGAACCGCAAAGCACGGGGTTAATTTTGATGGCACAGGTTCCTTTGCGCAATGCCGCCTTAATTTCATCATTGCTGATGGGTTGATCAGAAAGATACTTTTCCATCAGATGATCATCACATTCGGCGGCCTTTTCAATCATATATGCGCGAGCCTGATCCGCTTTGGCTTTGAATTCGGCGGGAATGGGAATTTCGCCCCAGGTGCGGCCCTTGGATTCTTCATCCCACTGGTAGCCCTTCATTTCCAGCAGATCAATAACGCCGGCAAAATTCTCAGCGGCACCGATCGGAATTTGAATCGGCACCGGGTTGGCACCGAGGCGATCGTGAATGGTCTTTACACAGAATTCAAAATCCGCGCCGACTTTATCCATTTTATTGACAAAGCAGAGCCGCGGAACGTGATACTTAGTGGCCTGCCGCCAGACCGTTTCCGACTGTGCTTCCACGCCTTCGCGTCCATCAAACACAGCCACCGCACCATCGAGGACGCGCAAGGAGCGTTCAACTTCAACGGTAAAGTCCACGTGTCCCGGGGTATCAATAAGATTGATGATATACTCTTCGCCATCTTCCTTGCCACTTAACCGCCAGGGGCAGGTGGTGGCGGCGGCGGTGATGGTAATACCACGCTGCTGCTCTTCCTCAAGGTGATCCATGACGGCGGTGCCTTCATGCACTTCACCGATTTTGTGTGTTTTACCGGTGTAAAACAAAATGCGTTCAGACACGGTGGTTTTGCCGGCGTCAATATGAGCGGCAATGCCAATGTTACGGTAGCGGGTTAAGTCACGAGCCATGATATGTACCTCTGTATCCTAAAAGAAAAAACTTCTCAAAATCCAGTTTGTATTTGCGGGTGTATAAACAACAAGCCCGCCAGAACCGTCCTTCTCCGCCGGGCGATATTCATCGCGCCGGCAGGGCGTTTCTCGCGGGCACAGACTTCGGTGGTCACACCCCACCGCACCGTGCCGATGTTTCACCCATGCCGGGCGTCGCATCGGCCGCGGGGCATGGGCTTAGAAAATATCTATCAGCAGTTTCACCTTTCATTCCTTTTTTAACCCGGCTCTCGAGCCATGGTGCCCGGCGAATTTACACGCCGGGAAAACTGCGTTCCAAGACCTATTAGGATACCAATAACCGGCTATAAAATGCAAGCAAAAACATTTATTTTTCGCATTTACGAGATATTGTGCAGGGAACCAGCTATCCAATACAGACTCGCTTCGCATGTGCCACTTCGGTTCTGCCAAGCACCACAGCACCGCAATCGGTTCCGCCGTCCGCCACCGGCGCGGCACAGGTGATATCCAGGGCACAAGGTTCCGGGGGCTGCGTTCTTATTCTCGCCTTTCCGTGGCTACCAGGGTTCTCAACGGCGGGCACGTCGACATCTCGCCAATTCGACCAAACTTTTGGATGCGCCAGCTCAATTCGTACGTGATATACGCCTGAGATGCTCGCATCGAACTGAGAACTCAAATTAATCAGCACGGCATATTTGTTGTGTACACCCGGTTTTGGAAAAAAGAGTCTCGCTTACGGCTCTTATGGCGGATGATTCAGCAGCCGTTCACCGTACGCGGTGAGGGGAACCTGCGGGTGGTTCGGTATTCCTATGTGTGCTTGAGTGCTACATCGGATGACACCTGCGGCAGAAGTTGGCGGAATTACCATATTACGATGAGGAAATCCAAGCCAACGGCGGCACCCGCGATCCGGTTCTCCCGATCCAGCCACCGGCCTCGACCAAAGTGAAGAAGAGTACACACCGGAACGCCCGAGGGCCTCACGCGCGGGGCTTCCGCCCCCTGCTGGAGGGACTCGCCACGCGGATCCGAAACGCGTGCCGGATGGCCGGGGAAAAGGGTGGGGGCCCGGCGGCCACGATGATGGCGATGCGCGTCGCCCTGCAACAGGGGGCCCTTGAGTTACTCGGGCGTACCTAGTAACGAGAAGTGGCAAAATGAACCAAACCCTAGCTCCGCAAGGGCTTGCTTCATTTTGTTGTAGGCCGGTGTCCGAGGCCGTTGCCTGCTGGTCCGAAAGCTTTTCGGCCGCTTCCGTAGCTCCCAAAATCGGGCTGTGCCATTGCGGCGGGCGGAAATCCCGGCCCCCCGTGCGTCTACCGCCGATGGATGTGGATGTAAAGCATGGCCATCGGATTTACAAAATCCGTGCTGTGGACGAAGACCACCTTCTGAAAACGTCCCTTGCTTTCGCCAAGCATGACAACCGCCGTGAGAGTCCCCCGCTGGCCGGAAGCATAGTTGCTGGCATTTGCCCTCGCGGACGTGCAACCGCAGGAGGCCGTTATCCTCAGTATCCGTACGCGGGTTGGACCGTCGTTTTTGAAATGAAACCTTACCGTGACTGACTTCTGATCCGCGCCGGCGGTCACGCGAACAGATTGACTTTTCCACTTGAGGTAGCCACGTCGGGGATTGCGCGGGGCGGAAGTAAGCAATTGGCCGGTTACAGTCACGGGGATTTGCAAAACGGGTTTATCGGAGTCGCGTGTGTATATATCAATTGGCTTACCATTGACGGCGGCGGTTCCCAAGAGTTTCGGGATCAGGATGGAATAGTAGCCCGGAGCGAGCTGTCGGATGGATGGACTGCCTACCTCTGTCCCATGCGGGAATACCACACGAGTGAGCTCTGGCTTTTCGCCCGTTAACGGGCGCACGCTCACCCGCAGGGTTTCCATCTCGCCGGCCGAAAGCCTTATTCGCGTCGGCGTGGCCGCGACAGGTCCAACAACATTGGCCCATACCGGAATGCGAAGGATCGGGGGGGAGTGTCCCGAGCCGTACACGCATACCACGGATTTCAGTGGACCGGTCGGCAACGGTTCACCGCAGGGCGCGATCACAACCCGCTGCGTGCTGCCGTCGGTTTCCAGCGTGGCGGAAAATCGCTTGCCGGTAACGGTCAACCTCGTGGCTTTGAGGGAGTCGCGCGGGCTGCCCGGATCGAGATTAATAAAAAGCTTAGTTCGGCTCAGCGGACCAATTTGTCCAAAGAATGCGACCCGCGGATCAGCCGTCATGTGGTGGGCGGACCACCCGTGCATCCAAAGAGCCAAGCGTTGCGGCACCGCACCGCCGGTGGTGAGTACCGCACCTTCCCGCACTTTCCCGCGATGCACCGCCATGTTAACGGATATTCTGACACGGCAGGTGCCGTGCGGCGCGATGCTTCTTCGGCCCAACTTGACGCTTACGCAGGTACATGTTGGTTCGATCCGCGTTATGTCGACTGTGCGGCCGGAATCGTTGTAAATCCGGAAGGTGTGTGAAACTTCGCCGGATGGCCGATGAAGCCCAAAGCCAAAATCGGAATTTCGGCAGAATAACTCCGATGCTTCCCGTGAAGTGATCGGCGGCGTGTGCGATACACATCCTGTGCTGACCAACGTAGTCAGTAGGACGGCAAAGAGTGCTATGGCTCGCCATATTTGATGTTTTGTCATTGGTGCCTGCCTCCCACGTCCACCGACCGTGCCGCCTGTTTTTCCAAAGCTTTAAATCGCTCACCACCCCAATTCAGGAAACCCCTCACCAACGGCAGGTAGAACCTCGGAGAGTTCTCCATCTGCTGAAAGCTGCCGGCATAACCGCGGCCAACGATCAGCATTTTTCCATCGGCCATGCGCTGAACAATTTGGCAGATCGGGGAGTTAAATTGTCCAGCCGTGTCCTTGAAGCGGAAAATCCCCTTGGACACCCATGCCGGGCTGTAAAAGAAATAAAGCCCGCGCCCATAGATTACGTAGCGAACGGGTACGGGGATCATGCGGCTGAGGAAACGAATTAGCTTCGGCGTAAGCTGCTTCGGCGAGGGGTTTGTACCAAACACCAGATGTTTGCGGGTCTCGGGGCCGAAGCATTGGGTGTATTGCGTCCATCTCTGCTGCTGGAGAAGCCGATAGGCATGGCCAAGGAAACGCAGCGCGTCCGCAGCCTGCTTCGGAATCAGCGTATGCTTTTGCGTGGGAACCGGGGGAACCAGGTAGTTCACCCGCGCACCATGGAAATAAATGTATACTGCGCTATGGCCGGGGCTACCATAGATCAGGAAGCGCTGCATCGACCGGGCCGCCGCTGGCAGGGACGGAAACGCGCTCGGGAGAATAATCGAAGAGGAGATGGCGTTGCATACACACGAAAGCGAATAGGGGTTGTGCAGCGAGAACCGCCACTTCCCCTTGGCGTTGCGCGCAAAATATGCCTCGGTGAACACCCCCGGAGTTGCCTTACCAACCGGGTGTACCCAGATGATTTCCGCAGCCCACCGCCCCGCCAGAACGATCGCGCGGATCGTGTATTGGCCGGGCGTGCAAAATCGCTTGTCTCCGTATTTCAAAAAAAAGCGGACGTCCTTGAGCGGAATTTTCTTCAAGAGCAGGGACCGTATTTCAGCAGCGTTGCCACGGTGCCAGGCCGAGGCCGTTCTTCGCATTATTTCAGCGGCTCCCCCCAAGAACGGAAGGGATCGTCGGTTTAGCTGGCTGGCATCACTCAGGTGAATAAACGCAACGCGGGCACTTACGCTGAACGGCGAGGGAATACTTTTGTGCCAATCGTAAATGTGAATTGGGATAATCAGCCGCAACCGTTGCGGCGGACCACGTTTCGCGGCGGCCACGCCATGCTTGGCAGTAAGTAGCTCCGCGAGAAGCAGAACACAGATGCACCAGCGGACGCGGAAATTCGTTAACCATTTTTTCCTTGGCGTCACTTATTTTCCTTTCATTCAGGGATACAGCGACATCAATGACCTGATCCCGCACATCGTGAGCGGTCCATTTTCCGTTCAGATCAGGCCAAGCTTTTTTTTAAGCGCCACATGTTCGCTCATGAGTTCCGCGAGAACCTCGTTCTTCTGCTGTA
>JAJZJL010000170.1 GCA_021810145.1 Planctomycetota bacterium | reverse complement strand
CCAAAGGATCAACCCAGGCCGCCCCGGCTATTGCCGGTGGATAGCAAGTCCCGGACCGCTGCTTTAGATAGCACGGAATGGCCATTCTGGCAAGCGCAAGAGGTAAAAAAGCGCGAATGGCACCTTCCTGGAAATACACCGCATCGTAGCGAAAATACACCTGAGGACACAGGTTCGGAGGAAATTACTTTGGCGGGCGGTTGCGGTATTGCAGTTCGGGGTGTTTCACGCTTACCCGGGTATTGGGCGGCACAGATTGCGTGACAAATACGTTGCCATTAATGGTCGCCCCTCGCCCGATGACGGTTTCACCGCCAAGAATGCTGGCATTGGGGTAGATCATCACATCATCTTCAATGGTGGGGTGGCGCTTATTGCCGCGCAGCATCTGGCCGCCGCGCGTGGACAGCGCGCCGAGCGTCACGCCCTGATAAATTTTCACATTCGTTCCAATAATGGTGGTTTCTCCGATCACCACGCCGGTACCATGGTCGATAAAGAAATAGTCGCCGATGGTCGCGCCGGGATGAATATCAATCCCCGTTGCGCCGTGGGCGTATTCCGTCATGATGCGGGGAATCAGCGGTACGCCCAGCGTGTGAAGTTCATGCGCAATGCGATAAATGGTAATCGCCAGATAGCCCGGATAGCTGAAGACAATTTCATCCACGCTTCCCGCCGCCGGATCCCCGTCGAACGCCGCCTGCGCATCGGTGGCCAGAATTCGCCGCAGCTTGGGTATGGCCCCGAGAAATTCGTCGGTAATGGCGGCTGCGGTGGTATCGCAATCCACGCATTCGGTTTTACTGTTGCGCTGATGCTGATGGCGGATGGCCCGGCGCACCTGATCAAAAAGCGTGTCCCGGATTGAGCTTAATACGCTGTGCACGTGCAAGGGCAGTTCGGTGGTGGTAAGATTCTGCCGCCCGAAAAAGCCGGGGAAAAGCACCTCCCGGATCGACTGGACCAGCGCGATGATCACATCACGGTTCGGCAAATTGCTTGAGCCGATGTATTGTGTGGCCGGAAACTGCTCATAGCTGGCAATGATTTCATCGGCAAGCTTGGGAAGATCTGTTCTGGTTGCTGCATCCACAGTTGCATTCTCCATGGGATTACTGACTTCCGGCATTCAGACACGTTTTTCCCGCGGCCGCATCAGATTCATCAGCGCGAAGGTACGGCACCGCGATCCGCGCGATGGCCAAAGAGTCCGCGCTTTTTTATGATTTCCGCCACTGGCGGCGGCACCATGGTTTCCCATGTGTCGTCCCGGGTCTGAATTTTCTTCAATACGTCGCGCGAGAAGATGCTCAGATATTCCGGATTATAATTGTTCAACTGCTCAATCCAGCCGCTTTCCACCAGATATCCGAAAAGTTTTTTCAATTCAGAGGTGAAATCCAGTGTTTCCGTGGTGGTAAGAGACGAGTCGGAATTCTTAAGCGGATAAATATAAAGTTTATGGTCATTCTTGAATAACCGTCCGAACGCTTCGAGAATTCCACCTTCGAGATTGGCGTAATACGTAACGTCAAAAAGATCGATCAACGTGGGCACGCCCATGACCAGGCCGATGCGTTTTTTGGTGAATTGCGATAAGTACCCGGCCAGGCGATAAAACTCAAAATAATCGGAAATTAATACCGTCATGCCGCAGGCGCTAAGCACATCCGCCCGGGCCAGAAAATCCTTGAGATCAATGGAACCTTCCGCCCGCAAATTACGCATGGTAATTTCAAAAAGCTGCAGCGGTTCTTCTCCGGTGGAATCGGATTCCGCGAGAAATCTTTCCCGCGCGCAGTGCATCATATCCAGGTTCACGTGCGTTACCGGCCGGAAACTGCCGCGCTCCACAATGACCGGGCGTTTATGCAGCACTTCGGATGGTTGCAGCACTTCACCGGACGGGCCGAACATGGCCGCTTGACTTAACCCGAGTTCCACCAGCCGCAGGCTCATGATCCGGTTGTCCACATGCCGGAATTCAATGCCGCTGAATTCGATCATGTCTATTTCAATGCGGGATGAGGAAATGCCGTCCATGAGGGACTTAAGCAGCATTTCCGGCTCATAATGGTAGAAAAAAGCGCCGTAAAGCAGATTGACGCCCACAATGCCCAGTGCTTCCTGCTGCTGCGCGTTTTCCCGATCCAGCATCCGGACATGCAGAATGATCTGGCTGTCCTGATCACGCGGATGGGCCTGAAATTTCACGCCCATCCATCCGTGGCACTCCACGTTGCCTTTAAAACTCTGGGCGGCAACGGTATTGGCGAAAGTAAAAAAGGCGGTGGTATCTCCGCGTGCTTCGCCAAGCCGGTCAATATTGAGCTGCTGTTCATATTTCAACATGCTTTCAAGCCGCGCCCGGCTGACGTAGCGATCACATTTGCCGTAGATGGCATCGCTGACGGACATGTCATAGGCGCTCATGCTTTTGGCAATGGTTCCGGCGGCGCCGCCGGCACGGAAAAACCAGCGTACCACTTCCTGTCCGGCGCCAATTTCGGCAAACGTGCCATAGCGCCGTGAATCGATATTTACTTCCAGCGCTTTGCGCTGGGTGTCGAGATGTTCTCGGTCATTGCCCTGCGGCCCAATCGTGCGTCCCATCGGAAACTCCACTGCACACCATCCATCGCCTGATGGTAGCGGATTCAAGCGGTGCCGACAATATACAAATCGTTTAAGCGCTTTCCTTCAACGGCAGCGGCTTGGTGTCAAAAAGGCTGACTTCGCCGCGTACCACCGCATCGGTGATCACGTATTTGCCCCGTTGCGGCTGATCCGGCAGATGATACATCAGATCCAGCATCAGTTCCTCCATCACGCTGCGCAAGGCGCGGGCGCCGGTATCGCGCTTCAGGGCTTTCTCCGCTATGACATGCAGCGCTTCGCGTGTGAATTCCAGTTCGCAGCCTTCCATCTGGAAGAATTTCTGATATTGCTTGACCAGTGCGTTGCGCGGCTCGGTGAGAATCTGAATCATCGCTTCTTCCGTCAGCGGCTGCAGCGAAGCCAGAATGGGCAATCGTCCGACGAATTCGGGAATCATGCCGTATTCAATGAGGTCATCGGGCGTGACCTTTGCAAGAAAGTCGGCGCGACGTTCATTTTTCACGCGTGAGCCATCCACTTCGGAACCGAATCCGATCAACTGCTTTCCGAGCCGTTGCGCAATAATCTGCTCCAGGCCCACAAAGGTGCCGCCGCAGATAAACAGAATGTGCGATGTGTCCATTTGAATATATTGCTGTTCAGGATGTTTGCGCCCACCTTGCGGCGGAACATTGGCCATGGTCCCTTCCAGCATTTTCAGCAACGCCTGCTGAACACCTTCCCCGGAGACATCCCGTGTGATGGAAACGTTCATGCTGGTTTTGCCGATTTTATCAATTTCATCGATGTAGATAATGCCGCGTTTGGCCGTTTCAAGGTCAAAATCAGCGGCCTGCAGAAGTTTCAGCAGCAGATTTTCCACATCTTCGCCAACATAGCCAGCTTCGGTAAGCGTGGTGGCATCGCCAATGGCAAAGGGCACGTTCAGGCAGCGGGCCAGCGTACGCGCCAGCAGCGTTTTGCCTGACCCGGTAGGTCCAATCAGCAACACGTTGGATTTATCAAGTTCAACGTCATCGGATGTTCTGCCATCGGTATGTGAAAGCCGTTTGTAATGGTTATGTACCGCGACCGATAGCGCCCTCTTTGCGGCCTCTTGTCCGATAACGTATTGATCCATGAATTCTTTGAGTTGTCGCGGCGGTGGAATTTCTCCAACCGTTGGCTTTGAACCGGTGACCTTTCGCTTTTCCTGCTTGAATATGTTCTGGCAAAGCTCAGAGCAACTCGCACAAATGTAAATATCGTTGGGGCCTTCAACCATGGGGCCCACTTCGCGGCTGGATTTCCCGCAAAACGAACAATTGGTCACTTTGCGGCCCCGAAATCCACCTGAACCACCGGATGCACCGCCCCCATTGCCCGTTCCTCCGCCGTTGCCTGAACCGCCGTTTCCGCTCTGATTTGACATGTCACGCTGTTCCAATTGTCGCTGACTTGAATCTCGAATATTCAAATACCAAATCCCGTTCAGCAAGCCAGCGGCCTGAACGGGCAAATACAATACCGCCGGTATTCTAACAGACTCCCACAACGTAACCAAACCTCTTCCCGGTGCCCCGACAGGCCTTATATCGAATTCCAGACCATGGAAGTTGGAATTGAAGGTTGGTGCATTGGATACACGCGTTGCGATTGTTATACGTTGCTTCGCTTCCGTAAAGCCAACATCCCCAAAGCCGCCACGGCCAGCAAGCCCAGCGTGGCCGGTTCCGGCACCGCTTGGACGGTATAGGCATTGCCGGCGGTTTGGCCCAGGGTATCGTTGGGCATGATATTGGTATTGCCGTACAGAAATTCGTAATCATTCCACCCGGTAACGCTCGGATCAGCCGAAATATTGGTGATTTCCATGCGCATGGCGTCATACATCACGCCCCAGGGGTGGTTAACACTTAATGTAATGATATTGTCCTGTCCCGGAGCGTTAAGGTCGCTGGTTGTCCATTGCAGTGCGGCCCAGCCAAAATAACCGGAGTTCCCCTGCCGCACCATCGGATCGCTGCGGTGAATGTAATATGGATCGCGCATGATTAACTGATGGCCATTAAGCGAAACAATTAAATCCGCTTCCGCAGCCGCCAGCGCAATCGACAGCACCACATATTGCCCCTGGGCCTGTTGGGCGGCAGTAGTGGTAAAGTGTATCTGCCAGGGCTGGCCCGTATACGTGGCGGGGCCGCCAGCGGCGTTGACGTAAGCTGGAGAAATATATTTATATCCATCTGATGTTGTATCGGTGCCGTTGGTGTACGTCCCGGCATATAAGCCGGGATCAAATGTCTGCCATTGGTTGGTGGGCCAGACATTGAGATTATTGGTGGCAGCGGTGGTGCCGACGGCGGTGGCGTAATAGACCACTTTGCCCTGGTTGGCAGCCAATTCCTGCCAATAGTTGTAGGCGCCAAAATACTGCCGGATAGCCTGCCCGGCAGCGTTGTGGCCATTTTCAAATTCACTGGCGGAATGATCAGGCGTGCCGATGGTCCAAATTGGAGCGGCGGTGCCGAAGTTTTCGGGGGTGAATTTCAGATTGGTCGGGGTGTCAAGCTGGCCATTTTTTGCCACAACACCATCGACCCTCATTTCACCCCACTGGCCAGATTGGTACACCGTCATCCGATAAGTACCCGGTACGACGCCGGTTAATGTGGTGCTGCCATTCTGATTCAGATAGCCCCAATATTGATAACCGGTACTGGAAGCCTGAAAATCCGTGTGGGGATCGGAAAGTACCACCACATTCTTATTGGTATTGCCGCTCCAGCCTTGTGCATCGGTGACGTTGGCCTGCACGCTGCCGCGTTGTGTGCTGGGCACATAGCCGTTGGCGAGAAGTTCGGAGTCCGTATTGAAAAAAGCGTTGGCTGTGGGAATGGTATTGACGGCATTTTGGTACAGGGCGTTGGCATCGGCGTTCTGAGAACTGATGGCATTAAAAGCCAATTCATACGCGCCAAACAGTCGCGTGGTATTGACGCCTTGCTGGGGCGTATAACTTGATCCGCCGTAGTGACCGCCGATAAATTCCTCCAGCATCGTGGGCGCTACCGCCGTAAGCGCCTGCTTAACCGGGCCGTCGGTCATGGTGTCGCGGTTGGGTGTCACAAACCATGCTCCGACGCTGCTGCCATACATGCCATAAGCCTGCTGATACTGTTCGTAGGTGGAATAATCATATTTAGTGAGAAAATTATCGCCGGGATTCATCGGGGTGGATACGCCGGTAAAATCCACGGTTTCTTTCTGCACCTGCCGGCCCGGATTGGCCGTGACGGTGTTATACGCCAACTGCGGCGAGGGCATGGTTTCGGGAAATGCGCCGAGGCTGTTGGGGCCGGTATTGGCGAGATAATTGGAACTGAAGAGATTATCACTGGCCTTGAAAATAAACTGTCCCTGTCCGAGATTGCTGGCCGCCGCTGTGGCCGAATGGGTGAAAACCGAATACATATAAAGTGACGGGCTGTTGGGCGTCAGCACCCAATGGGTTTGAATGCCGAAATTATCGGTGGTGCTGGATGGAGTAGTGGTGGTCCAGATATCCAGATAACCATTGGGATCAAGCTGATAATTAGCGGTGTTGCTGCCATATAGAATCCCGCTGGGGCCGTCATATTCACCGTAAAGCTGCTGGGTGCTTTGGCCCGGCGCGTTGCCGCTGGTGCTGAGCATATTGAGAACCGAGCCGTTAAGCCGCACGGATAACTGGTTAATTGCTCCGCTTTTTGTGTTCATCCCTAACGAGACAACGCCATTGCTGGCGGTCCACTCGGAACTGTTGGAAGTATTGATCGTTACATCCGCAAACGCGGAGGTAGTAATCGTCGCCGCCGCCGCAGCGCCCAAAAGAAGATGTCTGGATGTTAACATGTTGCACCCCTTAAAAAAGCGACCCCAAAACGATGGACTGGGCATTCAAGCCCCTGCCTCAAAAAGCCATTGCAGTCTTGCCCGTATTGGAATTTAGGCGGAAAAGCCTGGTAAATTCGATCAGGCAACACCCGGCGAGACATTACTGTGCCGCTATTTTCCGTCTCCGCAACAGCAACGCCGCAGCACCGCTGAGCGTCAGAAATTCCAGCATGGCCGGTTCGGGAACGGAGGTGACATTTAAATTAATCATTCCAGCCGGATCACTGAACGTGTACGTGTAGCCCGATGGGCCGTTGACCGTCCATGAATTCAGATCTGCGGCATTGTTGATGGCGTCTGAAAAGCTCACAAGGTGATAAACTCCG
>JAJZJL010000044.1 GCA_021810145.1 Planctomycetota bacterium | reverse complement strand
TTCCACTGCCGCAATCGCTTGTGTCCGCCCGGACACGGGTGCGACAAAAGCATCCGTGGCCCGGGCAGCCGTCTGAAATCCGGAGCTGGCCGCCATGGCCAAAATGAAAATCACGGGACAGGAGCGCATACTCTTGAGTATGCCGTGCCAAAGCTGGCATACCACCGGTGGCGGGTGGAAGATAATGTGGTGCTGCTCTGGATTCACGTGAGTGTTTGACCGATTGTTTTTTGCATGAGAGGGACCGCCGGCGGAGCCGGCGGCTATTTGAGTCGGCGTGGCGGCCCGGTATCCTGGGGGCGACAGCGGCGTTTTCGCGGGTCCGGGACCGCCGGCGGCTGTGTAAGCCGGATTGACTATGTACGGACCAACTCGCGGCATTTCAATGAACTCCGCCAAAGAGCAATTATTTACGGTAAAAAGCAGCATACCCCGCAACCCGGTGCTTGCCAAGAAAAAAAACTTTACTTTTCACCGCTCTTGAATTATCTGGCTGTTGATTCGCATAGCCCGACTGACACGCCATGGCTGGCAGTATTTACATGCCGAATATCGGCGGCCCTTGTGCCGCAATGGCGTTGGTGTCTATCCCAGGCCGCCGTTTTCGGCACGGCCAAAAAGCAGATCCATCAAGGATCGGTCCTTGGGCTGGAAAAACATGTAGACATGGTCGCCGGTCTGAATGATCGTATCACCGCGCGGCGCAATAAGCTGATTGTTCCGCACAATAAGCATCACGCTGGCCCCGGTGGGAAATTCCAGTTCCCGCAGGGCCGCCCCGCTCACCGCCGCCGATGGTTCAATGAAAAATGAGGCCAGTTCTCCACCCAATGGCCTGGCGGAATTAATTTCCAGCACCGCTTCCGGCGACGGTTTTTCCTCCTGTCCAAGGCCCAGGCGGCGCGTCACCCAGCGAATTGTTGCGCCGGGAATTAAGGTATTGACCACCACGACAAAAAAGACAATGGTGAACACTCTTTGCGCGCCGGGCAGATGGGCCATCATCGGAAACGTTGCCAGAATAATCGGAACCGCGCCGCGCAGGCCGGTCCATCCGATGTACAGGGTCTCCAGGACGGAAAACCGCAAAGGCAGCAGACATGCGGCCGCAGCCAGAGGCCGGGCGACCAGGGCCAGCGCAAATGCAATACCCAGTCCCAGCCAGGTCACATGCGCCAATTGGGATGGCAGAATCAGAAGTCCCAGCATCAAGAACATTCCGATCTGTCCCAACCATGCCAAAGCTGAATGCACCCGCAACAGGCCGCTGCGGAACGGCAGGGTAGATGCGTCCATGAATAAGGCGGTCGCATAAACCGCAAGAAACCCGCTGCCTCCCAGAATGGACGCCAATCCGTAGGACAAAATGGCCATGGCCAGCGTAAAAGCCGGAATTAATCCGGTGCTTGGCAGCGGCATGCGCCGCAGGATATACCGTGCCGATACCCCCAGCAACAGCCCCACCGCCCCACCGACAATCAGTTGTATCGGCACCTGCACAAGCAGCCATCCGATCTCCGGGTGCTGGCGCGAGAGCACTTCAATAACCATGGTGGTAAGAATCACGGCCATCGGATCATTGATACATGATTCCACTTCCAGCGTCCGAGATAATCGCGGTTTGAGCCGCAATCGTCCGGCGTGCAGAACTGAAAAAACCGCTGCGGCATCAGTCGATGAAACCACGGCTCCAATGAGCATGGATTCAGACCAAGTCAATCCCAAACCATGTCCCGCCAGCGCGATAATCACCGCGGTTAATGCCACCCCCACCGTGGCCAGAAGCGATGCCGGAAGAAGCACGGAGGTCACGGCGGCCAGCGGCGTGGTCAGGCCGCCCTCAAAAAGAATTAAAATCAGTGCCACAGTTCCCAGCCGAAACGCAAAATGAAAGTTCTGAAAATGAATACCGGCAAAGCCCTGCGGCCCGGCCAACATTCCCAATACCAGCAGCAACAGTACCGCCGGAATACCCACGCGATCAGCGGTACGGCTGGATAACACGGCAATGAGACTCAACATGCCAAACACCGCCAATAAGGCGGCCGTCTCCAGCGGTTCACTGGTAACGCTCTGTGAGGCGAAAAGATGCAGATTGTGCAGTACCGGTGTCATGCTTACCATCGTATAGCTATCATTCCATTCCGTATAGACCCTGAGACCCGGTGGCGCAGGAATAGATTCCGGAATCAGGCAGGGCCGGGGCACAAAGTACAGCGATTTAATGCAAGACAAAATCCCGGCGGATTCGCCAATTTCCCGTACTGCTGCTACTATGGGTGTTTTAAGGAGCCGATATGGCACGGGAAAATATGGAGGCCCTGCTGGCCTCGCTGGAGGCGCGGGTTCAAAGCATCCGCGACTCTCTTTGACGTAGCGGAAAAACGTCGTCAAGTTAAAGCGCTGGAACAACGAATGGAAGCGCCGGATTTCTGGAATCATCAGGAACAGGCGCGTAAAACCATTCGCGAATTCAAAACCCTGAAACTCATCATGGATCCGCTTGATGAAGTGGAAAAATCGCTGGATGACATTCCGGTCATGCTGGAAATGGGCACGGAAGATCCCGCCCTGCTGGAAGAGGCGGATCAGGCTTTAATAACCACGACGCAGCGCGTGGATCAGTTGGAACTGCAATCATTGTATGTCGGCCCGCACGACCCCAGCGACTGCTTTGTGCAAATACATGCCGGGGCGGGCGGCACCGAGGCCTGCGACTGGGCGGATATGCTTTTACGCATGTACCTGCGCTACTTTGAGCGCCGCGGCTGGGATGTCAGTGAAGTGGACAGGCTGGACGGAGAGCAGGCGGGAATTCGCCGCATCACTCTGATGGTAAAAGGCCCCTATGCCACGGGCAACATGAATTGCGAAGTCGGCGTGCATCGGCTGGTGCGTATCAGCCCGTATGATGCCAACGCGCGGCGTCATACCAGCTTTGCCAGCGTGGATGTCACACCGGTATTTGAAGGTGCCGACAAAGATATAGAAATACCCGAAGCGGATCTGGAGATTATTGCGTTTGTCCGGGCCAGCGGCCCGGGCGGGCAGAATGTCAACAAGGTGGCGTCTGCCATTCGCATTACACATAAACCCACCGGCATTCAAGTGGTGTGTACCAGTGAGCGATCTCAGGTGCAGAATCGGGCATTGGCGCTGGAAATCATGAAGGCCCGCATTAATAAACTCGAAGAAGCCAAACGCGATGCCGAACTGGCCCGCCTCTATGGCGAAAAAGGAGAAATCGCCTTTGGTTCGCAGATTCGCAGTTATGTGCTTGATGATCGGCGCGTGAAAGATCATCGCAACGGCTACGAAGTATTCCAGCCGGATCGTGTACTTGATGGCGAAGTTCAACCCTTTATTGATGCCCAGTTGCGCTATCAGGCCCAGCAGCGGAAACTTCAAGCCGCGGCGGGCCGCGGTGAATCGTAAGCTACCAGCAGTGGGGAACATCAAGCCGTTACATGGGTGCAGGTCGGCAAACCGCGCCTTAACGCATATTGCGGCAGTGATATACGCCGCCGGGGGGCATATTCAGCGCCACGAACTGAAATGATACATGCTCAAATACTGATTTATAGAAATTCAGATAATACAGTGGAAATTCCGTAATATTACTGAAAAACCCGTCCGGGCGAAGATATTTTCGAACGGCGGAAAACATGGCTTTTCGTACCGCTTCGGGCAGGCTCGGCGTGCCCAGACCGCTGACAAAACAGTCCACGCCATGCGGAGCAATACCGTTATCATGGAGAATCGCATCAAGATAGCCCACATCGGCCTGAAGAATCTGCACGCGTGGACTGGCTGGGAAACGATTGGTCAGCACTTCCACAAAATCGGGATCCCGTTCCAGCGCCAGGAATCGTGTCTGGCCATTGAGGCGTTTGACAATTTCCGAGGTGATCGGACCGGTGCCCGCCCCAAGTTCCACCACGCAGCGCGCCGAACTGAAGTTGGCGTGACGAATGCTGGCCCGAGCCATAAATCGGCTTGATGGCCAAACCGATGCGATGCGCGTTCCATGCCGGAAAAACTTCTGCAAAAACAGAATATTATGGCTTATTTTTGCCGGTTCAAACGCTCCGTCCCGCTGGCGCAGGTTATGCGAAGATTGATAATTATCCGCAGTATTATTGGATTCTGTCATACCCGATACATTACCCGTTTTTGCCACGAAAATATAGTCTTAAAAAAGGCCCGGCAGCGACTTTTCTGCCGGGCCTTCAATCGATCGTTTAAAAACGTCCGAACCGTTAATTGCTTCCAGCGGGGACCGGTACCGTCTGCGGTGGATTAGCCGTCATGTTCGGCTTACTGGAAGAGGGTGCAAGGTTCGTGGCATTACCCGATGGCACAACCTGCTCGGAAGCGGGAACATACGGATTGTACTTCAATTTTACCGGAAGAATAAAGATGTCCACACGACGATTCAGCGCATTGCCGCGATGACGCGGAGCGTTGGCCGCGATTGGGTGGGTCTTGCCCCATCCGGCGACCTGCATCCGACGATCAATAACGCCATCGCGCTTAAGAATGTACATAACCGATATGGCGCGATTGGTGGAAAGATACCAGTTGGTCGGATTCATGACCGTGTTGCGGGTACGACGAATCGGCACATCATCGGTATTTCCGACGATACGAATCTCGTTATCCGAAATTCCGGACATATTGAGAATCTTGGCAAATTCAGCCAGGGCGCGTTTCGCATCCGGACGCACCTGCGTGCTGCCCAGGGCGAAGAGAAGATCGCTCTTAAATCGCAGCAGGCCCAGCTTCTTGTTGTAAGCCAGAAGATTTGGATATTGTTCCGCCAGACGTTCCAGTGCGGTATTAACCGACTGAGGCAACTGCGGCGCTCCACCGGCCAAAGCAAGCAGACGGTTGTACTGACCGCGTAACTTAGCGAGCCGTTCCTTCAATGCCGCGATTTCACTTTGCAGCGCGGAAGTTCCGCCACCCTGCGCCTGAAGCAGTTGCTCATCTTCAGCGAGTTTCTGCTTTAAGGATGAAATTTCACTGCGAAGGCGAAGCAGTTCGTTCTGGTCGGCGGCCAATTGCGACTTGGCCTGGTTAAATGCCGTCTGCAACCGCTGATACTGGTCTTCTGATACACAACCGGTCAGGCCCAGCAATCCGGCGGTCAAACCGGCCAGAAGCGTGGTTGTCATCAGTTTGCGGGTGAAATTCTTATTCATAGGCTTTGTCTCCAGAATCTTCCATTGAGCAACACTTCAAATCAGCCAGTAGTGTCAACGAATTTGCTGAAATAGTAAAGTGCGCGAAAAAAAATCACAAGGGAATGGAAGATCGCCAGCACCAACGCCGCCCGGGCCTCCATGCCCTTCCACTACAAAAGTAACGCTCCATGCCTCGATTCATTGCCGCAGCGGCCGACGCGCCTGTGCGTAAGCAATTAATCGGAGGCCTTGCCGGCCAGATAACCGGCACCCGCCAGAAGAGCTGCGATCACAACCAGAAACGCGATGAACATCAACACGTTTTTGGCCAGGAACGGAACCCATGTTGGCACAAATCCTTGAAACGCCGCGCCTGCGGCCACGAGCGTCAAAGCCATAACAAATGCGGCCCCCAGCGCCAAACCGCCGAAAAGTCCCGCGGAAGCGTCCGGCGCTTCAAACATGGGAGCATACGTTGCCACGGGTGCCGCCGCCATCGCCGGTGAAACCGCTTTCTCCGCGGCGGCAGCGCCCGCCGCCACGGCAATACCGGAATCTGAGGAAGCCGGCGCACCGGTGGCGGTTGCCCCGCCCGGCTGGTCAAATATGCCTGAGGAAGACCCAACGCCGGACTGCCCGGAAACGGAATGATCACCGGGATAAATTTCTTCCAGCAGCTCAGCGCCCAGGCTGGTGTTATCACTTTCACGCGTTAAATCCAGCAGGCCCGATCCACTGCCGACGGAATCCAGGCCGGATGGAGATATGGATTCATCCAGAGGAGACGAGATTTGGGTTTGAGCGCTGGCATCGGTCGGCTTGACTTCGCTTTCATCAAATACTTTCACCGGCTTTTTAGCCGGGGCGGGAGATTGTAATGGAAGCCCGGTGTCCGCCTTACCGGGAGTCTTGCCGGCGGTCGACTGCCCGGACAATGAGCCTCCGGCAAGCGACCCGGCCGATGTACCGCTGGCGGTGGCATCGCTGGCATTAAGGATGGGATTGCCGGTACCGGACAATGGGGCCAGTTCAATCATACCCTCTTCCAGCGAACCACCCTGCATCTCGCTGGCCAGACGATCAACCTGATCAACTTTGAACATCACACGATTGCCGTCACGAAATTCGCGGAGTTTATTTTTCTCCACAAGTTCCTTAATTTTGTCATCCGGCAAATTAAGTTTTGCTGACGTTTCTTCGGAACTGTAAAACATCTTCGCCATGAGCGACTCCTCGTTATGACGCCGTTACCTGATACTACCTAAACGTATAGTGTACCAGAAATTCCCCTTGCGCGCCTAGCCTTTTTTATCGTACCTGTGAATCCGTTCCGTACCATCACGAAATCCTGTTCATTTCCCCGCGCGGTTTATGGTCGCGTTAAAGCTTTTCCCGCCTTGACCATAGCTTTCACCTGAGCCGGGGTCGGCGGCAGATTATTAAAGTCCTTCAGTTGCAAATCTGATTGAAAATCCCGGCTGGCCATTAGTTGAATGCGCGATTGTGATCCAACAAACCGGTACACCGCCATGACATGCGTTCGCATATTCACGAGCACCACACCCCAGCGCGTGGCGGATATCTGCGTTGGCACAACCTGCACCGCCCCGGCATGGCGCGATTCGGACAATTCCGGCATGGCCGCAGCCATAACAACATTACTCGCATCCGCCGAGTCGGATTTGAAATGCGTCCAGACCATCACGGCAGCGTTGACCGCAAGCCCCAAGGCGACCAGCCATAGCGCTGAAGCAATCGATGAGCTGCCGAAATATGAGCCTTTCCGATTCATCAGCGGTCCATGGTAAGCCAATGCCCGGCCATTCCGCAAGGGCGGCGGGCATTTTTTTGCTTTTTTTCAATCAATTATCCACCCGCTTCCAAGGACCTCCGATGTCATTGATCGTGAAACACATTGCCTTTCCTCCGGTTAACGGTCATCTGGTGATCCATCCATTCACCGGAATGACCGGCAGGCATGAAGAGCTTGCGCCCAACGCGGTTGGCCTCGCGCCACCGGGGCGGAAATAATTTACACCGCAGCACTAGCCCGAACCACGGTTCTCACGCTATGCTTAGCAACATGAACGCCACTGAAGCAACACCATCGGCAGTCCCCGCCGGCAGGCGCGTCATTCACGTGCTGCCTGATGCACTGATAAATAAAATAGCGGCCGGCGAAGTTGTGGAGCGGCCCGCCAGCGTCGTAAAGGAACTCCTGGACAACGCCGTGGATGCCGGGGCCACGCGGTTATCCGTGACCGTTGAAAACGGCGGCCGCACGCTGATCCGTGTGACGGATGATGGCTGCGGCATCGCTCCGGATCAGGTGGCATTGGCTCTTGCCCGCCACGCAACAAGCAAAATCCAGACAATCGATGATTTATTTGCGATTCAAACCATGGGATTTCGCGGCGAGGCCTTGGCCTCCATCGCGGGAGTCAGTCATACCACCATTATTACCCGCCGGGCACAGGATGATCAGGCGGTGCGCGTCGTTGCGCAGGAAAGCGTGCTGGATACTCCCGTACCCTGCGCTGCGCCGGTGGGCACAACCATTGAAGTACGGGATCTGTTTTATTGTGTGCCGGCACGCCGCAAGTTTTTGCGCGGAGATTCAACCGAGTTTGGACATATTTCCGAAACCGTCCTGCGCGCGGCATTGGCGCATCCGGCAATCGCGTTTTCTCTGACTCACAACGGCCGCAGCAGCTTGAATCTGCCGGCCACCACCGATGCCCAGGCGAGGGTCGTCGCCGCATTGAACAAGGAATTACAGGGACATCTGATTGCCTTGGATCATGCCGCGCCTGGCATTCGCGTGGAAGGATTTGTCGGAAAACCCGCCACCGCCCGCGCCACCGCGCATTACCAATATCTGTTTCTCAATGGCCGGTATATCCGAGATCGGTCGATTTTCCACGCGGTCAAGGAATCCTTCCGCGGACTGATTGAACCGCAATCGCAGCCGGTGGCGGTCATATTTCTGTCCATGCCCCCCACCGCGTTTGATGTCAATGTGCATCCGCAAAAAATTGAGGTGCGATTTCGCGAACCGAATCTGGCTTATCGGGCCGTTCTCGCCGCCATTCGGGAACAACTGCTGGCATCCGATTTAACACCCCCCATGCGTTTACCTTCAGCGCCGGCACCGGAAGCGGCGCAGCAGTTTATGGCGAAACAAACTCAGGAGCGGCGGCAGGTCATCGCGGAATTTTTTCGTGATCCACAGCCACTGCAGCAATCTCTGGCCGTGCCCTCGCCGCAATTGCCCCAGAAGGATCGTGACGATATCCCCAAGGCGGATTCCGGCGCTGCGGTAATGCCCGATGTTGCTCCACCGGCCGCGGGCGCAACTTCCAGCACCGTGGTCCAACAGCCTCCGGTGTCCGTTGTCCCCGACACGGCCTCTTCCGCAATTACAGACGGAACCGTACCGAAGTTCATGCAATTCCATAACAGTTTTATTGTTGTGGAAGACGGCGAAGGACTGCTGGTCATTGACCAGCACGCCCTGCACGAACGGGTTATTTATGAAAGTCTGCTGGCGCGCGTTCGTGCCGGAACCATCGCCGGGCAGCGGCTGCTGCTGCCAGTGGTTGTGTCTGTTACCATGCGGCAGCTTGCCGGATTGGATCGGGTGCGGCCGTTGCTGGCGTCGCTGGGAATCGAAATAACACAATTTGACGCCTCCAGCGTGGCGGTGCAGAGTCTGCCGGGGTTGTTGTCGCGGCTTAACACCATGGATTTTGTCAAAGAAATACTCGACAAAGCAACGGAGCAGTCCTCCGACATAACAGACGAAGAATTGCTCCACGAGGTACTCGATATGGCCGCCTGTAAAGCCGCGATAAAGGCTGGAGATCCCTTGACCAATCCGGAAATAACCGCGCTACTGGCTCGGCGGCAGGAAGTGGAGCGATCAAGCAACTGCCCCCATGGCCGCCCCACTACCATCCGCCTGGATCGCCGCGATCTGGAAAAGCAATTTAAACGACGGTGACAGTTGCGGTATATAACGCCGCAGCTCAAAAGGGGATGCTCTTGCATGACCACGGACGCGCCGGACGCAGTAGTTTTGATCCGCCGCTGACGGGGAAAAACGGAACTCAGGCTCGCGATAACGCCGGCACAATGGCCGGAAATATGCATCAGCAGGAAAGACAATTGGTTATGGCATTTATGGATCAATCTACCGCAGTGAGTTCACCCCTGCATCTGATTCCCTTTCCAAAGCAATGTCAGCGCGAGCCGGGAACGCTGCGGTTTGCGGCCCTGCCGCCGCGGATTCAGGCACCATCCGATGACCCTGCCCTGCATGAGGCCTTGGCGCAGGTCATTTCGCTTATTAGCGCCGGACCATCGGTTGGCCTGGGCGCGAAGCCGAACACCATTCCCCTGATCCGGTTGACCCTGGTCCCTTCATTTCCGCACCCGCAAGGATATCAACTGCATATTTCCGCGGCCGCGGTCGCCATTGAGGCAAAAACCCATGTTGGTCTGTTTTATGCGCTGCAAACACTGATTCAGATTGCCCGGCAATATGGCCGCACCTGGCCATGCCTGCACATTTTCGATACACCCGATTATGACCGTCGCGGATTTTATCATGACGTTTCGCGCGGAAAGGTACCGACATTGGAAACACTTATATGGCTCGTCAAACAGTTGGCCGCCATTAAAATCAATGAGTTTCAACTCTACATAGAAAATGTATTTCAATTTTCCGGCCACCCCGATTTTTACGCCGACACC
Organism: Planctomycetota bacterium; assembly: GCA_021810145.1. GTDB lineage: Bacteria > Planctomycetota > Phycisphaerae > WQYP01 > WQYP01 > JAMDCX01. The sequence goes on along the minus strand of JAJZJL010000044.1, from coordinate 24,203 downwards.
ACGCCGCTTACGCCGGCTGAAATACGCGAAATTGATGCGCTTTGCCGCCGCTATCACATCGACTTTGTGGCATCACTTACGTCGCTGGGGCATTTTGACAAGATTCTCCGCCTGCCCCGGTATCGCCATCTGGCGGAAATTGAACCCGCGGAATTGCGGAGCCGGGGAATCAAGACATGGAGCGATGATCCCTGGACGCTGTGCGTGACGGATGCGGCATCCAAGGCGCTGATTTCAGAGTTGTACGCCGAATTTCTTCCGAATTTTTCCAGCCCGACATTTAACATCTGCTGCGATGAATCATGGGATTTGGGCCTCGGGCGCAGTGCCGATGCCGCCAAAGCAAAAGGTATCGGCCGGCTTTATGTGGATTGGGTTCATTTCTGCGCCGAGCTGGCGGGCCGCCATGGAAAGCGTTCTCAATTCTGGGGCGATATAATTCTCAATCATCCGGAACTCATTGACCAACTGCCCAAAGATGCCACACTGCTGGAATGGGGATATGCCGGAGATCATCCATTTGACGAACACGGCAAACTCTTTTCCGAATCCGGACGGCCTTTTTATGTTTGCCCGGGGACATCCACCTGGCAATCACTCGGCGGTCGATGGGATAATGCCACGGCCAATCTGCGCAATGCCGCCCATGCCGGATTAAAACATGGCGCAGCCGGATTGCTTAACGCCGACTGGGGCGATTATGGCCATCAGCAGGCACTGGCTGTAAGCCTGCTTCCGATGGCGTACGGTGCCGCCGTGGCATGGAATGTTCAACAGGATTCGGCGGATCAGCACGCTGTATCCGCTGGGCTGCACCTTCTGGCTGATCGCACAGGTCTGCTTTCTGCGGCAGTGTGCGAAATGGGCAATGTCTATCAAAGTATCACCCAGACACCTCTGCCCAACGCCTCCCTGGATTTCAAGCTCATGCGCGAGCCGTGGCACGAAACCGAATTTCTCAATCAGGCAAAGGCCCATGTGCTGGAAGAACAATATCGGCGTGTTAACACAATCGGAAGGCACTTTGAGCTTCCCGGCGACGCGTTGGATGCAGATCAGCGGTTGGCCCGCCAGGAGTTGGCGCTTACCCGCGATCAGATTCTCTATACGCTCACCCGCACGATGGCACGATTGGACTTCTTTGCCAACCGGGCGTCGCATCAGCCGGAACCGGAAAGGCAAATTCATTTCCTTCAACTATTGAAAGATCGTTACCGCCAGCTCTGGTTGCAACGCAATAAACGTTCGCGTCTGGAGGATATACTGGCCATTTTTGATCAGCGCATTGAGGAACATCGCAGGTTTACCGATGCCGCGAAGGCGTAATCGGTTGCCCGTCCGGCTGATTGCATGATAAACAAAAAGCCCCGGCAGAACAGACTACTCGCCAGGCTCCAGAACAGCCATGAACGCTTCCTGTGGAATTTCCACTTGTCCCACCTGCTTCATCCGCTTTTTACCGGCTTTCTGCTTTTCCAGCAGTTTACGTTTGCGGCTCACGTCACCACCGTAACATTTGGCGGTAACATTTTTGCGCATGGCGCTGATGGTTTCACGCGCAATGACGCGTGAACCAACCGCAGCCTGCAGCGGCACTTCAAATAAATGCTTGCCGATTTCTTCTTTGAGTTTGCGGATAATGGCCCGTCCGCGCGATTCAGCCTTGGACCGGTGCACAATCAGGCTCAGGGCATCAATAGCCTGAGCGTTTACCAGAATGTCCATTTTGACCAGTTCATCGGCCCGGAAGCCGATCAGGTCATAATCCAGCGTGCCGTAGCCGCGCGTGGCGGTTTTCAGGCGGTCAAAAAAGTCAAAAATCACTTCCGCCAGCGGCATTTCATATTCAATGATCACACGATTGGGTCCGAGGTATTCCGTCTTTTTATAAATACCACGACGATCCTGGCAGAGCTTGGATATATCGCCGATATTTTCCGCCGGAACAATGATGCTGGCGCGAATCATGGGTTCGCGAATCTCACGCACCTTGCTTAAATCCGGCAGCATGGAAGCGCTGTCGATCATCTTGACGGTGCCATCGTTAAGCAGAATTTCATATGGCACGGTTGGGGCCGTCTGCACAACCTGCACATGCTGCTCCCGCTCAAGGCGTTCCTGCACAATTTCCATGTGCAGAAGTCCCAGGAATCCGCACCGGAATCCAAAGCCCAGGGCATCGGAGGTTTCCGGTTCAAACGTGAACGACGAATCATTCAGACGAAGCTTTTCCAGCGCTTCACGCAACTGCGTATACTCGGTGTCCGGACCGGGGTAAAAATCGCAGTAGACCATCTGCTTGGGCGGGCGGTACCCCGGCAGGGCTTCGGAGGCCGGCGCGTTGGCATCCGTTATGGTGTCACCGATGGTAACATCGCTGAGGGTTTTGATATTGGCAACCAGAAAGCCGACTTCCCCCGCCTCCAGCGATTCCACCTGCACGGCGCGCGGGGCAAATTTACCCAGACCGGTGACCTGATACACGCGCTGTTCACCCATCAGGCGTATTTTCTGCCCGACGGTGATTTTCCCGTTCATCACACGGATATAGACAATTACGCCGCGATAATCATCATATTTGCTGTCAAAGATAAGGGCCTGCAGGGGTTTATCCGTCTGGCCCCGCGGACCCGGCAGACGCAGACAAATCGCACGCAGCAATTCATCCACGCCCAGACCGCTTTTGGCGCTGATATGCACCGCGGAAAGGGCGTCTATGCCCAGAACCTGTTCCATTTCTTCAGCCACCTGTTCGGGACGGGCGCTGGGGAGGTCAATTTTGTTAATGACCGGAACAATTTCCAGCCCCGCTTCAATGGCGGCATAGGCATTGGCAACCGTTTGCGCCTGTACCCCTTGCGTGGCGTCCACCAGCAGCAATGCGCCCTCGCAGGCCTGCAATGCCTTGGCAACTTCATAATGAAAGTCAACGTGGCCGGGCGTATCAATTAAATTAAACATGTACCGCCGGCCGTCAAGGGTATACGGTACGGTAACCGCACTGGCCTTAATGGTAATGCCGCGTTCACGCTCCAAGTCCAGATCATCAAGGAATTGAGCCTGCATATCGCGCTCGGTAATGGCACCGGTGCGTTCCAGAATACGATCCGCCAGTGTCGATTTACCGTGGTCTATATGCGCCACGATTGAAAAATTGCGTATATCCATGCCTTTTGGTGCGCCTCAAAACACGGGCAACCATCTACCCGCCAGACTCGTTATTATAACTTGCTTTGGCAAATCGTGATGGCTGCGGAAAGAAAATGCGGATTTTCCAGAATTGTGGCAAATCCACGCGGCAGTTTGGCGCGGCCTGAAAGCGCCGCGATCAGGCGGTGGCCCGTCCACAACACCACAATTTGATGCCAGGGTGGCCCATTGGTGCTGTTAAGCGAGAAATAGGCCTGCAAAAAGCCTTGCGCCTCCGGCGAGCGAATTTGCCCCTCACGATCCACACACCAGTTTAAAAACACATCCACCACATCTTCATGCGGAAATCCCACCTGACAATATCCCCAATCCAGAATGGACATAATCTGTCGATCCGCGTCCAGAAGTACCGCTTCGGGCGTCAAGGCCCCGTGCCAGCAGTGGGTACATTCAACTGAAAGATCCGAAAGCTCCCGGATAATTTTTTCAATCTGCGCCACATTCAGAGCCTTTTTTACGCCGGTGCCTCCGGCTGACGGCTGATCCAAAAGGGCCTGCAACTGCTGGGCCAGTTGATTCGACGTGACGGACATTGCCGGCCGCTGCTGAGCCAGCAGCCGATGCAGCCAGGCCAGACGCAATCCAAGATGGCTTAAATTCTGACTGCTCCACAGCTCCGATTCCATCGCTTGTCCCTGCGGCTGCGTGCTGAGCATGAGGTGGGATCCCTGCGGCCCGGCCGCAAGCCAGCCGGTTTCAGGGCTGCTGGCATGAATGACCTTGGGCACGGGAAAGCCCGCTGCGCCAAGCTGCGCCGTTAAGGCACCGGTTGCCTGCAACTGCGCTGCGTCAAAAGCTGCCGGAAACAGCAGCAGCAGAAATTCCTGCTGGCCCGCTGTTAGTAGTTCAAAACATTCCGCCTGCCGACCCCGTTTGATTTTTCGGAAGCGCAGCACCCGCCCGATGTCATAATGTCGTTCCACCAGACCATTAAGCAGATATGCCGTGCGATCATCCATGCCTTTTTTGTCCATGCGGGTTACAGCTTCCCATTTTCAAGCGATCGTACCATCCGCGGCCTGCCGTTCTTGAATTTCCACCCGGCCAGGTACCGCTTGCTGCAGCCCGCAAAAGCCCGTGCCGCAGAACGTCGCTGTCTTACTTTAGCATTAAACACCCTTAGGGTTCAAACATCCCGCACGGACACCGCGCATTATTTCGCACGGCAGATTCACCGCGTTAACCAGAAAGTAAACAATGGGAGCATACAGCAGTAGCCGAATCATTTTTTTCCGCATCGGTCATGGAGGTTCCTTGAGCCGAAAGGAATTGGCCTGTTCGCCGAACATGCCATCACACGCGCCATTGCGGCACAGGCAGGCCTGACTTACCTGAGGGATGTCTCATGTTTCATATCCGGATGGCAGAAGCAGGAAACAAGATGATCGTTGACCAGCCCCGCCGCCTGCATGAAAGCGTAGCATATTGTTGTGCCGACAAAATTAAAGCCGCGCGATTTCAAATCCTTGCTCAGCACATCGGATTCTTTGCTGCGGGCGGGTATATCGGATGATTTGCGCCGATGATTGACAATCGGCATGCCGTTTACAAAACGCCAGACATAAGCATCAAAGCTGCCAAATTCCTTTTGAACCTTGAGAAACGCATCGGCATTACGAATGGCGGAATCGATTTTCAGCCGATTGCGGACAATACCCGCATCGGACAACAACCGTTGGCGATCATTGGCATTAAAACGGGCCACGGAAATGGGACTGAATTGCGCGAACGCCCGCCGATACGCCTCCCGCTTCCGCAGTATGGTTTCCCAGCTTAAGCCGGCCTGTGCGCCATCGAGGATGAGGTATTCAAAGAACTTGCGATCATCATGCAACGGCACTCCCCATTCGTGGTCATGATAGGCGATACTCAAATCCGACTTCGGCCAATGGCAACGCATGATTGCTGTACCCTTGCCTGCTGCGATACGTTTTTTGATTTCAGCATCCATGACGATTTCCTCGCATCACCGGATTTTAAAAGTCCAACTATTATCGGCATTTAATAAGTCACCGGCAACTTTGATTCGTTACAATGACACAGTGGATCAGCACGGAAAGTAGCCTTGGTGAAAATTGCACATGGCGGCCTGCAAGCATCCGCGAATTATCCACGCACGCATGGGCGGCGAAGGTGCCCATTTCTCCGGTCAACGGCACAATCCGGCTACGGACTATTGTGTACGCAGTAATTGGCAAAAAAAGCGACAGCAAATCGGTTCTTTGGACGCCCGATGCGGAATGTGCTAAAATCCCTCCAACGATTCGCGCTCGTAGCTCAATTGGATAGAGCGTCGGCCTCCGAAGCCGAAGGTTGCAGGTTCGACTCCCGCCGGGCGCATTTGATTTTCATGCAGATCACTGCATGTATCCGCAAATGCCCGCAAATCAGGCGCTTTCTTACTGTCATCAGTTGGCATTTGCGGATTGCTGCGGGCCATTTCCGCCGGTTGCGGAGCCGGACTCTGTGCCCCCCCACCGTTACCCGATGCGGCCGTCATCGAATGATTTCTCAAGTGACCGCCATATGTTGGTGCCCATTGCGGGCAGGTAATCTTCTCTAATCACCGTACTTGACCGGGATACCAAGTACGTATTGCGGGCTAACGCGACGATTCAGACGTGCTTCGTGCCAAGGCAACAAGGTCAATGGTTCCTTGACGCAACCGCCCGTAAAATGCGCCATTACAATGATCGCAATGTGCGATCTCGCCACGGTCACCGTAAGACCACCATCCGAAAGCTTCACCGTCTCGGCATCACGTTGAATTCAATGCGCCATTGCCAATCTGGATAATATCGCGCTATGGGACCACCGACAGGTCAACCGTCTGGAGACATGGTTTACGGCCTTTTGCCTGATTGTTTCCCTGCCTTGTTCGCAAGAAGGACGCACGACTGGATTACTGCGCCAAGATTTCAATATCGGGCTTTGGCGAAACGAACACTGTCAGTCCGGTCAGATCCCTTTTCGATTCCGGTAGAAATATACTTGTGATATATCCCACAGTAATACATATTAAAATCGATGCCGGCATATACAACAGCCAGTGCGCATCGGTACAGAACATCAGATATGCCGTGACAGCAATACTGGCCAATGCACCAATCAGAACGCCCACTGAATTTGCGCGACGCGTAAACATACCAAGGAAAAATATTCCCGCAAAACCTCCCCCTATCAGCGCGTAAAGTTTGCTCCAGAAAGTAAAAATCATCGGGATTTTCGACATCGCAAATATAACGGTAATCAATATGGCGATTATCCCAGATAGATATGTGGATATGCGCATAATCCGCAAGCGAGCCCGATCCGATGCATGCGGAAACAGCCGAGGAAAAAAATCCTCCGCCACCAAAGTTCCCACACTACTCATAGCACCTGAAATCGCCGACATCGCTGCGGAAAAAATTCCGGCTATCAACAATCCGCGAACGCCCATCGGCAATGTCTGTACGATAAATAATGGGACTACTTCATCCGTTCGCATCGTGGGATCGAGTTTTTGCGGATAGCAGTGAAAATAGGCGAATAAGGTGATCCCCATGAAGAAAAAAATGAGCGCCCCGAGAAAACCGATGACGGCGGCGATAATACTGGCACTGCGTGCCGCTTTCGCATCGGGTGTGCACAAGATTCGCTGCACCTGCGATTGATCGGCCGAGGTGACAAAAAACTGCATCAAAGCGGTAAAGACAAACAGCCAGAACACCGGCATCGACCAGTTCCAACTCCAGATTGCCGGTCTGAATTTGTCATAATGCATGGCTATATGCACAAATTGCCCCAACCCGCCCCGCAGTTCGCCAATGGACAGAATCAATATCAGAATCGGTCCGCCAATGACCAAAATTACCTGAACGACATCATTCCAGACCACTGCGTCAATCCCGCCGAGCCCCGTGTAAATCGTTGCGACAACGCCGATGATCAGCACACATGACACAACATGCCATCCCGTAACCGCAGCCAGTGCCAAGGATGGCAAAAGCATAATAATGGTCATTCGGGCTGTAGTTAGAAATATGACGGACTGAATACTGGCCAGCACGCGTATGCCGGGATGATATCGCTGTTCCAAATAGCCATAGACGCTGGTGAGTTTAAGCCGGCGCAACAATGGCGGAATAATCCAGCTTAAAGCCAGAACGACCGGGAAAGCTATAATCGCCTGCATAAGCCATATAATGCCGGAGTTGTATGTCATTGCTGGAATCGCCATGATGCTGATAGCGCTGGTTTGAGTGGCAAACAGACTGATACCGGCCATCCACCAGCGGATTTTATTTCCCCCCAATGCATATTCACCGGTGCTTTTTTGCCGTCTGCTTAAATAAGCGCCCAGCAGTGCCATGCCCAGAAAATTCAGCCCTAAAAAAAGATAATCCAGCCAATTCAATGTCCGTACTTTCGGCTTCCATTGCAGCGCCCACAGATTCCCCGAATGAGTCGTTACGCGGCGCGCAACCATTAACCACGTCTGGTTGTCGGACGCTGCGACAGGTTCGATACCAAGCGGTCTGGAGGTGCCAATTGCAACCCAGGCGTTTACCACGGTGTCATAGGTCCATAGTTTTTTATTGAGCGATTCCTCCGGCTTTTTCGGCAATAAACCGTTTAATAAACGTGGTTTTATCGTTGACGCAACACCGCCAAAGACCAGCAGATGCGATTCCCCCAGCGGCATCATGCCCGGACCGGCGAGTTTGAAAGGCGGCGCAGCCATCAATTGCCAGCCATGTGCCACCGTTCCATCCACAGGCTTTGGACGAAATAGCCAGGCTTTTGTACATCGTTTGTACGGATGACCGGCCTGGCCGCCTACGACGATCAAAGCGCCATTTTGTGCTGCAACGGCTGGAAACAGCCGCGGCAACGCAGGACAGTTGCCATCGCATTTCCATCCGGTTTCCGGATGCTCCAGAGATAAAGACCATAATTGGCGTGCTGCACGCCGGGCAAACTTTCCAGTCAGCCCGCCCACAAGATACAGTGTATGGTTAAGCACGGCTGCACCGGCAAATAACCGTGGCGCTGGTAACGATGGAAGATATTTCAATTTCAGCTTGCCTGATTTCCAGGTCCACCGCACCACTGTCGTCATGGCCAAGCCATCACGCCATCCGCCGATACAAATGAGATTTTCGCCGTCTTGCGCGGTAGTGGGCCACTGGGCCAAAGCATGCTCTTTTATATGTATCCATGCTGCATTGGAAGGATTCGTAAAAACATCGGGTAATATCCGGACTTGGTCAAGAGGCTGGCTGGCAGTAGAATTCCAACCTCCGGCCAGCAATAAAGCTCCATTACTGAAACCAATTCCCGCCGAACTGGCCGCCTCGGGCAAATTAGCAATATGTTGCGCCGCAATCGGTGTAAGTGCATAACCAACCGCTTTTTGCGACGGCAATACAATCAATGCAAAAAATAGCAACGGTATAACCAACGTGTTCAACAGGTGATCGGGCAAGAATGGATTATCGCATCGCCGCAACGTAAACCTCTCTAAGTGTTTCTCTCAGCAGCCTTATATGCTCTATGTTTCGGACCCCACCGAACATTAAAGCAACCGAGACAGCCGATCCTGGCACGCCGGGAATGGCCGCAATTGTTATATTACACGCATAACCTTTATACATACTGCCATCCAGATGACAGCATATTAATGCAAACCATTTCCACTTTCTGAAAAATCAGGTTCCGGATTAAGCTGGCCCGGATAATAAGCCGGTGGTAACTCCCATATGGGACGATATGGTGGCATCCAGTAAGCTGTAAATCGGCGATATTGCAGTGGAACATCCGGCCACCAGACCTGCCAGCCAATGGGATTGGTGCTGACCATATTGCTCATTGGTCCCTCGCCATTTCCATTCATACATGCAACCGCATATTGATAAACGACAGTTGCAGTCTTTTTATACAACGGATTATCCTGCACACCAGGAAGTTGGGCGACAGGCGGGAGTTCTGTGGCTACCGCATCGGCATACCAGTTGTTCGGGCCGGAATACACCAATCGGAATGTTTTATTACCCAGCCTCCGCCGATATAGCCGGTACTGTCCAACACCCAGCACTTTTCCCCAACTCAAGTCAACCTGATGCGGTTGAACACGCCAGATCATCAGACCATCGGGCGGAGGAAGCGGCCTGCCGCTTACATAAAGCGGATATTGCGGCGATGATGGGCCTGCCTTGCCAGCGGCATTTTGTGCATCGACCTTCAAATGATATTTTTTTCCGTTGGTTAAGCCCGAGAGAACAAAGGATGGTGCTGCCGATTTCTTTGCAATATGCCAATCATGCGAGCCGTCCAGCGCAATCGAGAGTTCATAAGATGCCGCGGAAGCCACCGGTGTAATAAACACCTTGGCACCGCCGCTGATATTGACCGTCTTGAGAATGTGCGGTGCCATGGGAATAGCATGCCCAGCACTTATTTCAATATGATGCCTTCCCGCCGGCAGTGTCACAGTGACGGTATGTCCGGAAATCCGCGATGCAATCACCGCGCCATCAATATAAATGTGCTCATCAGCAGGTTTGATATTTCCGGGCAGAGTGAATTCCACCTCAGCGGCACCTTGAGACGCAACATAAATTCCGCGGCAATCAAAATCAGGTGTAATGGTCAGGCCAACAGCCACCCCCGATGCGGGCGCAAGCTTTATCTGTAAGCCATCGGCCGCGATTACTGACCCTTTAAATAGTGCCAATTGCGTGTCGTTATTCGTTCGCCGTCGAATCACACCGGCCCGCCCGACAAACGCCAAACCATCATGATTAAAAATAATCGGTGCCGAAGCGCGGAAGAACGTATCGAGACTGTGCGGCGTCTGCACACGGTATACCCCATGGCCCAGTTTGCCGCCGCGCTGCCATCGGTACTGTTGCAAGTGCAGATTTCTCAGAAAAGGCAGTGTCTGATGCGACATTCCCACCATATTCACCCCCTGCCGCCGTAATGGTACCAGTACAAGACTGTCCGGCCCGCGGTCCTGATCGCGCCACACGCCACGAGCAATCGGAGTAGTCACTTCGCTCCAATGATCCGTACGTTCCACCATTGGTTGCAGAAATATCAGATCGGGAAATGGCAAATCCCGGGCATTGAACCAAGTAAAGCGATACGTTCCCTGGGGCGCTTTTCCTGTTCCCGGAGTTCCCATGCGATCATATATCACCGCATAATCAGTACCCACCAGCATGACCGAACGGCTGACGTATTGCGGCCACACATAAGAATGCGGTCCCTTACGAGAATCTAAGGCGGCAAATTGTGCAAACCCCAGATTATCCAAGGGGCGATTCAGAACATTCATACCGATAGCCCGATATTTTCCACGCTTCCATACGCCGAAAGTTGAAAATCCGTCTGTATCATCAAGGCTATGGTCTCCAGTACTTTCACGATCATCGCCGGTAAATATTCTCCCGCCAGCTTGCAACCATATGGAACCCGACGAATCCACCGCATTATCTCCCCAGCGGTAATTCGGTCCGCGATCCACCTGGTCCAGGAAAAGTGAAACCTCATGAGGACCTCCCACTCCGGCTCGCAGCACATATCCCTGACCAGTGATTTTGCAGCTTTTCAACTCTGGCCGCGTGCCATCGTTAAAGGCGTAACGCTGAATTGCCGCCCGCATCCATGCGTCATTGACTTCCCCTCGGTCATACCAAGTCTTTTCGTTATATGCATGGCGTGCCAGCCACATCAGATGTTCCGCAACCATCGGGGCATAATGATGCAGTTGATTGCCGAACAACCAGACATATGGTGGAATAAGAAGGGCAGTGCCTGATGTCGCATGGGCACCCCACGCCGGGTATTGCCTGGTAAATCCGTACTTGTATGAAAGCGGCATGCCCGGCCGCCATCCTGATGCGGCTACCGAAGGTGGTGCGAATTTTTTGTCCATTGGCGGTTGACGGGAAAATGGTTCCCGCCATCCTGGATTTGGATTATAAATCGGAGCAGTAACATCGTTGACCAGCCACCACCCTTTCATGGCGCTCCATGGATCGGCAATACAATTAACGCCGTCAGTCATGGTGCCGCATAGATTGCCGATCTCTGTTGGACGCATAAAGGCCCAGTTGTATACAGCAATACTTTCGGCCCATCGTCCGCCATGCGACTGATACGCCTGGACCGTCGGGCGTGTATAAAACAGATCCATTAGTTGCATGGCTTTATGAAATTGCTCAAGCCATGTGCCTGCCATCGGATGCTCTGGAAACAGCATCGCCATGTCGGCCAGCATGGAAAAGCCATCTGCGGACATGTTGGGTGGACCTGACAGACAACAGCGTGTGGGTGCCATTTCATCACCGGAATTCATGTACGCACATAGGAGAAATAACGCATCAACTTCCTGCCGTTGTTTGGTTGTAAGCAGATTTTGATAATGCAGGTAGCCTGGAATCAGTTTGTCGTAGACCACGCGATGACTTATGTTCAGGACCGCGATGTCTGGTCCGAACGGGTAATGTGTTAGCGTGGCACAAGTACGTACAGCATGGACGAATTGCGATACCGATTTGTAGCCTCCGGTATTGTGCAGCACATCATCTGGCTCTTTCAATGATTTCGGATAATCCAGCACCCAATTTTTCACATTGTTAAGCGATAATTCCCCATAAATACCGTATAGATATTGGCTATACGGTATCTTGGTTAACTCCGGCAAAACGGCCGCATTGGAACCACGCAATGGGAAATTGCCCGCAGACCGGGCCATATCGCTCAATTGACTCATGTCTGTTTGCCAGTGCCCCAGGTTGATCGCCGTATCGCGGAAACCACTGACCACTGGAAATATATAACTCAGTGTTTGATCACGATAACGAAAGCGAACGCGCAATCGTGTGGACGGTTGCCATAGCATATACTGATGGTCATTCCACCGCCGAGCGTGCAATGCAAACAATCCAATATCCAGACCGCCAGCGGCCTGATTCCAGAAGTCAATGGCTGGCACTGCTTCACGTATTGCATTTCCGGAAAATGGAGCCAATTGGTAATACATTTTCTTGGTCGGATTCTCAATAAACCCCGGATCCCACCGCGGATCTTCTACGGTGCCCGGCGTGATGATAGGCTTATCAATCCGCAGCGGAACGTATGAACCATTTGCCCCCTCGCGCATGTTTACTTTAAGATGTGTCCATGGAATGATAAATTTTACGTGTTTGTTTAATGGAATATTTTCCATGTTCTCGCGAAGTTCGATAAATGGATAGTTGAGTGGCGCCCGTACTTGAACGACGTACTGCCCCCCATTTGCAAAGCGATAGTCCACACGCCATTGCTGAAACAACGGACCTCGGCTGACGGCTGTCGTGTGAATCGATAACACCCGGTCAGTTGGCGAAATCAACTCCCCACGACCAAACCATTGGTTCCGCAGGGAATTGTGCAGACAAATGGCTTCGATTGGTCCGGGAATATTCTGTTCTGATAGGCCTGATGCAAATGCCTGACTCGACGGAATACGAAGGATTAGCCGCCCCGCCATCACATCGATACTATGGCCTGCGGTTCGCACTGGCAGGTCAGGGACTGCACCGTGCCGTGACCCGATTTTAACCTCATATTGGAATTGACCGCCCGATTTTAAGGATGTAAAGAGCCACAGCTTGGCGAACTGGAGCACACCGTGTGAACGTACGACATTTGAAAGTTGGAAGTCAACCGGCTTGCCGGTTTCCTTATTAATTACTTGAAGGGTTTGCGATGTTGCACGAACAGCACGAAAATCAATCCACCAATCAACTAGCGTGCGCGGCCAAGTATATTCCGGTAGATTAATATAATCCCGATAACCCAATTCAAGTGGTCCATGAGAGGGAAAACGATGCACAAGAGGCGACATCGCGTTTACACATGGCACCAATGCATAACTTAAACCAATAACAATAAAAACAACGTATGTATAAGCCCTCTTAAGATCCAGCAAGGCATGTAGCTCCTTTTTACAGTCGTCATAGCGTTATGGCACTGGTGCGACACCATTACCAGCACAATGAATCACAAATAGAAAGGCGAGCATTGTTGTATGCCGCGCCGCCTTATCCTTGTGATTACACCGACTGCATACCGCCATACAAACCACCGGATTTACAGCCGGAACAGTTAAATCGCGAAGGTTCATGAAGATAGAGAACCACCGCTTGCTCCAGACTATCGGCTCGGATTGTGTTTGCTCCCTCTGAGCAGAGCCAATCCCAACAAGCACATCACTCCCCCTCCCAGCAGGCTTAAGCTGCCTGGGTCCGGAACCGCAGTTACCTGAACAGTCAGATAGCCGGGATCATTTACCAAGGCGTAATTCAGGCCGGTGTCGCTGCGTAACGTGATACCCGAATCCGTGAGTGTTCCAGCCACAGAAGCCAACCGATACCAACCCGGATCTCCTGCAACATTGCCAGAACCAGTGAAGCCAGCAAGCGAATTAATATCCAAAATGGTTCCAGAATCCAGTGTCAAATTACCACCGTCGTTGATCAGTGTCGAACCATTTGCATCCAAACCAAATTTCAGTACGGAGCCTATTGCTGAAAGGACAAGCTCTTTGGTGGAAATCGCCGAAGCAGTAGAGCCGTCTACAGCAAATTCGCCGACGTTCGTGCTCCCGGTCACTATACCATCTTCTGCATTAAGTGTACCACCAGATATTTGATATGTACCCTTTCCATAAATTCCCGATGTATTACCCTCACCAAGCACAATAGCGCCTTTAACATCTACGGTACCACCGGATTGATTGAACAAAGCATCATTACCCTTGGCAATGCCCAGCTTGCTATCGAAAGTTGCGTAACCATTTTCCATATTGTATTTGGCGACGCTTGGGTTTGTAGTTGCGGTGACTCCCATTTCAACGTTATTCCCGAATGTTGCTTGTCCACCAATTTGATTAAATTCGGCCATTCCACCATTACCCAGCCGCATTTCACTATGGGAGTCAAGATTCAGGTATCCCCCGGAATCAAGTGTCAGGCTCTTATAGTTTTCCGCACCACTGCCCGTGTACGGATTGGCCCCAATGCTTAATGCATTAGAATTATTAGAAGTCGTTGGTTGCGCAATATTTAACGTACCATCTATCGTCAGACTTCCGCTTGCCGCATTAGTACCCAGTGCAAGCGTGTAAACACTGACGGTTTCATTGGAAAGTACATCCGCGGCATTGGGTGCAACCGTATTGATACGTCCTATATATCCGTTACTTTCCGACGGCACCCCGAAGGTCCAATTAGCGGAATCACTGAAATCATTTGATGCCGTACCCGACCAAAAGGTACTCGTGGATGCGTCAGTTGGTCCCGCGGTCATGATGGCTCCTATAGTCACAGCCGCCGCCATCACGGTCAATCTTCGCGCAATGCGCCCTCGCATCGCAAGCTTCTTCAAGACACCATCAACTGAAGAGAACTGCTCTTTTGAAATCATCATGACTCTTTCTCCTATAAAAGGAAACCAGAAAATACTCAATCAGACACACGCCCGATTCGAAAGTTTCATTTTTTATGGTCACTCAATCCAACGTCGCCCCCATCGGACTTTACAAGCACTCTATATCACGGCCAAATGATGTCGTAGTGAGCATCATTTGCCTCCCAATATGGGTAATAGTATTGCGATCCCTCCTTGATACTGGACATCGCCGTACCGACCGCGAGATATTCCACGTGACCATCAAAAAACAGGTAGTTGCCATGCTGGGTGGATGGTGCCACTACCTCAGTGGGCACCGGGCTATTTTGAAATGGCACGTTGGCTGGGTGAAACGGTGTATACAGCAGGTTGGGCGTGGATGGCACTGCGCCGCGGCCAATCAAATTATACTTTCGCCATACCTCGGCGATCATGATTTTTCCGCTCGGATTGTTCAGCATATTGGCGTTCGACCACTTTGCATTCGTGATCGTATGCCACCCGCTACTATAGTATCGTTCTCCTACTGTACTGAACACCGGCGCACCGCCTTCGCTGATATACCCATTGGGTTCATAGGATTCCTGAAATTCGGGATAAGCACCAGATGACCATTCTCCGTTAAGAGGCTGAGCCGGGCACTTCAGAATTGGTATCGGCGATACGGCAGCTTTAGCGGGATTAGAGCATCCAGCAACTGTTTCCGGATCTTTACCATGCAGAAACAGAGTATCATCCCACTGGCCGGCATCTTTCCCAAGCGTTTGCGACCAACTGTTGGCATAATGACATGTAAACTGCGGAAAATATCCATACGCGGTTGTATACTCCGCCATCGTCAATCCGATTTGCCGCTCGTTGTTGCCGCAATCAATCGCCAACGCAACCTGCCTGGCATTCTCCAGCGCCGGCAACAAAAGCGAAATCAAAATTGCAATGATTGAAATGACCACCAGTAATTCAACAAGCGTGAAGCCCGTTGCGCCATCTTTATATGTGCATAACCTGACGGCACGAGTCGATCCAGCAGGCGAAGTAGATTTCATTTTTTCGCTCCATTTCTAAAGCCACCGAATGCCACCGACTGTGTATCTGCATCAGTAGTTTGCAACAGACGTTCTACAATGAAGATGTTACAACATATTCGATGGCTTGTCAAGAATTTTTATGTTTTTACTAAATGTATTTTATCGCATTATTATGTACTATTATGTACTATTGTGCCAATCACTCACAATCATGACATTCTCAACTTATCTGTGTACTCCTTGACTCTGAACCGTTGCTCATTATTGGGCCCCGTCATGAAAATGGACTGACTTGGCTTACATTACTTTCATATATGACGTGGGATGCGTCAGACATCTCATGTCGACATCTACACATTTTGCATACAGTGGCAGCGTTCAGTAACACCAGCCACGCCTTACTTGCGGACCGATCAAAGCAAACGCGCCCACTCCAGCACCAATAACATTGGTTATGTCGCCGTAAGTATTACCATATTGCAATTCATCAATATTAACCTCCGCAAGCTGGCCCCTCGCACGGCGGGACAGCCCCACCTCCACATCCAAGCCATCCAGCAAATCGCCCCCAGTGGAAATCCCAGGCTCGCCCCGTTTGTAACCGATAATGAAATTGGCTTTATCATTCGTCAAATCACCATTCTCACAAACTTCACAGCACCATCGCCCACATCATGTGGTGCAGCTGAGAGAGGACATTCGTACCAATCTCCCAAGGTCACCATATAGTCGTGAATCCAATTTGTCACACCGCCAGAAGGGTTGGCGGCGATGCTAATTTCCCATTGTGCCGTGCTCGGAGCAATCCGCCAATCGTCACCATCGACAAAGCCTTCAGGGCGTTCCAGGTTATGTAAATGGCGTTGAGTCGCATAGCGAACACCGATGTATTATTTTCTTCTTGCAGGTGCAAATCCATGGCCTTTAACCACCGCATTCACGAACATTTCTTTGCCCGGAGGTCGGGGTGGATCAGGGTAACGGGCCATCAGAAAATAAAAAGGCGATGTGTGTCCCGGCAACGGATTTGAAGACGCGATAATCGGCTATTTAATGTTGTCAGACTCGCCACTGATCGCCAAATCGTGCTTGGTTGCCAATGTGCAGGTATTCGCGTTCGCATTGATTAAGGAAACGCCATCGCTGAGTGTCGATTCATCGGCAATAATCTCGACATACATCCAGGCACAACCAACCGTTTCACCGCATGGAATGAAGACAATCCAAATCACGCCAATACAAAAGGATCAGGCGTTGCATTGCATAAAAATGAAGTTAACGACAGCGCAACGATATGGGGCAAGAGAATTAGACAGCATTTATGCTTAATCCTGCCGCGAGAGGCCAAATCATAAAGAAGAAGCTTTATCCGTAATCACAGACGCCCTAATACTTACTGTCGGTTTTCTTAACCTTTACTGATAATAGCCAAAATATGTTGCCTCCATTGCACAATTAAGATATTATGCACTTTATTGTACATTAATGTATGTATAGGGTCTCTTACAGATGAAAAGCAATAGGTCGTCTCTCCAACGTATACTCCCGTTCATCACATTCGCACTAATGATGTTCTCTTCCACACGGTCGGCAAACGCAGCTAACAACGCCGCGATGGTACAATCAGTACCGCTGCATTTTCGCCAATATGTACTGGCCCGATTGAATTACATGGAAGCACGACAATACAAAAAGCCAGCGACCGCATTTATCAATGTTGGGCATATTCATGACGCCGCTTACTGTGCGGCCGATGAAATGATGGCTTACCACTGGACCGGCAAGACCTGGTATGCCCAACGGGCCTTGATGCGAATAAAAGCTATTGTCCATTTCATGGCCGGCAAAAAGACCGGCGATTTTTTCTTCTTCCTCCCGTTCACCAGTGCATATCGCAGCCTTGTGGCGGGTGGATTCGTTACACCGCAATTCAAAAGGCGAGTTGGGGCATTTGTATCGCATGGCTTTGTTGTGGGGGACTGGGATGACCTGTTTAACCAGACCATCTGGCGGTCTTGCGGCCTGGAATTGGCGGCACAGACATGGCCTGAGGCGCCGAATGCCAAAATGTGGCATCGTTACGCTCAACATATCTATGATTTATTGGCAAAACAACAGGACGTCACCGAAGACGCCACGAATTATTATCTCTTTGATTTGTGGGGAACGTTTGAGCTCTCTGATCTGTTGCATAGACCCCAGGTCCTCCATGAGCCAGGTATTCGAGCCATGTTCACACGGTTACGGGATCAGGTCAGCCCCGCTGGCTTTATGCCGCCCTACGGTGATTCCGGCAGCCCCGACCGCCAGATTAACTGGCCGATGTCGAATCTCTGGTCCTATTACGTAGCGGCCTTTGAGCGGGCGGCAAAAACGTATCACGATCCGAGCTACTGCTGGGCAGCCCAGCGCATGGCGGCATGGGGTGCCAAATGGGCACCGCTGGGAAACGCCTATGGCAACACCGCCGATCTGTTCGCATTAGGCTATGCTGCCAAATGGACTGATCGTGCCATCAAGCCAGTTACACCGAAAATCGGTTCACAGATATTGACGCGCCGCACGCGGCACAACCACTCGGCTTTGGACAAATTGATTCTCGCGCCATCCCGCCAGCCGAGCGCGCCATTTCTACTGGCAGACTTGTTTGTCCGAAGTTACCACGCTCACTACAGCCAGATGGGTGCTATTGATTATTACGAATATAATAATCTGCCCCTGCTGACCACAATGGGTTATAATAATCGCGGCCCATCGAATGTCGACTTGGTTATGATGCGACCGGCCGGGCAAAGTTTCCCGATCATTCCCGGACGTTATCCCGCCGATCACTGGAATCAGTTGGATATTCCCACTAAACTTCTGGGCATCCCGCAGGGCGGAGGTCCGAATGAAAGAACCATCGGCGGATCCATTGCGTTACGCGTTAACGTGCCGAAAGGCGGCGTTGTTTTCTCTCTGGGAGGAATATCACTGCGCGGCGCAAACAATGCCAAGATAGTTCTTGATTCATGCCAAAGTTCACGTGGATGGCCAAGACTTCCTGCCATCAAAGCCATCGGGCCGCATGACAAACCGTGCCTGTCTTGGGCACTGCCGCGGCAGGGTGCCTTGTATCTGACGAAGACAGGCTTTACGCAAACATTCAATGACCGGAAATTCCCCATTCTCAGAATCTGGTGGAAGTTCTCCAATAATCACATCAGTGTGCGGCCTTTGATCATTGTTTTCAAGGGTCGGCCGGGCGGTGTATGGATTCATGCCCAATTGGCCCAGTTGGCCGCGAACCTGACGCAGGCAAAGGTGGAGCATAAAGATGGTATACAGTATGGATTGATGCGTTATACCGACTGGTTCACGCCAAATACAACGCTGCTGCGGCAAATGGTTGTTACCGGGCATGGGGTATTGGTTGTGCGGGATGTGCTGAGGCCCGGACCGCTGGCTAATGGAATGATTGCAGGACCGATTTGGCATCTTGGCCCGCATGTTGCGCCCAGAACCGATGGTAACTGGCTGGATACGACCGCCGGTGATCAACGCATGCTGGTCTGGTTCGCACCTGCTAAAGGTCGGACGTTTGGCGATCAGGTGACCGCGGCCTGGCAGATTAAGCACTGTTGGACCGCGTATGCCAGGCAAACCGTGCGGGCGGGCCGGCGGTTTTGCTTTGTCACGGTTATTGTGCCACATCGACCGGACGATCATGCGGCCAGTCTGGCGGCCGGAATTCATGTGACGCAGCAGGCGAATAGCTCAACAATAGTCTTGAATCTGCCGCACACGCACGGAACCCTGCGGCTTTCAAACGACGGCACATGGAGATATATGCAAGTACACAAATGATCGACCAGGACTCAATTTTGCATTTCGGTACGTACGACTGCGTTGACGTTCGGCGCTCAAGATGCGAATACATCGCCCTTTTTGATTGAATCTGATATCCGCAATTTGAACGCCACAGGCCGGTGATTTCCTATTTCAGACTTCGGCGAATCGGAGGTTGTCCACCGGCTATTATTTCCACTGATCTCGGCACGATTTCAACTCGACCAATCGCATCGTTGTTAGACATCGCCGCCATTGCAATCATCTATGCAAAAACGGTTGCCCGACCTGGTCGCAACTTCTCACGAAATGGATATAAAACTTTTTCGCTATTTTAAGGCCAGACTATGGTTGTGACTGCGATGCACCCAGAACCTTGGTAGGTTAAACCGCCGGCCCCGTGGACCCCTTGGTAACCAAGTTGCAAAAAAACATATTGCACCGAATGGGCGAATCTGGCTCTTCGATACGATTTTTGAGCCGCACCAAGGCCTCCGATCCCATCGCCACGACAGGAACACTGGTACTGGTTAAACGCGGTTCCAGTGACACACTTGTATCGGTATTATCAAAACCGGTGACTGAAACGTCCTGAGGCACCTTCAAACCGGCTTCCATGAACGCACGAGCGAGAATATGACCGGCCCATTCGCTGGCGGCCATCCAGGCGGTTACACCCTGCCGGGCCAATTTGATCGCAGCCGGAGTCATGGCGTTCCATGATTGCGTCCGGTCCTCTAAATTGGCCTCGGGCACTCTGATGGCCCAATCCGGATTCAGGGGAAGGCCGAACTTTAACATTGCCTCGACATAACCGATGTAGCGCGTCCATGACCAGCTAACCTGATCATTCAGGCCAAAAAAGCCAATCTTTTTGTGGCCCAGTTTGCGCAGATGTTCCGCCAACATCAGCATTCCGCCGCGGTGATCCATATCAATAAGATCAATTGCCGCATTGGGATATCGGTGAATAATTGAAACGCATGCGAACTTTCGGGCCAATTGCTCAACCACCCGTTCCGGCCAGCGATAAATCAGGCATAAGCCTTTCATTGAACCATCGCGCATCGCTGGCGGCTGGTACGCATGATCCAGAATTTTCTCACATTCATCGGGTACCACATGATGCAATATCAGCGAGACGTTCAGTCTAGCTGCGCTGCTGCTAAGGCCGACCAGATAATTCGCCTGAGCCCAACTGCCCATCGGGCTTTGAATCAGAACACCCAACGCCATATGTTTACTGGAATCGCGTCTTGGACGCCGGGGAGCCAGGTTGTACCCCAATTTCTCTGCCATGGCCAGAACGCGTTTCCGCGTATCCGGGTTGATGCCCGGATGTCCACGTAACGCCCGCGATACAGTAGGGGCCGCAAGATTTAATTTATCCGCTAACAACGCTTGACTTAATGCCTTCACCATAAATTGCATAATATTACATGTTACATAAATAATCAAGATTTATTACAATCTTAGTACATTAAGACGTCCGATAATATTTTTTAGCCTCCACAAAATTCTCGTTTTGCCTATTGATGACCAAATAATAAGCTTGCGAACCTTATACGGTATCACCGGTTCGGAAGAAAATGCAAGTCGTATAACCGGAAATCTTTACCACTTCAGGAACCGTCTCGCCATTCACATTCAAAAAGCCTTTTCCAATAGGTGCCTGCCTCTCAACATCCGAAAAGTTCATAACAAACAGCGTATCTGTCTTTCCGTCTGTGCGCACCTGCATGCTCAGTCCGTGTGGCAGTGGATGGAAGGCCGGCAAACCCGCCGCCGACTTGATTCCCGCTTCACGGATAACACCGCCCAGAAAATCAGAGAGAAAATGAGCATCATTGCGCGAAGCCACATAATAGGCGATACCTCCACCATACCGATTCCGCGTCACCGCCGGTCTTCCGGCAACAAATTCGTCGCTATAATACGCCAGTGCTTCGGAGCCGCGCAGATGCAACAAATCGACATAATGCTGTGCCGCATAATGGCCAGAAAGGCCCAGTTCCAACGCATTCTCTCCGGCCACAACCGTTTGCCGGTCGAAATCGTTAAGGACATCGGTTTCTTCAACCCATATACCGAGAACCTCTTTCAATGGGCCGGGGAATCCACCGAGGAAGCACAGGTCATTCTCATCGGCGATACCCGTCATGTATGTGGCGACAAATGTTCCGCCTGCATTTACAAATCTCGCAATGTTTTCCGCCACACCCGGACGTAACATATAGAGCATCGGTGCGACGACAATCCGATATGGTTCCAGATTCGCAATTGAAGATATTACATCCACCGCGACGCCCCGCCGCCAGAATTCCCGATAATGCGCCCGGCAAGTCGGCAGATAATCCTTGTTGACATTACGCGGCCCCAATGCCGCATCAATCGCCCAACGATTTTCCCAGTCATATATGACGGCCGCTCGCGGTCGAATCAGTGAACCCGCAACACTGGAGAGCTTGCCAAGCTCCGCCCCCAGCGCCGTCACATCCTGAAACACACGAGTATGCTCATGGCCGGCGTGATCCACCACCGCGCCATGGAATTTCTCGCAACCGCCGCGGCTTTTGCGCCATTGAAAATACAGCACAGAGTCAGATCCATGCGCTACCGCCTGCAAACCGTTGAGTCGCAGCATTCCCGGCCGCCGCAGGCGTGAAACGGGTGTCCAATTCTGGGCGCTGGGGGTGGTTTCCATCAATAACCATGAACGATCGGGCTTCATAGCTCGCGTGAGATCATGCACAAACGCGGTATCACAGGCCACCGAAGCATCACCGCCTTCGGACGGCGACCGATTATGCCAGAACGGATAGCTGTCCCAACTGGCAATATCCATGGATTGTGCAATCTTGGAGTAGTCATAAGCCTCATCAAAATCAATCAGACCAATGAAATTGGTGGTCGCCGGAATATGCGGTGCATGACGGCGCAAGGGTTCACATTCCACCGCAATAAAGTCGATGACCTGGCTCGTCATAAACCGCCGCCAATCCAAGATCATCCCGTGAATATTCGGATCGATACAATTTACCTGATCCCACGAGGTAAACCGATGACTCCAGAATGTTGCCCACCACGCATGATTCAGTTTCTCCAAAGTGCCATATTTGTTTCGGAGCCAGAGTCGGAATGCCGCCATGCATAAGTCACAATAGCAATATCCGGTGAATTCATTGCCGATGTGCCAAAGCAGCAGCGCTGGATGCGCGCCGTAGCGTTGTGCCAGGAGCGTATTTATTTCCGTTATCTTTTTACGGTAGATCGGCGAAGTGATGCAGTGATTATGCCGTCCTCGCTGCGGCTCGCGCATGCCCTGTTCGTTGACACGACGTACTTCCGGGTAACGTGCGGCCAGCCAATTTGGTTTGCCACCGCTCGGCGTGGCGAGAATAATGCGCCGGCCATTGGCCGCCAGTTTTTCAAATACACGGTCCAGCCAATCGAAAGTATAGAAACCCTCACTGGGTTCCAGCTCTGCCCATGAAAAAATGCCGATACTGACGGTATTGACGTTTGCCAGCCGCATCAGTCGCATGTCCTGCTCCCACACCCCAGCATAATTCATCCACTGTTCCGGATTGTAATCACCTCCATACAGCAGACAATCAAATCGTGGTCTATAATTCGCTTGCTGGTCAATTCTCGTCATAACACCGTATTTCGCATCGCTTGGAACCGGAAGATTTTAAATTCTTAAGTCCACTTACCTGCAAAAGATCAACAAATATATCCGTTACCATACAATATGAAAAATGTAATTACAACTGTAAGTATTAAAAACATACATGAAATACATGACTCAATAATACGATTCTATCCCAAAACGGTACGCCAACTCGGAATATGATTCCGTTCCATCAGTAGCCAGGTGCACCGGACTTCTGCTGTAACTGATATATTACATTACGATTCGCAGTCACCAATTGGGAGATGGTCCAAATATATTTGAGGGCCAAGAGGAGACGGATACCGTTTAATTCCTGATGTCTCGATGAGGAGCCACCATTAGACAATTGAGGACGGCGGACAGCAGTCCATCGATAGGCGATTTCTTTCAAGATACCGTTACCACCGCTAAGGTGGCATGTTTGACCTTCACCGGTAGAGTTGACCGATTTTCAACCAAATCTACCAACTCCTTACCCTGTTGCGGGCTGGCAGTCAAACCATTTTGCACCATGCGAAATTGTCGATGAAATCTGGGCGATACTCATTCTGGCAGGTTCGACTCCCGCCGGGCGCATTTTTACCGCAGGCAAAATAGAGCAGGAGTTTGGAGACAGGAGAGAGGAGAGCAAATGCGGCTGGAGAAAAATCAGTCGCTGCCGCCCCTGATCCGAATGTTATCGATGCCCCCATTCGCGAAGACGGCCGCGGGTTTCCACCCCGATTGCCATCGGGACTGCATTTCAGGTGCATTGCGGCGGCAATGGTAATGAGACATCGCAGTCCCGCAGTTCCGATGGATATCGGGAAGGCATTCAATGGCCGTCGGCCGCGGCCGTAATGCGAAAGTTATCGACGCCCCACTCGCGAAGACGGCCGCGGGTTTCCACCCAGTAGCGTCCGGCACGGCTTTTGCAATAGGGCGTTTTCGCGGCATCGCTCGGCGGGCGTCATAAAGTGGCGGGCACAGGTGTTTGAATCGGGAGAGTTCCGCGCATGCGGCAGCGCCGCTTCCCG
>JAJZJL010000043.1 GCA_021810145.1 Planctomycetota bacterium | reverse complement strand
ATGGTGCCTCAATTGTCCGGTCATTGAGTCATGGCCATTCTGACTTCTGAATTAAAAAAAGCAAAAAGGAAATTCCATGCCTATTACATTAACTGAAATAGCCGCCGCGGAAATTAAAAAGATTCTCAAAGACCAGGGGATGGGTGACAAGGCGGTTTTGCGCGTTGGAATTAAAGGCCGCAATGCGCAAGGATTTAATTATCTGCTGGACCTGACCGAGGTTCGGCACGAGGATGATGTGGTGGGGCAGTCGCTGGACATTACCATCGTTGCCGACCCGATGAGTTTTCCGAGTTTGGACGGCACGGAAATTGATTTTCGCGATACCTCCGCCGGTCGCGGATTTGTCTTCAAAAATCCGCATGCCGTCAAACTGCCGGTCAATGCCTCCGCCCCGGGTACGACCTCGTCCGCCGCCCCGGCAAGTCCCGGCGCAACAGAGCCGCTGACTGGTACCACCATTACCGATGCATTGCAGAACAAGGCACTGGAAGCATCCATCGTGGAAAAGTTGCGGACGATTTTTGATCCGGAAATCCCGGTTAACATTTATGATCTCGGTTTGATTTATCGAATTGACATATCTGCAGAAAAGGAAGTTACCGTTGACATGACGTTGACTGCCCCCGGATGTCCCGTGGCGGGTTCCATGCCGCCGGCTGTTCAGCAGGCGGTGGAAAGCGTGGAAGATGTAAAAACGGCGAAAGTTAATCTGGTATGGGAGCCGGCGTGGAGTAAGGACCGCATGTCCGATGCCGCTTTGTTGCAACTTGGTCTGCTGTAAGTAATGACAATAACGTTGTTGCCAGGCAGCAGGACGGATGCGGCGGGAACTTCATTCCCGGATTCAGGCTGATAACTCGTTGGATACCACGAGCCTTTTTCTCCCGGCCTGAAGATCGGCCAGAAATCTTGCCTCGGATGCGGCGGCATGCGCCGATTTGAGCTTCTTCTGAAGTTCAATCATTTCCCGACGGATACGCACGGAAATTTCATCAGCGGATAAATTTGCCAGTTCCTCGTACGGAATTGGCTTGCCATAGCGCACGCGGATTCCGGAATGGCGGAAAAATTTGCGATCGCGCGGCCATGCCTCAAAAGCACCGTCAATAACCACTGGAATGACCGGCACCTTGGCCCGATGCACAATAATTGCCACACCGGCGGCTATTGGTCCGATGGTGCCGTCTGACGTACGTGTGGCTTCAGGAAATACATTCAGCAGATACCCGCATTGAAGTCGCCGTATGGCTTCGCGCACGGCGGTGGAATCCGCCCGTCCCCGCCGCACGGGAAATGCGTTGGTGGTTTCAATAATATATTGTCCGATGCCGCCTTTAAAGAGGCTCTCGCGTGCCATGAAATGAATCTGTCGGCGAAGCGCAATGCCGATCATCCACGGATCCAGCATGCTTTGATGATTGGTTACCAGCAGAGCCGCACCTTTGGCCGGGACGTTTTCCCGCCCGGCTACCCGCACATGAAAGCACAGCACGCTGAAGAACTGCAAAAAGACCCTGCCCAGCGTCCATAAACATACCTGCACCCAGCCGCTGCCTTCGCCCCGGTAAACATATTCCACACGCTTCTGATCGGCTGGCGGTTTAACGGAATCAGCAGAATCTTGCGCCGGAACCACTGGAGGTGATTCGTCCGGTTGGTGCGGCGATTCGGGTGGGGCGGTGTTATCCATTTTTCCTGCTTCCTATGATCTTTACCATCGCGTCAACAACCTGCGGCAGCGTCAATGCGGTGGTATCCAGTACGATGGCATCGCCAGCCAGTAATAGTGCGCCGACGCCACGGCTTTTATCCCGTTGATCCCGGGCTTGCATATCCGCAAGCAGAGCATCCGGATCCGCGGCGATTCCCTTGTCCGTCAGTTCCGCCAGGCGCCTGCGCGTGCGTTCTTTTATATCCGCATCGAGGTAAAATTTGTAATCCGCATCCGGAAATACCAGTGTTCCCTGATCACGGCCTTCCGTCACCAGCGAACCGGCGTGAGCGGCAATCAGCCGTTGCTGCCGCACCAGTTCCGCTCGTACGATCTTATTATCCGCCGGCAAATGCACAATCGCGGTAACTTCGGGCTTGCGAATGTCGTTGGAAACATCGCATTTATCCAATAAAATTCTCGCCGGATGGGTACTCCAGTCAAAATCCAGGTCGATATGCTCCGCCAGTTGGGCAATGCGATTCTGATCCGGATTTGCCTCGGAAATTCCGTTTTGCAATGCTTTTAGAGCAACGGCCCGGTACATCGCCCCGGTATCGAGGTGCGGAATATTCAGCCGTTGCGCCAGTAGTTCCGCAGTTGCGGATTTTCCCGATCCGGCCGGCCCGTCAATGGTAATAATCAAATGTGCCATCTCCTGTATGAACACCCCGGATTTACCGGCTGATGTTCCTCTTACATAACGCCGGAGCGGCGACGGAAAGGATACCGTCACCGCAAAAGCGGCAATTCCAGTAGCTTCAGCGTATCCGCGCGCGGACATTGCGGCAATCGGCCGGCAGTGAAATTGCACCGTTCGAACTGTCCGGAAAAAAATCCCATAAAATCTTGCAACCCGGGCTAATCGGGTTTATAGTTTTACTGTGTAGTGCGAGAGAGACCAGTCCTTTAAGTTTCTTCGCGCGTATTTGGGTTTTTTATTTTGCCTTCTCTCCCCTCCGGTAGGCGAGCCTCCCTATGGCGCTCGCCTACTTTTTTATCGGTCGATCCCGCGGGGCTGCCAGCCTTCTTCGATCCGTTCCGATGGCCGGCGGGACACACACCTTTGGCCCTGCGCGTTCGGCAGAAAGTGTCACGTACGAACTCGATGCCTTGATGGTTGCAGCAAATCGCAAATTCGCATATAGTTCTGTGACTCATCGGTGTAGGCCGATGGGTATCTGTTGCCTCGCGAGGTACCGGTGTGCACAGTTGCCAGGCGTTGGTCGCGATGGAAAAATAAGGGGTTTTCAGGGTTTTATCGGCACAGTTCATTCGCAACATGCGGAATTCAATCATTCATGCGTATTTGATCGGAACGGCGAAAACTGCGCATGCAATGAATACGTGATGCTGAGATTTCTGAAAACAACGGATGGCACGAGTTGCCATGACTTTCTTTCCATCTTTCGATTCCGGGCAAAATCCTTCGAGCCAACAGATACGTTAATAGAGTTGATAACTGGTCAGACTGTGTTTCAGACATTTTGTTCTGAAATCGGGATATGACAAACTTTTACGCGGAGAAAAACATGGAAGACACAATCCAAAGCGGCACCAGTGTGACAAACGAAGGCGAACCGCTGGAAATTCAAGTGGAAGAACCCAGCAGCGTGATTCGCAGGGTGAATGTTAATATTCCGGAGTCACGGATCAAAGGAAAATATGACACCGTACTGAAAACGCTGGTGCAAGATGCCGCGCTTCCAGGATTTCGTAAAGGTCGCGTTCCACGACGCTTATTGGAAAAGCGATTTAAGACGGATATTGTCAATGATGTTCGTTCGCAGATTGTTTCCGAATCCTTATCCGAAGCAATTGAGCAAAACGGCCTTCAGCCTTTGAGCGAACCGAAATTTGTTCCGGACATGCCCGAGGTTCCGGAAAATGGCGCCATGAAATTCTCCGTTGAATTTGAAGTGCTGCCCGAATTTTCTCTGCCCGATCTTTCCGCGGTTGAATTGAAAAAGCCCGCGCTGGAGGTAACGGAAGAACGCATGAATCTTGCCAAGGAGCATTTGCGGGGCAATCTGTCGGAATTGCAGGAAGTGCCTGAGATCGGAGAACTTGGCGATCAGATCAGTACAGACATCAGCATTGTCGATCAAGCGGACGCGGTGATTTCGAAATTGTCCGATAGTCATATTCGTTTATCGCCGCAATACAATGTTGACGGCATTGAAATCGAAGGGTTTGACGGTCATCTACGCGGCGCTAAGATTGGAGATACCGTACGCGTTGCGGTTACCCTGCCCGAAACATTCAAACGCGAAGACCTGCGGGGGCAGAAGGCGACGGTCAACTTTCACATCTCGCATATCATGCGGCACGTGAAGCCGGAACTGACGGAAGATCTCGCCAAAGCCAATGGATTTGACGGCTTGGAAGATCTTAATGATTCGATGCGCCGGGCCATTGAAGATCGCTTAAAGAGCGAAGCGGCCCGATTGCTGCGGGAACAGGCCGCTGAAAAACTTCGTGAAGTGGTGCAAATTGACATTCCACCGTCTCTGATTTCCCGTGCCACCGCCCAATTGGCGCAGAATGTCATGCAGCAAGCCGCGCAGTCCGGTCACAATCCGGATATTACCGCCGATATGGTCGATCGCATGCGTGCGGCTTCCCAGCCGCGTGCCAAGCTCGATGCCATTGTGATGCGTCTGGCTGAAAAATTCGGCGTGGATGTACAGAACGAAGAAGTCAATGCCGAAGTGGCGATGATTGCGGATATGAACGGTGTGCGACCGGAATTGCTGCTAAGCCGCATGAGTAAATCAGGGCAGTTGGAAGCGATCCGCGCTGATTTACTGCAACGCAAGGTTCTCGACCGCGTGGTGGAGCAGTGCAAGACGCTTGAAATTGATGAAGCACAGTGGAAACGCGAGCAGGATGAAATTCGCGCTTCGATGGCAGCGCAAGTACAGCCGGCTCCAACTGCTGAATCAACCGGTGAGCAGGCGGCTCCGCAGGCGTAAAGCGGCGTTCGTGCAAAGCGACAGCAGGACTCCACAAACGGCACGGCGGGTGAAGTGTGTCTGATGACCTTTCCATTTCCAACGCTTCCCACACTGCGGACCCGATCTCGCCGGATATGCGGCACCGGCTGGCGCTGCGCGAATATCGGCAGAAATATCATCCGCAGTTGGCGCTAAGTCATAAGCGCAACCAATATTTTCATGACACCGTACATACGCTTATTGCCAACCATGTTTTACCCGGATGCAGTGTCCTGGAAATTGGATGTGGCAATGGAGATCTGCTCGCATCGCTTGCTCCGGCAATGGGCGTGGGATTGGATATTGATTCGGTTGCGGTGGAAGAAGCCCGGCAGAGGCATCCGCATCTGAATTTTCATGAAACCGCCATTGAAGATATTGCCGCACTGGACCTGCCCCGGTTTGACTATGTTGTCTGCAACGGCGTGTTGCAGGAAATATACGATCTGCACACGGTGTTAAACGCAATCCGGCAGGTTTGTCATGATCGTACCCGCATTATCTTCTGCACCTGCAGTCGTCTGTGGACTCCCGTACTTGGCGCAGCGGAACTGCTGGGCCGCAAATTCGTTACGCCGGACGAAAACTGGCTGCCCCGCGACGAACTGGAAAATCTTCTCGTGCAGGGAGGCATGCAGGTGGTGCGGCAAACGCCTGCAATTATCGCTCCGCTGGGAATTCCGGTTGTAAGCAACGCGATGAATCGGTGGATCGCGCCATTGCCCGGGATCCGGCACCTGGGCTTGTCGCTGCTGACGATTGCCCGCCCCATGAATGTGGCGCCGCCGCCGCCACCGGCCCGGACCGCTTCGGTAAGTGTGGTTGTGCCGGTGCGCAATGAAGCGGGAAATATCGATGCGTTGATCCGGCGGATTCCCATGATGGCCGAGAAGCAGGAACTTATTTTTGTTGAAGGCAACAGCACCGATGATACCTGGGCGGCGGTTAAGCGGGCGGTTGAAGCATATAACGGCCCCATGAAACTATCGGCCATGAAGCAGACGGGGCGCGGAAAAGGGGACGCCGTGCGGATGGGCTTTGCCGCCGCCACCGGTGATATTCTCATGATTCTGGACGGGGATTTGTCCGTGCCGCCCGAGGAGTTGCCGCGGTTTGTTCATGCCATTGATCAGAATCATTGTGAATTCGCCAACGGGTCCCGCCTGATTTATCCCATGGAGGATCAGGCCATGCGGTTCCTGAACATGATTGCCAATAAATCGTTTGGAATCATATTTACCTTTCTCCTGGGACAGCGCCTGCGCGATACGCTATGCGGAACCAAAGTGTTGCGGCGTTCGGATTATCTCCGCATTGCCGCCAATCGCGACTATTTTGGAGATTTTGACCCGTTCGGCGATTTTGATCTGCTGTTTGGTGCCGCCCGGTTGAATCTGAAGATTATGGACATACCCGTGCACTACAAACAGCGCACATACGGAGAGACCAATATTTCGCGATTTCGGCATGGCATCATGCTCTTGCGCATGTGCGCGTTTGCGGCCAGGAAAATTACATTTATTTGACGCGTCACTGAACTTCGGGCAGCATATTGACATGGTTCAATACAGGAGACTGCAATGCTCAGGTTCAGCAGGTACATGGCGCGGTATTGTGTTTTAACTGTTTTGGCGTTGGCGCTTCCGATGGCTGCCGCAGCCGATGGCACCGTGGGTCCGGGAGTTCCGCCATTCACGGTCCGTCCCGGATATCGCGTAACCCTGGTGGCGCGCGGAATTGCCAACTGTCGATTTCTTCAATACGACAATCATGGCAGGCTTTTTGTCAGCGAACCCGGGCCGGGAAAGATTCTGGTCTTAAGCAATGAAAACAGCAAGGGGCAATACACCCAAAGGCATACATTTTTAACCGGGTATCGTCTGGTTCAGGCGATGGCATATCGAGATGGTTGGCTCTGGTTTGCCACCAGCGCAGGCGTATACAAAACGCCGGATGACGGCACACAGACCAAAGCCGGAAAAGTAACCACCATTCTAAGTGGTTTGCCGCATGGCGGAGCACACTGGTTCCGCAGCCTGCTGGTGACAAAGAAGCATTTTTACACCAGCGTGGGCGATCAGAGCAACATTGATCCATGGCATCATGCCGCGGATATTATGAAAACCGACCGGGAGAAAATCTGGCGTTATAACCATGACGGTTCAGGTAAAACGCTCTGGTGCACCGGTATTCGTAATACCGAAAAGCTGCTTTTCCGCCCCGGTACGCATGAGTTGTGGGGCTGTGATGAGGGCAGCGACCAGTTTGGTCATCCTTTGGGTGAGAAGTGGCCGGATCAGCCGATTACGGATCACAATCCGCCGGAGGAGTTCAATCATTACATCCGCGGTAAGTTTTATGGTCATCCGTTTATTACCGGAAACGATATTCCGCGCTATGAATATGTAAAAATGTATGAAAAAACCGGGCATCCCAATATTATCAAACTGGCTTCGGAAACAGTGGTTCCGGCGTATGATCTGGGTGCCCATTGGAGCACCATCAGCTTTTTATTTTTTACCGACAACAAATTTCACGGTGCCCGCATGGGCGATGCGCTGGTATGCTGCCACGGTTCCTGGGATAGCGTAAAACTTACGGGGTATCGCCTGCAATTAATTAAATTCGATCCGTGGACCGGAAAGCCCTATGGCTCGGAAATCATGGTTTCTACGCTGGGAGATCATGGTACCAAGGTGCTGGCGCGTCCCGTGAACTGTCTGGAAGATACCGACGGTTCCGTGATTTTCAGTTCTGATTCCAATGGGTGCATCTACCGCCTGCGCTGGGTGGGCAGGTAATTTATGTGTGATAGTCGGCGTTGATCGTGATGTATTCGCGCGACAAGTCGCAGGTGTACACCCGGCAGGTGCCTTTACCGCCGGCTCCGAGGTTCAGCGTAATGTGAACATCGTGCTGCTGCATGACCGCTTGAACATCCGCCAATGCAATGTCCGTCGGACGGCCATTGCGAAAGACGGATATTTTT
Organism: Planctomycetota bacterium; assembly: GCA_021810145.1. Classification (GTDB taxonomy): domain Bacteria; phylum Planctomycetota; class Phycisphaerae; order WQYP01; family WQYP01; genus JAMDCX01. The sequence continues at coordinate 26,616 of JAJZJL010000043.1, read as the reverse complement.
CCCACCTGACAGTGTGCTTTATCCGGATTCATCGCGGCACCACTGTATCCGGCGGCACTGACAAAGCGTCCCCAATTGGGATCGCCGCCGTGAATGGCTGTTTTCACCAGCGGGCTGTTGGCAATGGCCATGGCCGCCCGTCGCGCGTCGGCATCGGTTGCGGCACCGGTAACATGTATAACAACCAGTTTGGTGGCCCCCTCGCCATCGGCGGCAATTTGCCGGGCCAGTGAATCGCACACACTTTCCAACGCGCGCGAAAAACTCCGCCAGGCCGACGTGCCCAGTTCGATACGCGGATTTTCCGCCAGCCCATTGGCCAAAACGGCAAATGTATCGCTGGTGCTGGTGTGCTGGTCCACGGTCACGCAATTAAATGTACTGTCGGTGACATCCCATACGGCGGTGCGCAAGCTTGACGGACTGATGGCCGCATCGGTTGCGACATATGCCAGCATCGTGGCCATATTCGGGGCAATCATGCCGGAGCCTTTGCAGCATCCGGCGATTGTGATCGCGCGTTTGCCGAGGTTGAATTGAGTGCAGGCGGTTTTAATCTTGAGATCCGTGGTAAGAATACCATTGGCAAACGCTTCGCCGTGCTCTTCGCTGTTGCCGATGTTCGACGCCAGGGCGTTAATGCCCGTGCGAATTTTGTCCATCGGCAGAAAATGCCCGATGACACCGGTGCTGAAGGGAAGAACTTCGCCGGTTTGCATGGTAATACCGCGGCCGGTAAGAACCTCCGCGCTGCGTTCGCACATTTCCCGTGCGTCGATCAGGCCGCGTTTGCCGGTGCAGACATTGGCGCATCCGCTGTTAATAATGCAGGCGCTTGCGATGCCCCGTTTAATATGTTCCCGTCCCACAACCACCGGCGCGCCAACCACTTTATTGGTCGTGAATACCGCGGCCGCTGTTGCCGGAACCTCACTGACCAGCATGGCAAGATCGGGCTTGCCGGACTGTTTGATTCCGCAGTGCATGGCTCCGGCCAGAAAGCCCTTTACCGCTGTAATGCTTCGATTTCCCATGGTTGACCGCCTCCTTTCACGATACGGCATTTTGAAAACTGCCCGCGCCGATGCATAGATACAGCACGGCCATTCGCACGGCCAGGCCGTTACTTACCTGCCGGAGAACGGCGGATTTTTCACCATCGGCCACCGCGCTAGTAATTTCCAGTCCGCGGTTCATGGGGCCGGGATGCAATACCAGCACATCCTTCCGACAGCGTTTTAATCGCTGCTCATTAAGGCCAAAATATCGGCTGTATTCCCTTACGCTGGGAAAGGCCGAACTCGTGAGCCGCTCAAATTGCACGCGTAACATATTGATGACATCCACTTCACCGAGTATGGAGTCCAGATCATGTGTAACCTTCACGCCAAATTCGGCAAAGGCTGATGGGCAAAGTGTGGTGGGGCCGACCAGTGTTACTTTGGCTCCGAGCTTGGATAACGCCCATAAATTACTGCGCGCCACGCGTGAATTGGCAATATCGCCCACAATGGCCACGTGCAGATCGCTGATTTTTTTCCCGCGCCGTTCACACGCCTCCCGCATGGTAAATAAATCCAGTAACCCCTGCGTGGGATGTTCATGGCTGCCATCGCCGGCATTAATAACGCTGCATTGCACGAGTCTGCTCAGCACGTCCGGAGCGCCGCTGCTGCGATGCCGGATAATAATGGCGTCAACGCCCATGGCCACAATGGTGCGCGCGGTATCCACCAGCGTTTCACCCTTGCTCACGGAACTCGTGGAAACGGAAAAATCGACGACATCCGCGCTCATGCGCTGCGCCGCCAGGCGGAAGCTGGTTCTGGTGCGTGTGGAATCCTCAAAAAACAGATTTACCACCACTTTGCCGCGTAATGCCGGAACTTTCTTAATGCTGCGCGTTGACACTTCCTTCAGCGCCTGCGCGGTATCGAGAACAGCGAAAATTTCTTCACGCGAAAGCGACTCCAATGTCAGAAGATGCGGGCGGGTCCAGGTGGTTGATTGCGTCATCGGCTGTCTCCTACGGAGGTTGAAGCTGTCGATTCAACAGAAACGGCGTCATCGGAATCAATGGGCTTTAAGCTCACACGCACGCGGGATGCATCGGGAATTTCCAGTCGGCGACCGACAAAATCGGCGGATATCGGATATTCTCTTCCCCCGCGATCCACCAGTACCGCCAGGCGGATAAACCGGGGACGGCCAAAATCCACCAGAGCATCCAGCGCCGCCCGCACGCTGCGGCCCGTATGCAGAACATCATCCAGCAGCAGAACCGGCCGATCATCAATTCGAAAATTCATTTCGGTTCCCATGGGAATGATAATTGAACGATTGCCCACAACATCATCACGATACATGGTGATATCCAAGGCTCCCACGTCCAGCTTACGCCCGGTTTCATGATAAATCGCCGCAGCAATGCGCTGCGCCAGTATTTCTCCGCGCCGGCGTATGCCCACCAAAGCCAGAGGCGCTGCCGCCATAAGCTCACCGGCGGTCAAAATCTGTTGTGAAATCTGCCTTACGGTCTGCGCGATGTCGTCAGCGGCCATGTACTTCTGCATGTCCTTGAGATTACCCGTTGATGCGCTGCGCGGCAAGTTGGAATAAAAGATTTTGATTTTCCGGTGTTTGGGCGAAAAAAAGGGGCTGGCTATTCAGCCAGCCCCGGTCTGTTGATCATCCGCGCCGATAGTGGCCCTGCAGGGCGTTAATCGCGCTGGTTCCCGAACATCATAAGCATGAAGATAAACAAGTTGATGAAATCGAGATACAAATTAAATGCCGCACTGACAGCGGCCTTCTGACTGATCTGCGAACCGTCCGGGCCGGCCAGATACATAAACTTGGCCTTTTGCACGTCGTACGCGGTCAGGGCAACGAACACCAGCACGCCCACCACATTGATAAGCGCCTGCAAACCGCTGACGTGCAGAAACCAGTTGGCAACCATAGCGATAATAACGCCCCACAGAGCCATGCCCGCATAATGTCCCAAACTGGTAAGATCACGTTTGGTTACGTAACCATACAGAGCCATTGACCCAAATGTTCCGGCGGTGATAAAAAACGTGGACGCGATTGAGGCTTGCGTATAGATCAGAAAAAGAATTGAAAATGTCAGCCCCGTCATGGCGCTATACGCAAGAAACAACAGCGTGGCCAATCCCGCACTCATACGGTTGAGTCCGGCACCGAACCAGATGACCAAGCCGAATTGAGCAATGAACACAATCCAATACCCGCCGTTTGCCAGACCGGCGACAAACTTGGTGTTTTCCGAAATCAGTAAAGCCACGATTCCCGTAATCAGCAGCCCCACTGTCATCCAGCCAAACACCCGGCTCATGAAATGTCGCTGTTCCAGAGCGTCCGAACGCACCCCCGGCACCAGCGAATCGTTGTAACCCGAACCGGGAGAATTAAAAAACTGACTCATAAAGCCTTCCTTTGCCAATACTTAGCTTACATAACCAGCCCGCCGACGCCGCGCCGGCAGCTTGGTATGGCCATTTACACAGCCACTATTATACGTATCCGCCACTGGTTTGTTTATAACGCGTCCGAAAAAAATATTAAAAAGCCACACAGCGCTTTTGACTCCGGGGCTATAATACGTTACAAATACCCGGATATGGAATGCTTGGTGGGTTCAAGACCGCCGGCAGGGGTTTTCAGGAGCATTGACTATTAGCCATCACGGTTTGCGTTGTAACGAGCAGATTCGCATCTCTCCGGTTCGCCTGATTAGCGAAAACGACGATCAAGTGGGAATTATTCCGCTGCTTGAGGCTCTGCGCCTCGCGCGGGAAGCGGGATTGGATCTCGTGGAAGTTTCCCCCATGGATAAGCCGCCGGTCTGTCGCGTCATGGACTACGGCAAGTGGAAGTATAAGCAGCGGAAAAAAGAGCAAAAATCCCACGCTGGTTCGCACGTTACGCAGCTTAAGGAATTGCGTATTCGCAGTGTTAAAATCGATGCTCATGATCGTGACACAACCATGAACAAAGCCCGAAAATTTTTGGAAGACGGCCACAAGGTCCAATTCAATCTTATGTTTCGGGGCCGTGAAATGGCTCACGTGGACCTTGGTCGAGGAATTCTGGATAAGATTCGCACCGACCTCGAAGAGGTATGCAAAACCGAACGCGACCCGAAACTTGAGGGCCGCCGGATGATCATGATATTGGCCCCGAAATCGCATTAACTTCCTTGAGAAAGCGGCAAAACGTATTATCGGACGTTTTCAACGTGTGATAACCGTAATTTTAAATGAAAAATTAAACATTTTTGAATATTTCTGTTGACCCGCATCAACGGAGATTCTATTGTGGTTATTAGAGAAACATCTGCCAGACGGGTGTGGTCGTTTCTGCGCCGCATTGCGGAGACAGCACCAATGCCAGTTTGGACTGATGCCTTGGTAGAGAAACTTTGCCGGAATTGTTTGAAATACCTGTAGGGGGTATCGGCCGGCAGGTGACGGGATATTTATGGAAAGAGAGAAGGTTTTATGCAACATGTGAAGTTATCATTACTTGGCTTCTGTTCCGCGGCTGTGCTCGTGGCCTGCGCCGGAACTTCGGCCATTCACGCATCGACTATCAGCGTGATTACCTTCAGTGAAAACGGCCCGGCGGCGTTCGTGAATTCTGGTTTGACCGCCAAGTCATTCTGGTCTATTGGGCATAATGGCGGTAGCTTTTCCAACTCAGGAAATAGTGCCTATTCATCGCAAACCGGAGGGGAAGTTGCTCCGGAAGAAGCCAATGTGCTTAACGAGAAACTGGCGACTTTTGTTGTAAATGAAGGCGGTAACAAAACAGCGGTTCCGCAATTTATTTCCGGCGGTCAGATGGTGCAGGTGGATAGCAATCAGGAATTTGTCAGTGAGTTGTTCGGCGGGGCCCAACAATCCGGAGCGGTGCCGTTTCACTATTCAGTGCCGCAAAATGCGCCTTATTATGTGCGAAGCTATAGTTTCTTGCCGCAATTTGGATTTCCGGCCACCGTGAATCCGACGCATCAGGGATCGGTTAAAGTGACGGTGCCGACCCCGGAACCGGCTGCCTTGAGCCTCATGCTAATGGCAAGCCTGGGCTTGTTGTTGTTGCCCAAACGGCGACGGGTTTGAAATTGTGTGCCCATATCGTCCATGCCTTGTCATGGACGATTTATGCGAATTGCTGCAACATTCGGCTTATTAAGGCGTTGGATATGATGACGCCTTGGCCGCGTGGGGCTGGAGCTTTTTTGACAAGCCATTATGACGGCTGCCAATAGAAGCCTTGAACTATGGGGACACGGTAGAAAGTAAAAGTCAGGCCTGACTGGAATTGGTTCAGTGCCGAATTGTTATGGGGAACGGAATTATGATTAGCTTAAAAAATCGTTCGGTGATTTTCATTTCTGCGTTTGCGTCAGTACTCGCAGGTTCTGTTATTGCCGCGCAGGCCACAACCGTTCCGCCCAGTGATCTGGGCGGATTTGCTCTCAATGGCTCTGGGAATTCGGGGTTGGGGGGGCAGGCGATGAATATCACAACCAGCACTTCATCCAACCTTACGGCCCCGGAAGATAATATTTATCTGTCCAATGATACGTTTTCGACGGTTAATCCATTTTCGATCTCATTTGATTATGGCGTCAGCGGTGCCGGAATTTCGCCAAATACGAGTACCCCGCCTGCGGCGCTAAACGGCACGCTGGCCAATTTCTTTCTCGGCAATGGGCCATCCTCCACTCCGGGTCTTGAATTTACCATTAATCCTTATGCCAGCAATGTCAGTTATTACAGCGATCCGACGACAACCGGCGGTAATGGCGGTACCAGTGGTAACAACATTGGCGGCAATACCGGTACGCCAGGTGGAACCGGTGGTACGGGCAGCAATTCCAATGCTGGAATATCACCGGGTTATGAAACGATCACAACGAATTTCCTGTATACCGGGTCGATTGTTGGCGTGGCGTTAAGTTATGATCCCAGCACGACAACCTTGCAGGAAATTATCAGCACATCCACCGGCCAGCAGCATGTTTTTTCATTTAATATCGATCTGGCTACCACCTTGGGTACCAGCACCAATTTTGGTTTTGAAGGAAAAACCGGCGGCACACCAAGTACCGCTTACCAACAGACCATCAGTAATTTCAGTTATGCGGATTCCATCACTCCGGTTCCTGAACCGGGCATTTTAAGCCTGTTTCTCTTGGGCGGCAGCGGTTTACTGCTGCTGCCGATGCGTCGGCGTATTTCCCCGGCGAAGGCTTGAATTTCTGAACTAAAGCTCCAGCGGCGCGGTCCAGATGGTCCGGACATGGGCAATATGATGCTCCAATCTCCGTTTTATCTTCAATAACATTGCGGCATGACATGGTCTGTGCAATGCACCGGCCATGTCATGAATAACTCCGGGGCTTTTGTTCGCTGCGTCAGTCCAGGAGTTGCGGATTATCGTTCCGGTGTGATGGGATGCCGTAAATGCCGCGAAATGTAGCCAGCACTGGTGCCTCGGCCATGTCGTTGGTAAAAAAGCAGGCATGGGGGTGAAATGGGTCAGTGCGGCTATGTTGGGCGGTTTGCTGCGGAATCAATATGCAACAGTTTTTCATGCGGTAAAAATCGCCACACGGTCTTGCACGGACAAAAGGGCTGCCAGAAGTTGTACTCGGGGTCGCTAAAATTGTCGTGGGCGCTTTCTGGTTATCCGACGCTTGATGGCGTATAATGTTGCCCGCGCGGGAACGGCCGGCGGGAGCCGATGGTTTGGGTTGGTCAGTCGTGGTTAACAGAGGTTCTCAGCGGATTACATGATGAAGATTGATCCACGTTTTCAGATTGAATCAGGCCCGGAAATTTTCAGCGGGGCCGAGCTGCTTCTAAAGGGCTGCCTTGAGACCCCCGGTGGCGTTGCGCTGCTGACGGGCTATCCTGGCTCGCCTTTAGCCGGCTTTTTTGACTCCTGCCATGATATTGCGGCACTGCTGAAGGAAAAAGGCGTATGTGCCAAAATGGCCAATAATGAGGCCATCAGCGTAGCCATGCTGAATGGCGCTCAAATGGTGGGGGTGAAGGGCATTGCGGTATTTAAATCCGTCGGCTTGCATGTGGCGGCCGACGCGCTGGCCCTGGGTAATCTTTCCGGCATACCGCATCCCAGCGGCGGGGCGCTGGTGGTTTCCGGTGATGATCCATGGAGCGATTCAACGCAGGTTCCCGCGGATTCGCGTTTTCTATTTGAACATCTCCGTGTGCCGGTGCTGGAGCCGGCCACCTCGCAGGAACTCAAAGATTGGGTACCGCACGGATTTGATCTTTCCGTTGCCGCCAAACTTTACATCGGCATGATGGTCACGGTCGCCATTGCCGACGGTGGCGGTACCGTCGAATGCCGTCCCAACCACTGGCCCACCATCAGCACCAACGATCGCATTGCCATTGAAACCGGTAAAATTCCGGTGGAAACAACGGTTCTGCTGCCGCCCCGTAGCTGGCGGCAGGAACTGACGTTTAATGACCGGTTTGCCGCGCTGCTTTCCCGCTGCCGGCAACTCGGTCTATCGCGGATTGCTTATCCGATTGAACGCACGTGGCGCGGTGGCCGGTCGCAAAAAGCCCCGGTGGGCTTTATATCATCCGGCCCCTCACACATGCTGCTGGTTCATGCGCTGCAGGAAATGGGACTCCTGGGCCACTTTCCCATGCTCAAACTGGCCATCAGTTATCCGGTCGATACCACGCTGGTAAACCAACTGGCTGAAATGTGTGAACGCATTATCGTTGTTGAAGAGCGCCGGAGCTTTATTGAACGGCAGGTGACTGATCACCTCACGCAACTTCGGCAGCTTGAGCCGAATCATCCGGCGGTCCGTACGCACATCTGGGGAAAAACGTTTCCCAACAACCGTCCCGGTATTCCATCCACGCGCGGATTGCACCCGTCTATCCTGATTGAATTGCTGACCGGATTTCTGCGTGATACACCCAATATTCCCCATGAGTTGTCCAATGGCCGGCTTACCGAAGAATTGGAAACCATCGCCTTGGCCAATAGCTCCAAGGTGGATGTGAATGTCCGTACGCCCGCATATTGCCCGGGTTGCCCGCACCGTGACTCTTCCAGCGCTTTGCTTGAAATCCGCGGTAATTTCCTCAACGCCCAGTACATGCAGCAACGCTACGGCAAGCCGGCCATGGACCTTGTGGCGCACGGTGATACCGGCTGTTACACCATGATGATGTTTGAACCCAATAAGCCGCTGATGCACAATTACAGCGGTATGGGGCTTGGTGGCGCCACCGGCGGGGGGGTGGATCCGTTTATCACCAATAAACAAATTGTATTCATGGGTGATGGGACTTTCTTTCATTCCGGACAGGTAGCCATCGCCAATTCCATCAATCAGGGTCAGGATATCACGTACATCATCCTGGAAAATGGCACCACCGCCATGACGGGCCATCAGCCCAATCCGACATTGCAGGAAGATATCACCGGATCAACCGTTTTGGCGCATGATATTGAGCGCATCGTCCGATCGCTGATTCCCGATGCCGCCGGAACCTTGCGCATTAAAGGCAAAGATGGCCGTGATGAGCCGCAGGCCCGGGTATTTCGGGTAAACCCCGCTGAACGTGATAAGTATAAAGAACTGCTCGAAAGCGTGATACTTCAGGATGGTGTCAAGATCATCATCGCCGACAAAGAGTGCGGTATTACATTTAATCGCCGCAAGCATCGCGCGGAAGTACAGGAAAAAAAAGAACACGGCTTTATCCGCTCCAAAGCGTACATGAATATCACCGATGAAGTCTGTGAATACTGCCTCGAGTGCACCAATCAGACCGGGTGTCCCGCTTTGAAAGTGACACAGACCGATTACGGCCCGAAAATTCAAACCGACTTTACCACCTGCGTCAATGACGGTGCCTGTTCGCGTATCGATGCCTGCCCGAGTTTTGAACAGGTGGTTGTGACGCGCAAACGTCCGCCGCGCATGCCAGATGAAGTGGTGGATCTCACCGGTATGCCGGAACCGCCAATGATGAAAATGGGCGAACAATGGCGCTGTTATCTGGCGGGTGTCGGTGGCATGGGCATTGGCGTGGCTGGTGAGATTCTCGTTCGCGCCGGCCACAAAGAAGGCTATCAGATTGCGTTTGTGGATAAAAAAGGTCTGGCGATCCGGAACGGCGGGGTATTCAGCCAACTGCTTTTCTCCCGCCAGAGCGTGCAAGGCTCGGCTATTACACCTTATGGCAAGGCCGATCTGCTCATCGGCGTGGACGCTCTGGAAGCGGCCCGCGCCATTTCGCCGAAGGATAACCTGCGCGTGGCCTCGCCTAAATACACCCATGCGGTTATCAATACCGGAAAAACGCCCACGATTCTAACTTTGCTGGGACGGGAAGATTTTGCGCCCGAACAGTTGGCGGAAATGATCAAAGCCCAATGCAAACCGGGGCAGTTCTTCAGCTTTAATGTCGGTGATTTGTGTGAACGCCTTCTGGATTCCAAACTTTACGCCAATATCATGATGCTGGGAGTGGCTTACCAGCTCGGGTTCATTCCCGTTTCCTACAAGAGCATTACCTGGGCCATTCGGCATGCCGTGCGCCGTGAATTCGAACGCAATTATCGCGCATTTAACATTGGCCGGAAAATTGTTTTGCGTCCTGATCTTTTCGGTGTTGCGGCTCCGCGTGAAGTGGAAACCGTGGACCAGGCCATTGAACGCAAAGCCAACATTCTCATGGTCAGTTCCATCTGGGGCAAGCGTAATGCCGATGAATATCGCAGAATATGCCGTGAATCTCTGGAGCAGATGCCGCAATTGGAAGATTGCGCCCGGCGCGATTATGTCATCCGGCTCTTTGATGCCATCCAGTGGGGAGCTTTGCCGTACGCCCGCGGTTATGCCTCCCGCGTGGTCAAAACCTACCAGCAGGATAATGTGGCGCGGAATTTCGCCGTGACGCGCGCGGTCATCTGGAATCTCGCTAAAGTGATGATGATTAAAGATGAAGTATACGTCGCCATGATGTACACAAGCCCGGAGAAATATCGCCGTGATCGGCGGCGGTTTAATGTCAACCCCGCCAATGGCGATAAGATAAAATATATCCATCTCAACCGCCCGGAATTTGATATCGCCGGCTTTAAATTGCGATTCCACCACAAGGGCCATGACTGGCAGATGCGCATATTGCGCCATTGCCGGTGGTTGCGTACGCTCATGCCCGCCTGGCATGCCCGTGAAAAGTCCTTCCGTGAATGGTACACGCGGCTGGTTGATACGTGCGAATTGCACGAACCGTGGCTCTACAACCTGTGGTTGGATATTCTCAAAGCGCCGGAAGCGGTTACCGGGTTCCGCGAGGTACGTTATCCAAAAATGGAGGCGGCTCAGAGCCGCGTGAAGGAACTTCAGGCCGCCATTGCCGCCGGCAAAACCGACAGCCGCTTCCGTTCACCGGCCCGGTCCGTGAGTTTGACCAGTCAGGTCATTGGAACATTCCGCGGAAATTAAGGAATGGGCCTGAAATAACGTCCCGAAACGGTTTGATCTCCATCATTGACGCGTATATCTCGAAACGCGGTTGCGCATAACACCGCTGGCTCTGCCGGCGGTTGCATGGAAGATTGCGGAATAATTTGGGAAGTTATCCCTGCGGCGCGAGATAAGCTATTAATGCCAGCCATGTTTCCCCAGCAGCGGTACGAACCGGCAATCCAGAATATCCGCGGTGGTGATTTTCTTCCCCTTGCGCTCAATGATCTGCAGGACCTGCGTGGTCTGGTTTCCCACGGGAATAATCATTTTTCCTCCGTCCACGAGTTGCTGGATCAGCGGTTCTGGAACCATTGCCGCACCGGCGGTTACCAGTATTCGATCATATGGGCTGTGCGCATCCCAGCCGTTGGAGCCATCGCCGATACAATAGTAAATATTGCCAAAACCCAGCCGGTGTAATCTCGCCTGGGCCTCTCTGGCTAATTGCGGCACATATTCCACCGTGTACACCTGCCCGCAAAGCATGGCCAGTATTGCGGTCTGGTATCCGGTTCCTGTGCCAATTTCCAAAATGCGCTGGCCCGGTCGCACGTCGAGTTGTGCGGTCATGACCGCAACCATCATCGGCTGACTGATGGTTTGGCCCTGGTCGGATGGCAACGCCATATCGTCATAGGCCAGGTCGCAATCTTCCGGGCGGGTAAATAAATGGCGCGGCAACCGTGCCATGGCGCGAATCAACGGCGCATTGCGAATGCCGCGGGCGATAATCTGCTGCCGCACCATATCATGGCGCCGGCGGCGGAACGCCACCGTGTCGGGCCACGCGGCGATATCAGGTTGCGGATTCAACGTATGGTCCGCTGCGGCTGCAGGTTTGCTGTGATCCATGACGAACTCCAAGTTTGTATTATAATCGATATGATGAAACAACCGAATACACAAACACTCATGCAGTGGGACCGTCAATATCTCTGGCACCCCTTTACCCCCATGAAAGCCTGGATGGAAAAAGCCGATCCACCCATTATTGAACGCGGACAGGATGAATTTCTTTTTGATACGCAGGGGCGGAAATATATTGATGGCGTATCATCGCTTTGGTGTAATGTCCATGGGCATCACATTCCGGAATTGGATCAAGCCGTTCGGGATCAACTTGATAAAATTGCCCACTCCACGCTGCTGGGTTTGTGCAACGTGCCCAGCATCATGCTGGCCAAACGACTCGTGGATATGGCACCGGCGGGCTTGTCGCGGGTTTTTTATTCTGACAATGGCAGCACCGCCGTGGAAGTGGCCTGTAAACTGGCATACCAGTATTGGGCGAACCTCGGACAGCCGGAAAAAAGCCGTTTTATTTCCCTGCGGGATGCATACCATGGCGATACTTTGGGAGCGGTTTCCGTAGGCGGAATTCCGGCGTTTCATCAGGTTTATGAGCCGTTGTGCTTTCCTGTGGATCGTGTCGCTCCTCCATTGCTGCGCCCTTTTGCCGGACCGGATGCGGCCATTGCGCCAGCGCAGAGCCTGACATCACATGCGGGAAATCTCCTTTGGCAGCAGAATATTGAAGATCTTCTGGCACAAAGCCCGGGGCGGTATGCCGCTGTTATCCTTGAACCGCTGATACAGGGGGCCGGCGGAATGTTGATGCACCCGCCGGGCACGCTTCGGACTCTGCGGCAACTTGCCGATAAGCACAATGTGCTGCTGATTTGTGATGAGGTGATGACCGGCTTTGGCCGCACGGGCAAAATGTTCGCCTGTGATCATGAACGTGTAACGCCCGATCTGCTTTGTCTGTCCAAGGGCCTTACGGCGGGGTATATGCCGCTTGGCGCAACGTTGGCGACAGATAAAATATTTGACGCGTTTTATGCTGATCCACGCGAAGGTAAAACATTCTTTCATGGCCATACCTTCACGGGGCATCCATTGGCCTGCGCCGTGGCTTTGGCCTCGCTGGACCTCATGGACACCCGGCGAACGCTTGAACACGCCGGCCATCTGGCCACGGTCATGGCCACGGGGCTTGAGCCATTGCGCGATCATCCGCACGTAGGGGACATCCGCCAGCTTGGCCTGGTGGCCGCTGTGGACATTGTGCCGAATCGCCAATCCGGCTCGCGGTTTGATTATCATTGGCGCATTGGTGGTGAACTATGCACGCTCATGCGCCAGCAGGGCCTGCTGCTGCGCCCGTTGGCGGACACACTGGTGCTTATGCCACCCCTGGCCAGCAAGCCGCAAAGTGTTCAACGCATGACCGAAATCGTGGTAGAATCAGTAAGAAACGTAAAGTGTGTAATAGATCAGAAACAGGAACTGCCGAAACCATGAAATCAGACAAAGCCAGCTTGATTCAGGAATTGTCCAGTGCGCCCAATCCGCAAAAAATACTTTCCGCCGTCGGAAAGCCGGGACTTTTTATCACAGGCACAAATACGGACATTGGAAAAACCACCGTTACCGCCGCACTGGCGGGAGCCTTTCGCAGATTAAATATCCGAGTGGGCGTGTGCAAGGCCATTGCGTCGGGTTGCCCTAAACGCCCGGATCGGGGCGATGGCGAACAACTCCGGGATGACGACCTGTTATCTCCGGACGCCGCCTTGGCCGCAACAATGGCCGGTCTGGATCCAGAAAATGAACAGATAATGAAAGTGATCAGCCCTATTCGCTTTGCCGCGCCGGTGTCTCCGCATGTCGCAGCGCAAATTGAATCGCGCGAACCGGATTGGAATCGTCTGGCGACGGCGATTCAATATTGGCGGGAGCATTGTGATTTTTTGCTCGTGGAAGGCGCAGGGGGATGGTTGGTACCGTTAAACCGCCGGCTCTTTACCATCGCTGATCTGGCGCAAATATTAGCCTTGCCCACCATCGTGGTGACAGGGGCGTATCTGGGCACGTTGAATCATACCTCCCTGACCGTGGAATCCATCCGGGCACGCAATATTGCGGTTGCGGGTCTGGTGGCCAATCGGGTGCCGATCGAGCGCGATATTTCCGTTCAAAGCAGCCTGGATGAACTTCCGCATCTTATGCACACTCCCATGCTGGCCGTGCTGCCGGAGGATTCTCAGGTATCGTCTGTTCATGTCCCGGAAAATTTCATCAATGCCCTGGAGCCTTTTGCGCGCCGCTGGTGGAACAATCTTTCATCATCTGAAAAATAACGACGCATCCGTCCACGAATTCTTCATAAATATGCAGACGCATGTTCCGGCGTGCTCAACGGATCCATATCGACGGCAATATACTGCTGCTGTTGGCCAGTCATGCCTTCAATGTTAGAAAAAAAGCAGCAGCTTTTTGACTTTCCGTTTTTCCAGGGGCATATAATAATGCGTTGAGCCTGAAGTGAGGCACTTTCATAGTGCCCCTGATTGACACTTTCAGCGCTTACTGAAAGGCGACGCCTTTCAATGTGGGTTTAAGCAAGATGGATGTTGTGCTGCGGTTCTCTACGGCTGTTTAGTGCCGCATAACCGCATGGAGATAAAAACAACTGTTCTCCAGCGCATTGTGTTGATGTGCCGGTGGGCAGGTCAGGACGGGCGATTATTTGTCCGTCACCAGGAATTGGGAGCGTGTAATATGTTGAAGAAAACTCTCTTATCGGCCGGTATCATCACCGCGGGGGTATTCGGTTTAACCTCCGCCGCAAACGCCGAGATGCAGGCATTTTCAGTGTCGGGCCTGGCTACAGCGGACGCTGGTTACCCCTTGAACGCCTCCGTTGTGTTTACACCCAACACAAACGGACCGTTGACTATTCAGATTTTTAATACCTCGATTATGGAGTCTGATGCCGAAGGCGTATTCGGGGTTAAATTTGATATGAATAATGGAACCAGCCCCATTGTATCCGCACCGACGATGAACCAAACCACATTGGTGGGACAGCAGTGGAATGCAACCAAGAAGGTTGGGGGAGCGCCTCCCGTGTATACCTACACAATGTCTTCAAGCAGCTATATGAATCCTCAACTCGCATCACCTTGGCTGGCCGCGGTATCGACTACCGGTACATACTCAATAAATGTTGATCCGACAAAACTCTATGATCTTGTCATCGGCAGCCCAACCAACGCCTCCGGTGTTACAACCGCGGGTGGAAGTGTTTACGAACGTAATCCAACGCTGGTCACGGGTGCCACATTTACTCTCGATGGAATTACGGGCTTAAGCACGGCAACAAAAATAACAGACGTGGTGCTTCAGTACGGCACGGTTGGTTTGTCCACTCCCCTTGCACCCACTGCGATTCCGGAACCCGCGTCGTTGGCATTATTGGCTTTGGGCGGTGTGCCGTTGTTGCTGATGCGGCAAAAAGGAAGAAGTCCCTGGTCAGGCATCAGATTACTCATGGCGCATGGAAATAACGCGCAAAGGTCCGCAAGCACCGGCAAGGGAAAGTGAGAAAGGTTTTGATTTGCGGGCCTTTGCGCATAATTGTAGAGATCCGCATGAGAAGCAAAAGCGCCCGGCGGAAGTCGAGGCTGTAACCTTTGGCTTGCAGGCCGATGCTCCATCCAGTTGAACGGTATCCAGGCTGAATCAAGCCGGGAAACCATTCAGCGGAGGCGGGGGGCTTATCGCCGGGCTTTTGCTCATGCTGATCCCGTTTTTACGTTCCGCATTGAGCTGGTCCGCCGGTGGGCGGGTCAAGGCGGAAAATAATTGATCCGCCGGCAAAAACTGGGAGTGTGTAACATGTTGAAAAAAACTTTGTTATCAGCTGGTATTATCACCGCGGGAGTATTCGGTTTAACCGCCGCCGCAAACGCCGAGATGCAGGCATTTTCAGTGTCGGGCCTGGCCACAGCGGATGCCGGTTACCCATTGAATGTTTCGGTTGTCTTTACACCAAACACAAGCGGCCCGTTGACCGTTCAGATTTTTAATACCTCGATTATGAAGTCCGATGCCGAAGGCGTATTCGGGGTTAAATTCGGTATCAATGACGGAAGCAGTCCCATTGTATCCGCACCGACGATGAACCAAACCACACTGGTGGGACAGCAGTGGAATGCAACCAAGAAGGTTGGTGGAGGTCCGCCCAGATACACCTACACCATGTCCTCAAGCAGCTATATGAACCCTCAACTCGCGTCACCCTGGCTGGCTTCGGTAACGACTTCCGGCACATACGCAATAAATGTTGATCCGACAAAAATCTATGATCTTGTGATCGGCAGCCCAACCAATGCTTCCGGTGTTACAACCGCGGGTGGAAGTGTTTATGAACGTAATCCCACGCTGGTCACGGGTGCCACATTTACGCTTGACGGAATTACCGGCTTAAGCAGTTCAACGAAAATTACGGACGTGGTGGCTTTGTACGGCACGGTTGGTTTGTCCACTTCCCTTGCACCCACTGCAATTCCGGAACCCGCGTCGTTGGCATTATTGGCTTTGGGCGGTGTGCCATTGTTGTTGATGCGGCAAAAAAAGAAAGGCCCCTGGCCACGCATCCGGTTGATGATGCATAATCATTAGTCGAAACGCTGTCACGCAGCATTTAGGCTGGCCGGCTCAATGGTGTTAAAGGAGCGAACCCGGAGTATGCCCTGCATCACGCCCCGGCGATTACCCGCCGGTAATGGATGCAGACCTACTTCGGGTCATTGAGAAGCGATCCTGTGGGAAAGCGGGAAGCGTTTGCCCAGCGTTGCCGGAACAATCTCTCAGGATCGGAAAAAATATTGACGTTTCCGTCCACTGATTTTTCATAACAATGGAGACGTTGCTCCCGCGTGCCCGGCCGGCCCCGTATGGCGGCAATACACTTTCGCCGCTCGCCGATAATGCGTTCTATTTTGAAAAAAAAATAGCGGTTCATTTGACTTTGGTTGTTTGATAAAATAAAATCGTAGGTAGGGCCTGAAGAGAGGCACATTCCCAGTGCCGTTAATGTATGATTTTCAGCGCTCGATGAAAGGCCGAGCCTTTCAGTGGGTTCAAGCAACATGGATGTTGTATTGCGGTTTCAAGCGGCTCTGTATCGCTGTATAACCGCATGTAGATGACAACAACTGTTCTCCGTCGCTTGATGTCAGAGTGCGGGAGGCAGAGCAAGCTGGATAATTTTTTATCCGGCAAAAGAAATTGGGAGCGTGTAAGATGTTAAAGAAAGCAATCCTATCGGCAGGTCTGATCGCAGCGGCGGGGATGCTCGCGGGGGTGAATTGCGCGACTGCCAGTGTACAAACCTTCTCGGGGTACTCCCCCGCCAGCGGAATTAACGCTTCTACGATTACCTTTACGTTCGACACCAGCAACAATCAGTTAGAGGTGAACATCCAGAACACATCGGCCTCCGTGGGCAACATCGGCCAGGCCATTTCGGGAATTTCATTTTCCCTTTCAGGATTCAGTGGATCCTTGTCCGTTGACCCTAGCGCGGCTGTTGGCTACGAGGGCAACACTACGCCGTACCTCACCGGGGTGCCGTCGTTACCAAAACTGCTCTCGAACAGTGAATTAAACAACCCATGGGAGATGGCCGGAACGGGTGGAACCTTTGCGTTGGGCAACCCCAAGATAACCCCAGGACTCAGTGCGGGAAAACGCTATCCCAAAGGTTCGCCGACCGATCTGGTCGTTGAGACCATAAGTGGCGCTAATGGGAGTATTGGAGCGCATGAACCGTCGCTGTTTGGCACCGGTACCAATGGTGCCGACGGAGTTACGTTTACCCTCGATGCCACGGGCGGCTCGATTACGACCTCGACGGCCGTAATCGGAAACGTTGCGGTATATTTTGGCACGGGGCCGGATTATCGTGCCTACGACGGCCCGCCAGGAACCCCCGTTCCCGCCGGCGGGCCGTTGCCCATCCCCGCAACGCTGCCGCTTGTCGGCGGCGGTCTGCTCGGCTTGGCTGCACTCGCCATGCGTCGCCGCCGCGCGTTGTAAGGGATATCCAACGCAATATTTTGCAAGCTGATACCATCGACTCAATGAGCCGCGGTATTGTTACCGCGCAACTCGCATCAGCGCACCATGCGAGCCACCGGGTTTATCCCGGTGGGCTGCCCCCCACAAGAAAAATCCCCGCTCCCCATGCAGGCAACATGCCCGCATTAACCTGGCTTTCGCTCCGGCCGCAGCCAAGTAACACCCGCACGTAACCAAGGCGTCCCGCCTGCACCGCTATAAATCGCAATAATCCCGTTCCCCGCGCGCAAGCCCCCAAACCCCCGCACACAAGATGTTCCACCGCACTCCAAACCGCCGCACACTGCACGCCTAACCGCTGATCTCAAGAGCCACGCATTTTTATCGCCGCAGCCGCGCGATGGAAATCCGCGGCCGTTTGCGCACGGCGTAAAATGCAGCGCACCGGTGCCGAATATCCCGGTGATATTTATCTTTTTCCGGAAATCGTTTATCTTTCTCAAAGCGACGAGCCTTTGAATGTGGCTCCATAGGAGTTTCGTTAAATGAAAATTCATGAATATCAGGCGCGTGACCTGCTGGCAAAAGCTGGAATTCCCGTGCCTGCCGCCCGTGTTGTTGATTCTGCGGATCAGGCGGCAAAGGCGTTTGAAGAAAACGGCTTTCCAGTGCAGGTTGTCAAAGCGCAGGTTTTTGCGGGGGGGCGGGGCAAAGCCGGCTTTGTCAAACTCGTCAAATCAGCCGCTGAAGCCCGCGCTGCCGCGGATTTCATGTTGACCAACCGCATGATCTCCGTGCAAACCGGTCCGGAAGGTATTGCGGTAAAGAAAATTCTCATCGCCGGTGCGGTGGATATCGCCCATGAATATTATCTCGGCTTTGTTCTGGACCGTGACCGTTCCACCGTCAGCATGATCGCTTCGGCGGAAGGCGGGGTGGAAATTGAAACCGTCGCCCATCAACGCCCCGCAGCCATTATCAAGCAACCGCTGCATCCGGCACTGGGCATGCAGGGCTTCCAGGCGCGAAGCACGGCTCTGGCCCTGGGATTTTCCGGAAAACAGGCCAACGTTGTAGCCGATATTCTGCTTAAACTCTCGCGATTCTTTATCGAATATGACTGCTCCATAGCGGAAATTAATCCGCTGGTGCTGACCAAAGACGGAAAAATTCTGGCGATTGATGCAAAAGTTAACTTTGATGATAACGCCCTGTTCCGTCATCCGGATGTTTTGGCTCTCAAAGATGATTCCGAGACCGACGAACTGGAAATTCGCGCTGCGGCCGCCAATCTCAACTACATCAAACTCGATGGCGACATTGCCTGCCTGGTCAATGGTGCCGGACTGGCCATGGCTACCATGGATGTTATTCAACTTCACGGCGGAAAGCCCGCGAATTTTCTGGATGTCGGCGGCGGTGTGAAAGCCGAAGGGGCCATTGAAGCCTTCCGCATTATTCTTTCAGATAAAAAAGTCCGGGGTATTCTGGTGAATATCTTCGGCGGCATTGCCCGCTGCGACCTGATTGCCGAAGCCCTGATTCAGGCCGGCCGGGAAGTTGGCTTCAAGGTTCCGGTGGTGGTAAGGCTGGAGGGCACCAATGTGGAACTGGCCCGCGAAATCCTGGCTGCCGCTCAGCCCGAACTGCCGACCTTGCAGGTTGCCGGCGATCTGAATGATGCCGCAAAGAAAATTGTTTCGGCCACGCGCTAAGCGCCGGTCTGAAATCAACAGGAGAATGTTTCATGTCCATATTGGTTAATAAAAATACCCGCGTGATCTGTCAGGGAATTACCGGCAGCGGCGGGGGGGCGTTTCATACCAAGGGGTGCCTGGATTATGGCACAAAAATGGTCGGTGGTACCAGCCCGGGCAAGGGGGGCACCAAAGATGCCAATGGCCTGCCCGTATTTGATACGGTGGATCAGGCCGTGCGGGCCACCGGAGCCGACGCCACAATGATTTTTGTGCCGCCGCCATTTGCCGCCGACGCCATTTGTGAAGCCGCCGCCGCCGGGATCAAACTTATCGTTGCCATCACGGAAGGCATTCCGGTTCTGGACATGGTGAAAGCCAAAAAATATCTCGCGGATTTTGGCGACTCGGTGCGCCTGGTGGGCCCCAATTGCCCGGGCGTTATTACCCCCGGCGAATGTAAAATTGGCATCATGCCCGGATATATTCACACGCCCGCCCAGAAGGGCAAACGCTCGGTTGGTATTGTCAGCCGCTCCGGCACGCTGACCTATGAAGCCGTATGGCAAACCTCTGAACTCGGCTGGAGCCAGAGCACCTGTGTGGGCATTGGCGGCGATCCGGTAAAAGGTATGGACTTTATCGATGTTCTGGCCATGTTTCAGGCCGACCCATTAACCGATGCCATCGTCATGATTGGTGAAATTGGCGGCGCGGCGGAAGAAGCGGCGGCCGCTTATGTCAAAAAAAATGTCACCAAACCGGTGGTCGGATTTATCGCCGGCCGCACCGCGCCGCCGGGCAAGCGCATGGGCCATGCCGGTGCCATTATCAGCGGCGGCGAGGGCACCGCGGAAACCAAAATTTCCGCCATGCGGGACGCGGGCATTCGAGTTGCCGATTCCCCGGCGGATATCGGTAAAGCCCTGCGTGAAGCAACCGGAGGTTAAAGCCTTATGGAGGGGCCTGAAGTTGATGCACTGTCTTTCCGGCTCTCGACCCTGGCGGGCCGTCAGTGGGTGGATCGCATCGACGTGCCGACCAACCGCTGGCAGGCCAATGTGCTGCTTAAACACTGCGCCGGTAAACGTATCAATCAGATTTATTCCCAGGGCCGCTGGCTGCTGTGGAACTTCAGCCATGGTGTAAGCTGGGCCATTTATCCATTGAAGCGCTGGCGGTGGAGCGCCGAGTGGCTGGATGAAAATCAACCGGCAGCCAATGGATTCAATGACAATATCAACCCCCTGACCACGCATGTGGGCCGGCGTCCATTAATGCGCATCACCCTGGAAAATGGCGGATGCCTGACCCTTTCAGGCCGCCCGCTGTTACTGGTTCTGCCCACCGAAAGCCTTTATCGCCACCCGTCGCTTGCCAACCTCGGTCCAAAGTTGTCCGATGAATTTTTAACCGATGAAATATGGACCAGGCGCCTGCGGCAGCTTGCCGGAGACAGAACCATCGCGCAGGTTATTATGGATGAATCCGTCGTTGCCGGCATCAGCAATCAGACCAAATGCGAAATGCTTTTTGCCGCCAGAATTCACCCCTCCGCTCGCGTCGGCGCGATTAATGCCTCGCAGATGCGGACCATGTTTTCCACCGCCCGCCAACGGGCGGATGATTTATACCATGCCACGCTGCAGGGACATGCCGCCCGCGAACTGCCGCGCCATGTCTATGATCGTGCCGGTGAACCGTGTGGTTTTTGTTCCAGTACCATTGTGGCGGAACGCTGCGGCCGCGATGGCCTGTGGAGCTGGTTCTGTCCGCAGTGCCAGAGCATACCGCGCCAACCCACGTTATTCGGTGCCGATCCGGCCGTGTGTTCCACTCAGGAAATGGAATCCGGCGGCGGCATTCCCGTGCGGTAAGCTGTATACCGAAATGAGAAATCCTGGTGAGACGTTACAATGAAAAATGCGTCATCCCTGCTTCTTGCCGCGATAATCGGATCCGCCATTTCCTGGCTGGGCCTGATCGCCGCTGCCGCGGCATGGCGCTGGTCCAGTCAGACCTTTCCCGGCCCGGCCTGGGATCATGCCTGGCTGTACACCAATATGGCTTTGGCCATAGGTATTTTTATCCTGTTTCCGTGCGTAGTAACGTGTGTCCCCGCGGCTAAGAGCCTATTTGGAAAGTCCGATGCGGGTGGATTGGGGGAGCAAATGGTTGGATGCAAGGACGCAGATCCGAGGCATATTCCGGAATATGTTGAGGATCGAGGACGCCGCAGACGGCCGTTTGCCGCCCCAAGGCGCTCCCGGCGGAGTTTCCAAACAGGCTCTAAGCCGGAAAGCCGCCGGCAGACAATTTTACACGGTCTTGTGCTGCTGCTGGCGGCAGTACCCATATTGGCCACCGCTGGATGGATCAATCGTATGCCCATCGGCACGGTAATAACGGTAATGGTTGTACAAGCGGCGTTTGCCATGTTCACCGCCGGCTTATCCGTTCGAATGTCAGCTCGCAATACCACTGGCACGGTAATCTCCTCCGCCATTCCGGTTGGACTGTTTCTTCTGCCCCCCGCAATCGCTCTGATTCAGGCCTCCAGCTTTCCCTGGCTTACCGGCGGAATATGGAGTAACTGGCAAACCATCTTCCCCGCCCAAATGATCTCTGCAGCCTGCCAGCCACCGGAACCGCAAGCCGCGCTCATGTGGACAACGGCCGTATACGCCGCCGCTGGCATGGCTTTGTTCGCTTCAGCACGTTACGGTGCCCCATCGCAATAGAGTCGGTAGCTTATAGTGCTACGCAATTGGGCAACTTGGCGCGGCAACGGGCGTCTTGGTGTTAATCCGGAGTTGACACTTCGTTCGATCTGTGACCGCGGCCCGGTAGAATCGCATGCCGTAAAGAATCAGAAGGGGATTGCCAGGGAACGGTTGGAAGCGGCGGCTCAATATCTACTTTTCGGGCGAGAGGGGCAAATCGCGTGCCGGCGGGGCATCCGCAA
The DNA here is from genome assembly GCA_021810145.1 of Planctomycetota bacterium. Classification (GTDB taxonomy): domain Bacteria; phylum Planctomycetota; class Phycisphaerae; order WQYP01; family WQYP01; genus JAMDCX01. The sequence goes on along the minus strand of JAJZJL010000043.1, from coordinate 4,517 downwards.
GGCACTCCGGATAAAATCCCCGGTTATTGCCGGGCATTGAATCACTGTAGATAGGAAACTCGGGGTAACCATACTCACGCCACTTAAAATAATTGCGCGCTTAACAGGCTGTGGCTTAGTATGTAATATGAAGTAAGGGTATGAATGGAGAATGGATTTGCCGCCCACGAAAATCAATGCCGATAAACCGCATCTTTGGAAAGCAGACCTATTGGCTTCGGTGGATCAATTTAATCAGTGGTTTCTGACGTTTGCGCCGGAAGCGTATCGGTCAACACGCCTGGAGACCACCCAACAGGTTAAGGCCGCGCTGATCGCGACCGATGATCTCCGGGAACTTACGGTGGAAGTCCTCCAACTCAGTCCAGGTTGTCTACCGACTCTCCGCATGTGCACCGCGCCGCCGCTTGCCGTTGACCGCCTTATAGGGCTTTCCGGAGTTGGAAGAACGCTGGTCGCCTGCATGGAGCGGGGAAAACTCCCGCAACGAACAAAATCGGAATCGCTTCCTGAACAACTGGAGGCTGTGTGCCATATTCTGCTCAAGCTTCTGGATCACGACATATTTCCCTGGCTTGAATCGGGAGCTTCGCCCACAGCCCTGCAGCGCGATCGCGCGTCAACGATCGTTGCGGATCGCTTGTGTGGCGCCATATCCAATCCGATTGTGCGAAATGCGCAAGAGCGGCGCCAACTCGCCGCCATTGGAGCCTTCCTGGAAGCTAGAGGATATCGAAGGAAAACTCCGCAATCGGAAAATCCTTTACGGGAGATGGAATCCGGAACCTTCGCATTTCGCTTGAATATTCCCGTAGGACAGAAGAACCGGATAAATATTCCCGTGGATGTTGTGATCCAGCCCAAGAAGTCGCAAAGAAGGCAACTGCCAGTATTGATCGAGGCCAAATCCGCCGGCGATTTTGCTAACACCAACAAACGCCGCAAAGAAGAGGCCACCAAGATCAGGCAACTACAGGCGGCGTACGGGCCGTCGATCCATTACGTACTTTTTCTGTGCGGCTATTTCGGAAGTGATTATCTTGGCTACGAGGCCGCGGAAGGGATTGACTGGGTTTGGGAACACCGCATCTCAGACCTTCGGAAGCTGGGACTGTAAATGATCACCGAAACCGATAAATCGCTGGAACTGCGACGCCAAGGCATGCAAGCCGATTTGGACGCGCAGAAATCGGGCGCTGATCGCAACCGCATGGGCCAGTTTGCAACGCCCCATGCTCTGGCGGTGGAAATTGTCCAGCAGATGGCTGCAATGCTTCCCGCCGAAAACTTTGCTATTCACTTTGGCGATCCGGCGGTCGGGTCGGGCAGCTTTTTTTCCGCAGCCCTTTCAGTGTTGGGGCGGCAAAATCTTGCCAGCGCCATTGGTGTCGAAATCGATGCTGCGTTTTGTGATGCCGCTCGCCGATTGTGGTGTAACTCGGGCCTGACCGTGGAATACGGCGACTTTACACGGATGTTGACAAATGCAACTCCTCCGTCGGCCCCCAATGTGATCCTGGCGAATCCGCCTTACGTGCGGCATCACCATATCAGCCAACAGGATAAACAACGACTAAAGACACTTGTGTTGGAGAAAACCGGAATCAAGGTCAGTGGGTTAGCCGGTCTATATATTTATTTTGTGCTGCTTGCGACCGCATGGTTGGAGGATGGTGGTTACGCCGCCTGGCTTATACCAGCGGAATTCATGGAGGTTAATTATGGCAAAGCACTTAGAAATTTCCTGCTGACCGACGTAACATTAATTCGCTTACATCGCTTTGATCCGCGTGATGCGCAATTCGACGATGCAATTGTGTCTTCGGCGGTGCTGTTTTTGAAAAAATCCAAGCCAAGCGTTTCTCGTAAAGTGCAATTTACATTTGGCGGTTCGCTGTCCAATCCCGGCGTGGTTGAAATGGTGGATCAATCGTTGCTGGTGCATGCCCGAAAATGGACGGCTTATCCAAGGGAAGCCGGCGAACGTCAGGCAAGCTGGAGGGAGGTGGAAGGAGCCACTCTGGGGGACCTTTTTAAGATTCATCGCGGTGTTGCCACCGGTGGAAATAAAGTTTTTATATTGGATCGGGAGGATGCAAATAAGCGAGGCATCCCCGCCCGGTTTTTGCGCCCCATTTTGCCCAGTCCTCGGCAGCTTAAAGCGACTGTCATCGAAGCTCAAAGCGATGGCTTTCCATGCTTATCCGAACAGCTTTGTCTGATCGACTGTGATCTTCCCTCACCCGTTCTGGAGTCGCGCTACCCGGCTCTTTGGAATTATCTGCACGCTCCCGACACGCTTCATGTCCGGGAGGGATACCTCGTCGGCAGGCGAAATCCATGGTACGCACAAGAACGCCGCGAACCTTCGCCTTTTCTCTGCACCTATATGGGGCGTGGAAATGATGAAAAGCGGCCATTTCGCTTTATCTGGAATCGTTCGCAGGCCATAGCCACAAATCTTTATCTCATGCTCTATCCGCGGCGCAACTTGGCAGTTCTGTTGCGGATGTACCCGGAACGAGCGGCGGAAGTTTTTGGAATACTTTCGCAGATCACGGGCGGGGAATTACGAAGTGAAGGCCGAGTTTACGGTGATGGCCTTCACAAAATCGAGCCAAAAGAATTGGGGCGGATTTCGGCCAAGCCGTTTCTTGATCGGTGGCCGGAGCTATCCGCCGAGGTGAGCAAGCAGGGGGAACTGTCTTTATTTGGTTGATCTTGGACGCGCCGCAGGCCACATCTGCCGTTGGGGGGAAAGATTTGAATAACATGCCCACCTGCGGTAAGGGCTATTCCGTAGGAGCCACACCAGCGGCTCGGCTTTAAAGATGGTTCGTCCTTCCAGCCGTCAATCGCCGCCGAATTTGTAATTTTCTTCCATCCGGTGGTGCTGCAGGGTCAATGGTGCGATTTCTCAGGATTCCGGGCGAGCGCCGATCCGCCAGGTAATGGTGAATGTATAATGGTAAAGATGTTCGAGTTGTATGCGCAGAAGTGGAGCCATAAGCAGGGGCTGAACACATTGCGGGCTTTTCTGGAAAATCGGAAGCTACTATTGTATCTGGGTATTTCCAGCGGCGCTGGAAAGAGAGACTCGCGAATCCCGGCCCGTGAGCAATCCGCAACCGTCGCGGCTCGCTGTGCTCACCGCATATATGTAATGGCCCGGTGTACTTTCAGGAGTTTGTGTTTGGCGGCTAACTCGAAGAATTTTTCAATTCCCTGCCGGCATCGGGGCGTTACCGCATACTGCAGATATTCCGTGAAATAACGCCGGGCCAGATCGGCTGGCCAGCGCTTCTCGGCGGCATATTTCTCCACCAGATGATCGGTTATTTCCCCACCGCGTTGGCGTGCTTCCGCCAGAAGGGTGGCTAAACCCGCATTGGCCTTATCCGCCGGCATCATCCACATGGCAAAAACAAACGGCAGGCCCGTAAGGCGCTTCCATTGTTCACCCAGGTCAAGCTGAAAAGGATATTCCGCGTCGGATGGTGCGCCATTGACGACTTTATCACCGATCAACAGCAGCGTTTGCGCCTCCGCCGGCGGGGGGGCATACATGTTGGCGGCAATGAGTTCCGGCTCCCGCTTATACAATTCCCGCAAAATCACCTGGGCCAGAATAACGCTGGTATGGCTGTCGGTGTCGGCATATAAATGCGTGATGTCCGTTGGCGGAACTTTTGAAAAAATGCGAACTGTCAGCGTCGGACCATCACAACATATTGCGCCGCCGGGAGCAAGCACCACCGGTATGGGGCAATTCTGATAATCCACAATCGGCATCAGAGCCGCATCCACCTGCCGTGCCGCCATAAGATCCACAAGCCGTGCGGGCACCGCAAAGTGAACTTCCACATCGGGCCGATCCACCAGGGGATCAATCAACGGCTTGGAATTCAGGTATGAAACACAACCCACCACAAAGCGATTCGATTCAGCATGTTCAGGCACGTACAACTCCTGTGTTGGCCGGTAGCAATTATGGCAACAATATTACGCGGTATTATTGAGTATTCAACAGTATTAAATCAGTCTCCGGCACCGGCGGGGCGGTGCCGTGCCTGCCCAGCAATGGTCTGGAAGAACCAGCACTTACGGTGCGGGTTTTCCGGTTGTGCCCGCGGGACCGGGACGATACGCCAGAATACGAACCTCTTCCATGGTAATCATTCCGCCCTGGACCATGGTATCCAGCAGCGGCAGAAGCTTTTCGATTTTGTCGCGCGCATCGACGATTTCAATGACAATCGGCAGATCGGAAGACATAACCAGCACGCGATCATTATGAATCACGCTGTTGGCACCGAAGCCCATGGATCCCTGCAGAACCGTGGCCCCGCTGATGCCGAGTTCACGGGCTTTGATCACAATGGCTTCATGCAGCGGTTTGTGCTCAAAGGTGTCGGATTCACCAATGAATATCCGCAACAAAACGCCGGTGGAATCGGTATGCATGTTCAATACCCCTTGAATATCGGGCAAAGTGCTCAATGGTTTGATGCTGCTTA
>JAJZJL010000042.1 GCA_021810145.1 Planctomycetota bacterium | reverse complement strand
GCATCGCGATGCTTTTCGCATATCTCCTCGCCATTGAGCATCCCGATCCGCCGGGAGGCGGGCTGATGAGCGTCCGCATCATCTTCCACGCCGCCGGCCGAAGCGTTTGCCGCGTGCGTTGCCGCGCCGGTTATTCCTCGCAGGTTCTTTGCCGTGTTTATGTTTCCGGCGCTCCGGCGTCCGGTCACTTGCGTCATGAATTTTTCCCGGCTTCGGCGCACGCGCCGGGTCGACTTTCCGAAGATGTTTTTCACCGCGTATGGTTGAACCATGTTCAATGAGCCTCAGTTCCATGCGGCGCGATGAAATGTTGACCGCCACAATCTGCACGCGCGCCAGGTCACCGAGGGTGATACGCCGGCCCGATCGTTGTCCGCGAAGCGAGGCTGTGCGCTGATCATAGATCCAGTAATCCGGCGGCAAATCGTTCATTCGTATCTGCCCTTCCACGAGAAAGCGCGTGGATTGCACGAATACGCCGGAGTTATTTACGCCGGTAACCACGCCGTCAATGACATCACCGATATGCTGTGACAGCAGATCCAGGACTTTTACAGCCCGCAATTCGCGTTCGGCATCCTGGGCGCGCCGTTCGGTAAATGAGAGATGGCGGGCCAGCCGCACCAGCGTGTTATAGTCAGGAACATTGCCAAGCGACATGGGCATCAAAGCGTTGATTTCGGGACTTGGTGTGCGGATTGCCTTAATGGCCCGCTTTTTTCCGCGCGGCGGCTTTTTTGCCCGGCCTGTTAATACACTGTCCAGAAGGCGGTGGATCACCAGATCGGCATAGCGCCGGATGGGTGAGGTAAAGTGGGCGTAATTGGCGCTGGCTAACGCATAATGCCCCTGCTCCAACGGAGAATATTCGGCCGTGCTGAATGTTTTCAGCACACTTAAATGGATGGCATACGCCAAGGGTGTGCCGCGCACGGAATCCAGAAGTTCACGAATAACATTGCGATCTATTTTTTTTGGCAATCTGTGCCCGGCTGAGAGCACGAACTGCCTGACGTTCTCGCTGGCGTCGGTATCCGGATCGGGGTGAATGCGCCGCAGCACACTGAGTTTTTTGCCGGTGAGAAATACCGCGACGGCTTCGTTGGCTTCCACCATGAACATTTCAATAATTTTATGCGTGTACGCATCATCACCGGGATGAGCGTCGATGACCCGGCCGGTGGGGTCTATTACCAGTTCCACCTCCGGCAGATCCAGAACGATCATGCCCTGGTCCAGCCGGCGCTGTTCAATGGCCCGGGCCAGAGAGTCCATGTTCACAAGCAATTCACGTATGGCTGGAGCAACCTGCGGCACATTGGGATCGGGCGGAGATTCCAGCAGCCCTTTGACATATTGGCGCCCCTGCCCCTTGGCATCATCAATAACCGCCTGCGCCTGCGTGTAGGTAAACCGGCGATGGGAGCGGATAATTGTGTTGGCGCAGCGCGCCGAAACCACACGCCCCTGCCGGTCATAACGAATAAAGGCGCTTTTGGTTAAGCGCGGTTTATCCTCCTGCAGGGAACAGACGCCATTGGAGAGCACTTCAGGCAGCATCGGGATGACATGCCGGGGAAAATAGATGCTGTTGCCGCGCTTTCTGGCTTCCAGATCCAGCGGGCTTTCGACAGGAACAAAATGCGAGACGTCGGCAATATGCACGCCAAGTTCCCACACGGCCGGCCCGGGACGCTCGGAACGAGCGGGTGCCAGTAAATCCTCCACGGGATTTTCATTGCCATGATCCAGCGCCCGCAACGTAATGGCGTCGTCGAAATCGCGCGCATCATCAGGATCGATTGTAATGGTGATAAGGTTCCGAAGGTCCTCACGATCTTCCAGAGCCGCGGCATCAAATTCACGGGCCGCGTTGCCGGCCTGATCCAGCACTTCCGCGGGAAACTCCGTCGGCAAATCAAATTGTCTGATCACGGAGGCCAATTCAACCTCCGGTTCGCCATGCGGGCCGAGAACTTCTGTGATGACGCCTTCCGCCGGTCTGCCGGCGCGGGGAAATTCCAGCAGTTCCACCACAACTTTGTCGCCCTCGGAGGCGGATTTGGCGGATGCGTCCTGAATGGCGATGGGTTGCTTGAGGATCGAGCCATCCGGAATAACCACCCACGCATTGAGTTGTCTGGCCAGCGTACCTACGCAGCGGTTGGTACCGCGGCGCAAGATGCGGATAATGCGCCCGGTTCGACTGCGCCCCCGTGAATCCTGTTTATCCGCCGCGACAATGCGGATGATCACCAGATCACCACTGATGGCATCGAGCGTGTCGGACGGCGGAATAAATACATCACCGAGTTTATCGGGCCGAAGCGGCGTGACAAAGCCGAAACCGCGTCCGGTACCATGAAATACTCCGGCGGCCTGCTGCTTCATATCCGGCAGAGCCATGGCCCGGCCATCATCTTTGGGCACCACACAATCCGCTGTAATCAGCGTATCCAAGGTGTGCCGAAACGTCTCCTCCTGTTTTGCCGTCAGCCCCAGTCGCGTTATGATATCGCGCAGTGGAACCGGCCCGCCGTCAGCGGCGGCCAGCACGTCAAGAATTTGTCCAACCAGCGGATCTAACAATACTCACCCCATGCATTCTTCATAACGCCATTATATCGTATGGAAAGCGTTTGGGGCGAATATGACAAAGTCAATCAGCGGTGCAACACAATCAACAGCAGTGTGCCTCCACCCATGAGCGTCCATAACAGCACGCCTTGAACCATCGGCCGCACGCCGACTTTTTTCAGTGTGGCGCGTGAAAGCCCGGCTCCGATGAGAAAAAGCGTCACGGTCAAACCGATATCGCTTAAATGGCCGATATCGGGAGCGGAGCGATCAATGATGGGTATAAAACTGCGCGATAATGACGCGAGAAGAAACAGACCGATGAACCAGGGCACCTGCAGCCTGGGTTTGCCGGCGGCTGGAAGAGTCTGGTTGCTTTCGGGCATTTCGTCATGCAGTCCCGCTGGTTCGCTCCGGGCGATGCGCCCGGCATACCATCCGAACACCATCGACACGGGGACAATCCATAAAGCCCTGGAAAGTTTTACCGCCGTGGCGGTAGTCAGGGCCGAGGGGCCATAACGTGATGCGGCGGCAACCACCGATGAAATATCATGTATGGATATACCCGCCCATACGCCAAACTGATATTGGGTAAGGTGCAGAGCATGGCCGATGGGCACAAACAAATACAGCGCCACGGCATTAAGCAGAAAGACGGTTCCCATTGAAACGGTCATCTGGCTTTCACCGGCATCCAATACGGTTGCCACCGCGGCAATAGCCGATCCGCCGCAGATGGCCGTTCCCGAACTGATGAGCCACGAGGTTTGTGGATCAATTTTCAACCACCGTCCCAGCAGCCAGCCAGCCAGAAAAGTCACGCTGATGCTTGCCGCCGCCATTAATGCCCCCTGCGCTCCCGCGGCCAGAACGGTATGCAGGTTCATGGTGAAACCCAACAGAACCACACAGATCTGCAGCATTATTTTAGCCGTTTTATGGGCCGTTTTTCGCCATGGCGTACCGATGGTCAGCGCCAGTGCCATTCCCAATGCCAGGGCTATCGGCGGCGAGGCCCATGGCGAAAGGCAAAACAGAATAGCCAGGACAAAGACCGGTCGATGAATAAGATCAAATACGCGCAGCAATCCATTGAGTCTGCCGGGTTGAGCCACCGGCGATTCCAGTGCGATTGCGAGGTCATCTCCGTCGGGTAAGGTCATTTCCGAACTCCTGAAATTCCATATCAACAAGGGCTTACTGGTTCCCTCAACTTGGATGCGATCATAGAGATTGGCGCCGTATCAGTCGAATCAATTGTAATAATATGATTCATCATTTATACTTATGATATGACATACGAACAATTGATGACATTTCTGGCCGTGGCAGACTCAGGCGGCTTTAGCGCTGGAGCCAAACGCCAGGGCATCAGCCAGCCGGCGGTTTCCATGCAGATGGCGCTATTGGAGAAATCGCTGGGCTTGCGACTGATGGATCGGCAACCACGCGGCATTGTGCTGACGGAGGCTGGCGTCACACTGGCGCAATATGCCCGTCGCCTGTCGGAGCTTTTTGCGCAGACGCAACATGCCGTCGCCGACATACGCGATCTGAAACAGGGCCGTCTGGCCATTGGTGCCAGCACCACAATCGGGGCCTATTGGTTGCCGGCTCTGCTGGCGGCTTACCGCCAATGTTACCCTGGCGTGGAGCTTTCCGTGCGGATTGCCAATACCGCAGAAGTTCAACAGGCATTGTTGGACGGGACGCTGCATCTGGGATTTACGGAAGGCTCGGCCGAACATCCGGAATTGGCCAGCAAGGTCTTCTGGAAAGATCAGTTGGTACCCATCGTTACAGCGGATCATCCGTTGACCAAACGCAAGCGCGTCACACTGGAAATGGTTGCCAAAGAACCGCTGATCATTCGTGAGCAAGGTTCCGGCACCCGCACGGTTTTAGAACAGGCGGCGGCCAAACGCGGCGTGACGCTCACGCCATTTCTCGAACTTGCCAGTACCGAGGCCATTAAAGCACTCGTTGCCGCAGGTGCCGGAGTGGCGGTAATCTCGGCGCTGGCAATTGAAGAATCTGCTGGAATATCTCACATCAAGGGCATTGCGGCCTTGAATCTTGCCGATGGTCATATTGAACGCCCGCTGCATATCCTATGGGCCAAAAACCGGCACTGGAGCGGACCGGTGGAGCAATTTGTGGCGTTACTGCGAAAAAAAGCGAAATTTATTGACACTTGATTCTCATGTCACCGTCGGTTTTAATATCACCCGTCTTTAGCAGATCTAGGGTTGAAGGAGTCTGGACAAATGGAATTTGATGCCAAGAAATTACTGGATCACAAGGCCCTGAAAGAAAAGGGCATGGGATTTCAACAGGAGTTCAGAAAATTCCTGTTTCAGGGAAATGCACTTTCGCTGGCCATCGGCGTGATCATCGGCGGTGCCTTCGGCGGCTTTGTCAGCAAAGTAAACGCCGACCTCATCATGCCGGTGATCAATTTGTTTTTACCCAATGGATCGTGGCGCACGGCAGGCATAACGATCGGGCATGTTCCGAAAGTCAATCCGACGACGTTTAAGCCCATTCTTGACCCGAAAACACATGAAGTCATTATGACACCGGTAAAGTTATTGATCGGTGATCTGGCCAACACTTTTCTAACTTTAATTATTACCGGGTTCGTCTGCTTTATTATCATTAAACTGCTGGTAAAGGCACCGCCTCCGGCACCGCCGGCACCGCCACCGCCGCCCACAAAATCGTGCCCATTCTGTCTGGAAACTATTCCAGCGGGGGCCACTAAATGCAAAAGCTGCTGCAGTCAGCAGCCGGCGACCACTTGATGAATGCTGACATTCAAATAAAGCGATTTGAGTTGACAATATTGCCAACTGCGCCTATCTGGTTGGCGTCATGAAGCGACATATTGCCTATCGCCGAACCCAGGAACCTTCGACCAGCGGAACCAATGGTACGCCACGATGGGTATTGATTCCGGTGATGGGTCTTGCCACCCTGCTGGCGATGGTCATTATTTCCGGATCACAAAGCACAAAAGTTCTGTCCACGCTCTTTAATTCGGCCTGGGCCGGAGTGATTCTTCTGCCGGCAATATTGCTGGGCCTGGCGATCACGCATCGCTTGCGGGAATTGCCGATAATGCAGCTTTCTCCGTGGCCGCTGGGATTTCGACTGGTACTGTCGGCAGCTCTGGGAATGGGAGCATTGAGTTTAGCGACATTGGCATTGGGAAGCAGCGGCCTGATTTCCGGTCCAATTTGCGGCGCAGTATTGATTCTCGCCGCCGCCGCGGGATACCCTTTTGCCCGAAAGCTTAAACCGGAACTGGCATTTCTGCTTCGCCCCATACAGCGCCGCCACTGGTTAATCTTATTAGGTTGCATTCCCCTTGCGGTACTGCTGATCGCGGCAACATTTCCCGCCGGAACATTATGGCACACCGAAGGCAACGGGTTTGACGTACTTGAATACCATCTGCAATTACCGCGGCAGTTTCTGGCGGCACACAACACATTCCCGGTACATGAAAATGTTTATTCCTATATGCCATTGAATATGGAAATGCTGTATCTGATTCTGGCGGCGGTGGCAAAATCCGCGGTGGGAAGGGGATATATTTACGCGCTGGTATTTGGTGCCCAGATATTGCATGCGGCAGTAACACTTCTCGCGGTTGGGGGAATATTGCTGGCACCGATTAACCTCAAAGCCTTGGGGCGTATTCTCGCGGCACTACTGGTGCTTACCACGCCCTGGACGCTGGTTGTGGGATCTCTGGCGTATAATGATGGCAGCGTTCTGCTGTATGGGGTGCTGGCGATCAGTCTGGCATGCGTGGCAACCCGCTGGCCGGAATGGCTAATACTGGGAGTATTACTGGGATTGGCAGTGGGAACCAAGATGACCGCCGGTGTTATGGTAGCGCTGCCGGTCGCGGCAATGCTTCTGGCCCGCCGCCATTTTCGGCAACTGGCCATTGTGGCGCTCACCGCGTTATTGCTATACAGCCCATGGATGGCGCGATCCATGGTGGCCACACACAGTTCTCACAGTATCGGCAACCCGATATTTCCCATCTTCAGCGGCACGCTCGGGCGCGGGCATTGGAGCAAAGCGTTGGCCCGCCGTTTTGACCGCGGGCATGTTTCGCCGCCGCGGGACGCGGGCATCTTCGGACATTTACACGCCCTGGCTGACCAGTCCATTTTGAACCGCCAATGGTCGCCGGGCATCGCGGCGTGGGCGGATGCGTTTTGCACCCGTCCCCATTTTCCCGGCCCAAAAACACCCTGGCTTTTTCGACTGGGGCCTGTTTGGCTGGCGGTACTTCCCGCCATTGCCCTGGCGTTATTTTGTGGATTCCAATCGTGGTTGATGACATTGTGCCTGGCGGTGCAAGTTCTGGCCTGGCTTACCTGCACGCAATTGCAGGCCCGCTTTTTATTACCGGCAGTTATTCCCGCCGCATGGATTCTGGGGATGGCGGCGGAGCTGCTGCCCGGCTTCCGCGCCGCAGCGACCGCACTGATCGCTTTGCAGGCTGCCGCCTGCGGGTTACTCCTGCGACCCGAGGCGGGACTTTTTTTGGGGCCGATTTCAGCCCGGACACGGCCTCCGATTGGTGCGGCGATCAGTTTGCCCTATGATTGGCTTTTAACAACACCCCCGCCAGGCCAATTTACCCGTCACACCACGTACTACCTGGAAGGCTTAAGCGCGCCGCTGTATATACAGGGCCGGGTCATTTATGCCACCGTTTTTGATCGCAATAAACTGGCGCGGGCATTTCACCATGGCGGAGCCAGGGCCGCACTGCAATATCTCCAGAAACACCATGTGAATTATCTTGTGGTCGATTGGCCGGAAATCATTCGCCTGCGAAAAACCTACGGCTTTGATCCGATCATCACCCGAAACAATGTTGCCAGATTGCAAGCTCTCGGTTTGTCACTGATCCCGGAACAGACCACGCCCGGCATTGAGATATATCGCGTTCCATAACCGGCGGTCGCGGAAGCGGCGTTCCGGCGGGCGTCCACAGGATTGAGAGATTTTATTATCGGTTCGGGTCCCAGAACAATCGTCACATGATGAATTTTACTTAATAAAAAAGCTATTATGGGAGCAGGAAAACCCAATGGCTTCACGGGCATTAATCGCAAAAGATTTCCGGCACTTTTGCCGATACATAATTGCAGAGCCTGAGAGAATCAGATCGATCAGGCGGTGACTTATCGCCAAGCGTCCTATCAGCCAGCGCGATAAGAACTTTGGTTTGACGTAGTTGTGTGTGTTCTAGCGTCGATTGGCGTTATGAACGGTGTTCTTAGCCGCTTCGGCGGTTTTTTTGGGAGCCAGGGTATATGTTGTACAGTCAGAACAGTGAAACCATTCGGAATCACCGCGGCTTTACCATGATTGAGCTGCTGGTGGTCATCACCATTATCGCGATGATGATCTCGCTTCTGCTTCCGGCCTTAAGCCGGGCGCGTGGCCTTGCCCAACGTGTGCAGTGCGCAACAAACTTGCGATCTATCGGGCAGGCCATAGAGATATACGCGGCCAATAATGAAAATCAGTATCCGTGCAACTCATCAATGGCCAAGAGCGGATTTGGACTCCCGTTCCTGGCCATGACCAACGGCCAACAGCAAAATGGTCAAGCCGCACCGGCGGGACTGGGGCTGCTGTATACGACGCAGATGATCAATAACCCCACCATGTTCTATTGTCCGCAGCCCGGTTATTATGGCCCGTATTGCAGTGTCAATGGACAATACCTGCCGGCACTGGTTAAGAAAGGCGGCACGATTAACTGGGGCAACGTGGCGTATGGCTACTGCTATTACTACCAGATTCGGCAGTTCCAATTTCCGGGCACCAGTCAGCCATTTAATAATATCCAGTTCACCCAAACGCCAGTGGATTCGGGGTCTACGATTCTGGCCAGCGATTTGACGGTTAATCTGGCCGGCAACTGGACCTGGCCAGGCCCCCTGCCCGCCTCCAATCATACGGTTACCTCGGGTGGCCAGCCGGATGGCGGCAACACGCTGTACAACGACGGTTCAGTAAGCTGGAAAAACATTACTGAAATGCACATAGGTTATAGTTGGCTGGGCATCTTGAATTTCTACCAGTAATTCGTTCAGAGCCTGTCCGGCGATCAGCCGGACAGGCTGTTAATATTTCCGGTCCAATAGCCGGTATCCAATCGCCTCGGTCACATGGGTCGGGGTGATTTTTTCTGCGCCGTCCAGATCGGCAATGGTCCGTGCAAGCCGACGGACTTTATCAAAGGCTCGGGCGCTAAGCCCCAATTCTTCCATCGCCTGTTTCATAAGCAACATGCTGGTATCATCCAACGGGCAGAAATCTTTAAGCTGCTGCGTTTTCATGCTGGCGTTGGTGGTAGTAGAGTTGGCACCAAATCTTTGTGACTGAATAGCCCGGGCCTGTTCCACCCGGTTGCGCATTGTCGCCGAGCTTGTGCCGACAACTTTGCTGGTCAAATCCCGGTAGGTAACCGCGGGCACTTCCAGGTGAATATCAATTCGATCCAATAACGGGCCTGACAGTTTGCCCATGTACTTGTCCATGGCTTCGAGTTCCGTCGACTTTGCCTTTCGCCGATCCAGTGTGCCGGTTCCACTGGCGGTAGGATTCATCGCGGCTACAAGCATAAAGCGCGCGGGAAATGTTACGCTGGCATGAGCACGGGCGATGGTGACAGAACCTGATTCCAAAGGCTGGCGAAGCATTTCCAGGACGTGGCGCGAAAATTCCGGCAGTTCATCCAGAAATAAAACGCCATGGTGCGCCAAGGATACCTCACCGGGCCGCGGAATCGTGCCACCCCCCACCAGCGCCGGTGCACTGGCGGAATGATGCGGCATTCGCACCGGTCGCGTACGCATCAGGCTGCTGCCTTTGGGCAATAAGCCACATGCCGAGTAGATACGCGACGTTTCCAGAGCCTCCTGCCGGGTTAACGGCGGCAGAATGGTTGGCAACCGCTGACACAACATTGTCTTTCCAGCCCCCGGCGGCCCCAGAAGCAGCACATTATGCCGTCCGGCCGCGGCAATTGTTAATGCCCGCTTGGCCATTTCCTGCCCGCGAACGTCGGCAAAATCCAAGTCATATATATCCGGAGAAACCTCGGTATCGGCTTGATCAACCTGCTCGCTGGCGAGTTCCAGGACGCCATTGAGAAAGCCAACCAGCGTGGCCAGAGAGTCGATGGGGTATATTTCAATATCCGGAACCACCGCCGCTTCACGTGCATTGGCGGGAGGTACCAGCAGACCGGTATATCCGCCCGCCGCCGCCAGCATCGCCATGGAAAGCGCCCCCTTAATGGGCCGCACGGATCCATCAAGTGCCAGTTCGCCGGCGACCAGAAATTTTTTATGCCGATCGGAATTAATCTGCTTGCTGGCATGTAGTATGCCCAGGGCGATAGGCAGTTCCAGGGCGCTGCCCTCTTTTTTTATATCCGCCGGGGCGAGGTTGACCAGCAGTTGCGTATCGGGAAAACGAAATCCGCTGTTAATCATCGCGGTGTGAATGCGATCCAGCGCTTCTTTCACCGCGTTATCTGGAAGCCCCACGAGCAACGGTTCGCCATATTCCTTGGCGGCGATATTTACTTCGACTTCACATTTGACGGCTTCAATTCCCTGCAGCACGAAACTATGAACTTTCGCCAACATCCGATTTCTCCCGTTACGAACGAACGGTAAGGTACGGGGGCCGGGCCAAATTGCCAAGCGTCCGGGCCGGATGAAATTCTGTTTTTCCGGTTATCGGCACTTCACCGCGGTGAAATCGGTGATTTGGATGGCCGCAGGTGTTATATAACGGCATTGACCGCGCGGCACGCCATTTGATAATATCTGATCATGGCTTCCTGGGATGCTCAACAATATTTGAAGTTCGCCGAAGAACGGGCGCGACCGTGCGCGGAGCTTATCCAACGCATCAGCCTGGAATCCCCGGGCGTGATCGTCGATATGGGCTGCGGTCCGGGCAACAGCACGGCCATGCTGGTACGACGCTGGCCACAGGCGCACATTACCGGAATGGACAGTTCAGCGGACATGATCGCAACAGCCCGCCGAAGCTATCCGCACCAGCATTGGATTGAGGCGGATATTTCAACATGGCAATCGCCGCACCGCCTTGATCTGATTTTTTCCAATGCCGCGCTGCAGTGGGTGGATAATCACGCCGCATTGCTGCCGCGGCTAATGAACATGCTCAACCCCGCCGGCGCTTTGGCGGTGCAAATGCCGCCAAATGATCACAGCGCCGCCGCCCACACACTGATAAGCGAACTGGCGGCCAGTGGGCCATGGCGCGATAAATTTCCAGTTCCGGTGCGCCGGTGGTATTGCCATGAACTTGAGTTTTATTACGATTTACTCTCAACTCAAAGCACCAGGCTTGATTTATGGACAAGTCAGTATATCCATATTCTCAACAGCGCCTCGGATATTGTGGAATGGTACAAAGGAACCGGCCTGCGGCCATATCTTGACGCGCTGCCGCCGGCAGACCGTGAAGCATTTATCACCGCCTACCGGAATTTGGTCACAACCGCTTACCCACCGCAACGAGACGGTCGCGTTCTCTTTGCTTTCCGCCGGTTGTTTCTCATCGCATATAAGCGGTAAAGGCTTTTTCCAATTAAGGTGTCGCAATGTGGACACCAGAGATTAGCGCGTCAATCAACTCCGTTACCGCATGTTCAAATCGTCGGAACGAACGCAGATTCTGCGAACGCACCTTTTGGATGTCCAACGATCTGGCAAATTCAGATTGGTGGATAGTCGGCTTGTAGCCGCCCACCATGTTTTTAGACAGCCATCCCTTTGCATCGCGGACACCCGTTTCGAGATTCCCCTTGGGTAAGGAAATCTTTGCGTGCGGGCTGGCTCGTTCAATCAGCGCCTGCGCATCCGGAATATACCATGATTCAATTTCCTGCATTGCGAAGACAACGCTAAGGGAGAACTTCGCACCCGCGCCGCAACTCTTCGCGGACGCGGCTAATGACCGGGCGACCTCACCCGGGCATTTCTCTGCCAGTCGATCCCCATCGAGCACCAGCAATACTCCCGAAGCCCCCGTCCGCGCGGCTGCATTGAGGAGGCGGAACCACTCCGCCCCGTCGGATGCAAGCAGCTTGTGCAGATGACCAACGCGCCATGCGTCGAGAAAATGTACCGAACTGGAACCAAATTTCTCCGTGGCGGTGGCGGCCAGAACTCGCCTTGCGAGAATCGGGACGGCTTGGATATCCCCTTGTCCTTCGACGAATGGTACAATCTTGTTAAATCCCGGCACCGTTCTACACCCCACCCATCCCGGAAGCTTCCCCCGCCATTTCGGGCTGTGCGACGGTGAGCAATTCCGACGGGCTCAACAGGCTTTCTTCTATCGCGCTTCGCTGGCCTTCTGCCAATGGGCCAATTTTTGTCCCCCGATCAGATATATCCACGACCCGTATGGATTCCGCGTTGAAAGCGTCCAACAACTGAGGGCTGTGCGTGGTTAGAATAAACTGTGTGCGGAGCTTTTCATTTGCCGCACGCATTACGTCCCCCAGCATTGTCAGCGCACCTGGAAATATGCCGTTCTCCGGTTCCTCGAACAGGACCACCTGCTTGGGAGGCTGCTGGTAAATAGCCAGCAGATGCGCCAGGAAGCGTCTGAAGCCACCCGACTGCCGCGACAACGGCAGGGCAACGAGCTTACCACCAAACCGGTAGGAAACCATTACTCGCTCATTCTGGAAGGGCGAGGTTGTGACGGCCTCGACTGAACTTGAAAGTTTCTTGATGGCCGCCTCAATTTGCTGCCAATTATTCAGCGACTGCAAATTACCTAAGATTCCATCGATCACCGTGAAATAATTACTGCCTTCTTTGCCAAGTTCGAAACCGTGGTCGGGGGTTTTTCCGACATTGGAATTCGCCAAAACACCCGCCGGAAACTCGTAGCCGCTGATTCCCCGGGTGAGCGTGAGGTAGGCTATATTGACCTCCGGAATCCCGGTCAACCACCCCAGCATCGCGGATTGCTTTGTCTCAACCTTCAGTGCCGGTTCGACCACCCAGTTGCCATCCACTCGCTCAAACAGCACCGTGCCGGCTAGCGAGAGAAACTCTCGTCTGACCGGAACCGAGTGGGGTTGCACACCGCGCTGGCCGCGAAGCTCAAGGACATAAAGGTAATCACCAATCACGCCATCCACGTTGAACTCGACCTCCCAAGAAGAGGTGAATTCGTCCAAGCCGGCAGGGCCTAGCGTCTCCCATGTACCAAGTTGGTTCATCAATTGCATATATGGATGTGGCCCTGCGGCGGACAAAACGCCCTGCAGGCAGGCTAGCGCCTGCGCAAAATTGGTCTTGCCGGTTCCGCTGCGGCCTATCAGTACCGTCAATGGCGACAGGACCACCTCGGTGTCCAGCAAGCTCTTGAAATTTCGGATTCGCAGTCTCGTAATCATAATTGCACCAGATTTTCTCCAAACAGATTGTAACACGCCTGTCGTCCGATGGCGAAACGCGCGATAACGACGTGCTTCGGGGGTAAGCGGCCACCTGCCGGACCCGGCACGGGAGGCAAGCAAGCCCCATGAAAAAGACGGTAAAGCCCGTCAACGCCGCGGCCGCTCGAGTCCTCATGGATCCGCGATGCAAAAGGGGGCAACCCTCGCTCCGACCCACTCGCCTGCCCGACAGGGTGCCCGCGCAACCGCAGAAGGTTGCCTCGCGCTACCGGGCTGGGCCCAAGGTGGTTGTGGTGAGCGGGCTGAAGGGGAATTCGTGGATGACTTTTTTAATAGCCGCCGCGTCAACACCTTCCAGCAGTTGTAAATCTTCCTCCAGCGTCTTGTATTCCTGGTTGTAAATCCAGCGCGAGCAGATATTGCGCATGCGGCCCAGCGGCAATTCACCCTGCAACACCGCCGCGGTAGCGATTTTGTTTTTACTGCGGGAAATTTCCTGATCGGTCAGACCATTGTCGCAGATTTTTTTCAATTCGCCCCGCAGGATTTCCGCCACCTGCCCGGACCGTGCCGGATCGCATGATGCATAGGCAAAAAAACTGCCCATGCCGTCGTGCGGGTAAAATGAAAAGTCCGCTTCATCCGCCAGCCCCGGCTCAACGAGCGCCCAATACAGTCGCGATCCATCATGATCACCAATCACATCGGAAAGCACCTGTGCGGCATAACGACCATCGTGCTGCGCGGACGGGCCAGGACAAATCATGGCCACGTAATGGCGTTTAAGCTTGGGATCGGTAATATGCCGCACGCCGCCCCTGAATTCCGCCGCCGGATATTGCCTGTGCACATCCAGATGTTTCCAGTGGCCGCATTTTTGCTCTGAAAGTCGCACGAGTTCATCAAAATCCAGTTTGCCGGCCACCGCCAGCACCATATTCCCGGGGCCATATCGCGCATCAAAATACGTTTGCATCTGATCGCGCGTAAGCGCGGTAATGGATTCTTTGGTTCCTAAAACCGAGTGGGCCAGAGGATGATTACGAAAGTGATCCTCCATGACCGCTTCGTACAGCACATGTCCGGGACGATCCAGGTACAGCGCGATTTCCTCCAGGATGACCTTTTTTTCCATGTCAAAATCTTCGCCCCGCAATGCCGGGCGCATCATATCAGCCAGCAAATCCAGCGCATCGGGCAAAAATTCGGGAAGAATATGCGCCCAGTAACAGGTGACTTCATTGCTGGTAAAAGCATTGTTGCGCGCCCCCATGGCATCGAACTCACGATTCACATCCGCACTGGAACGGTGCGAAGTACCCTTGAACATCATGTGTTCCAGGAAATGCGAAACTCCGTTGACTTCACCGGATTCATCCCGGGCACCGGTTTTAACCATAAATCCGATGGCCACACTTTGCGCCTCGGGATTTATCTCAGCCACAATATCCATGCCGTTTTTCAGTTGTGTATGTTTAAATGTCACCATGTAAAAAATCTCCGGGATTTGTACGGCCGGACGGCGGTGCCCCATGGGACACCCGCCGAACCATGCCTGCATTGTCATTAACCAATCAGATCGACCGGAACCGCCAGCGGAGCCGGGCCAATGGTCACCACCGTCAATTTACCGATCTTATGCGATTCAAGGAATGCATTGAGCCGTTTGAGATCAACGCTTTCGATGCGGGCGCGTAATTCATCCAGGGTGCGGGGGCGGCCATAATGATAAAAATCATGGGCAATCGCCGCAGCCCGGGCGGCCGAGCTTTCACCGTTCATGATCACGCGAGCCTTCATGCCCACCTGTGCCCGGTCAAGCTCATCCTGCTGGGCACCGGAACTGAACCGCTGCAATTCATGCAGGAACGAATCCAATGTTTTCTGGGCCCGCTCCGGCACCGTGCCGGCGTAGCCGAGAACCGCGCCGATGTGCTTGAGGCTCATATATCCGGCGCTGACGGCGTAACACAATCCCTGCTTTTCCCGAATTTCAGAAAAGAGCCTCGCCCCCATGCCGCCGCTTAAAATATTCATCGCCAATTGTAAGACAATACTGTCAGGATCCGCCTCCGCGACCGCATCGAACGCCAGACCGATTTGCACCTGATTACTGGCCTGCTGTTCATGAAACACCCCTCCCTCCGCCGCATGCACCGGCTGCTGAACCGGTTCTTGTGACTGCCAGACGCCAAAATGCTGTTCTACCAGGTCCCGCACGGCGGCAAATTCTACAGCGCCAGCGACAGCCAGAATGGAACCACGGGCGGTGGAGCGGCTCTGGAAATCTTTGCGCAATGCATCGGGCGTCAAGGCATTGAGATGCTCCTTTTTCCCCACCACCGGTCGGCCGTAAGGTTCCGCAAAATGCCGGGCCTTAATTAAAAGATTGAGCTTTTGGGATGGTTCATCTTCAATGGCGTCCAGTTGCTGCATGGCCAGATCACGGGCCGGACCAAAACCGGACTCCGGCAGCCGGGGCCGCAATAATATATCGCCGTATGCCGGCAACACCTCGGGCAACTTATCGGCCAGCATCGAAGCACTGAAGCGCATAAAGACCGTTTCCGCACTTGCGGATCTCTGTACGCCCAACGAGTCGAGATAGTCGGTAAGTGCCCGGTTGTCTCTTTCCCCGGCTCCGCGCGTTATCCAATCCGCCAGAACATTGGCACTGCCCAGAGCGTTCGCAGGGTCGGATGCGGCTCCCATCGGCGTCAGCAGCGTCATCGCCGCTGAGCGCACACCCGGCATAGATTCCACAAGCAATGTCAGTCCATTGGGAAATGTCATTACATCCTGCCGGGCTTTACCACCGGCGGTATTCACTGTTGACACATGCGACTCCTGTTTGCTGCAGGCAAGCTGCCATACCAATAGGTTTTCAGAATGGCCGCCGCTTAGGCCCAAGCCGGTGCGGATTTTAATGCCGCCGGCAGTTTACGCTGCTGATGCACCTGACGAAACACTTCCGGCAGCACATCCGTAGCACTCCAGGGGGCTTTTTTGATTTTCCAATCAGCCCTCTGATAACATGAGAATACAAAATCCGTTGTTTTGCAAATGGCGGAAAAATCCGTTATCGGCCGCGAGCCGGTCCGTACCGCATCGGCAAAGCTGTTGAACACGCGCGAAGAACCGCCAAATTCCTTATTATCATCCGTGAATTCCTGTGCGGGTTGTCCATCAACGAATAAATACCCCGTGCCATTCCATAAAGCTCTGCCACGTTCACCAATGATTTCAATGGAATGCCGATCCACCCGGCTGCACGTTGTGGCAATGGCCCAAAGCCGAGGCGCATCAGGGGTGTCAAGCCCGGCGGTAATAAACGCGCAATCTTCCATTTCCAAAGCGGACGTATCATGAAATTTGTACAAGGCTACTTCCACATCCCGGGTTCCAGCCACCGTCGGCAAATCGCCCGGAGCGCATAAAATCAAGGTTTGATTAATAAAGTGAATGGCCTGATTGAACATAATCCCGTCAAGATTCCAGTTATTGCCGAACATTTTTTTTCCGGCCCAGGCTACACGTTCATAATAGGGATTTTCGCGCCACCATAAACTGGATAGAAAAATTTCCTTCATTGAACCAATCGCGCCGGCCTGAATATGGCGGCGTAGCTCAAGCATTGATTTTCGGCCCACATGCTGCATTTGCACCGCCCCAACCTTGCCGGATTTCTTCTGGGCATCAAGCATTGCGCGGCAATCATCCGGGTGAATCGCCATGGGCTTTTCGACCAGCACGTGCTTGCCCGCCTCAAACGCAGCGACAGTCATTTCCCGATGGAGAAAATGCGGTGCCGCAATACACACTGCTTCCACGCGCGGATCAGCAAGCAATTCGCGGTAATCGGAATAAATTTTTCCACCCAGCGCGGTAATTCTTGCACTATGTTTTGCAACGGTCTCACTCTGCAATCGCGAATCGCATCCCGCCACAATGGTAAAATTCGGATTTTTTTCCATCTCCTCCAAGTGCAAAGGCCCGATGCCACCGCCTATGCCAATTTGCCCGACGCGCACCGGATTATTCACCTTTTCCACCACATCGACATTCATCATTTCGCACTCCAGAAGATTCTAAAGCGATACTTTATGCCTTCAGGACTATTCCGTAAAGCAAACATTGGCAAATCCAACACCCGGTATATCGACCACTCTTGCCCGCCCCCCGCGCAGAGAGTATCTTGGGGGACAATGATTATTGATTGTCATACCAGCATCTGGCAAAGCCCGGAACAGCTTGGCCGCGAGGCCATTAACCGCATTGCCCAACCAACCCGCTTTGGCCATGAGCAAATCCGCCTGTTGCCAAAAGCTGATACCGCATCACACTGGCTGGCCTGCGAACCGGTGCAACGTTGCTTTGTTTTGGGCTTTAAGAGCCGTAATCTTGGAGCGTACATTCCCAATGATCTGATAGCTGATTACTGCAGTGAACATGCCGATCAAATGATCGGCTTTGCCGGACTTGATCCGACGGAACCGGAGGCCCTGGCGCAGGTGGCCGAAATTGGACGCAGCACGTTCCTCAAGGGGCTGGTTATCTCCCCCGCCGCCCAGGATATTCACCCCTGCGATACTCAGGCCATGCGTATTTATGAAGCCGCAGCGGCACTGAAATTGCCGGTTATTTTCACTAGCGGCCCCTATCTCTCCGCCCATACCCGTTTGGAATATGCCCGCCCCCTGCTGCTGGATGAAATAGCCCGCAGCTTTCCCGATCTTAAATTGGTTATCAGTCATCTCGGCTACCCGTGGGTTGATGAAACCTTGACCCTTTTAGCCAAGCACAACAACACATATGCCGGGATCGCGGGACTGCTGCGCCGACCCTGGATCGCATGGGATGCCTTATTGCGTGCCTACCAGATGCAGGTTACCAGCCGGCTTCTGTTTGGCAGCGATTTTCCATTTTCAAGCGCTGCGGATTGTATTGATACACTCTATAACATCAATCAATTTGCCATGGGTTCCCCCATGCCGGTGATTCCGCGTGAAGTATTGCGTAATATCGTCCAGAATGATGCCCTTGCAGCCTTGGGTATCCATGCTCCATCCGGCCGCACCTTGGCCGCACCCGCCAAACTTCGCCGGACCGTACGGGAATAGCCCCCCCCTGCGTAAGTTGTCACCGGATATAAATACCGCAAATTGTTGCGTTCAATACACCCCATACGTTACTATCTGCGGCGGTTATACATCGGGGGCCACATCCACTGCTCGATGTGAACCTGCAAAGGATCATGGTGCATTTATGATAATTACCACAACCAACAGTATCGACGGACACCGAATTATTGAATACAAAGGTTTGGTGCGCGGAATTGTCGTTCGAACGCCAACCATTGGCCAGGGGTTTATGGGCGGCTTGAAGTCCATTGTCGGAGGGCGCAATCGCAGCTATATCATGATGTGCGAACAGGCCCGCAATGAAGCGTTTGAAATCATGGCTCAACAGGCTGCGGAGTTGGGAGCCAATGCGGTGGTGGGCGTGCAATATGACGCCGCGGACCTCGGCGGACAAAGCGGTTCTTCGGAAGTGCTCTGCTACGGAACAGCCGTGGTTGTTGAATAACTCCGCTGGCCTGCGATTGCTTCCGAATGCCCTTCCCGCCAGTTGAACGTTCCTCGCTGCGCGAGGCCGAATGACTTAAATTCGACATGAGCCAAATATGTGACATCGGCATGCGGACAACCTTGGCCACGGACTATGAGGAATCAATGCCGGCATCCAGAGGGCCACGCCTGCTATGAACAAATGAATTGCCGCACATCCGTTGCCAATGCGCGGCAGTTATTACCGTAGAATCAGTTATCAACGCCACCAGAAATCCAGCTTTTGCGTTTCGGCGTTACCGTTTGCCGCGAAAACTTCTGATAAGAGAGATCACAAAAATGATTAAAAAAACCACAAAAAGAACTTTGGCTATTTCCGTGGCCAGTCCGGCGACAGCCAAAAAACCGAACGACCCGGCGATAATCGCCACAATCAAAAATATCACCGCCCAGTACAGCATTTTCATGACTCCTGAACACTCTTTGACGCGTACCGCTGTTTACCGTTCCGACATCCTTTGACTCGCGAGACTCGGTTGACCGCAAAGCCCATGCGAGCATTACCTCGGCCTTTCGCCAATCCCCCCGCCGCGGAACCGGAGCACTGGCGGTTTACTGCACCCGCATTGCGTGCCGATCTTGGTTTTTCTGTTAGCGATAGTCGATGCGTTTTATTGATAAATCAAGCGCCAGACCGATATCCATCCGAACCGCAGTCCGGCACAATCATTCGCCTAAATGGACCATCGAGCATCGCATCATTTACCGATCTCTTTCCGCGCCATTTTTTCAGAGATCTTGATGGCAACGCGTAAATATGCCTTCAACAACGTGTCCGCGCCAGAAACGCGTCCGCATATCAGCCGGCACAGGAGAACGTGTCGCAATCCTGGTGTGGCCAGCCGAAAAAAGCGGTCTGCGCTGACAATCGCATATCGCGGAAACGGGCATATCGCACCTCACCAATCAAGTGTATGGCACCATGCCCGTCGGAACTCGTCGACGGACGCGTTGATAATTTCCTTCCCGCCGATGGATTGCACCACCAGATTTGGCTCATGCGTAACGCGCCCCAAAATACCGAATGCCAAGCCCCTGAGACGGCGCAATACGTCGTCAAGATGTTCCGGCTTAATTTCCAGCAGGTAGCGCGTGGGAGATTCGGAAAATAACAAAATATCGTCCCGATCCACTTCATTATCATGTGGTACACCGGTAAGATCAATTTCCGCCCCAAGCCGTCCGGCAAAGAGCATCTCCACCAGGGCCACCGCCAGCCCCCCTTCCGACGGATCGTGGGCGCTGGCCACCAATCCTGCGGCAATTAGCCCGGCGATTTTCTTATGCACGCCCGGCGCGGTGGCCAAATCCACCGAGGGAATACTGCGACCATTCTGATTGTGTAATGCGTAATACCACGAACCGCCCATGTGCCGATGCGTTTGCCCAACCAGCAGGAGATAATTTCCAGCCGCCTTGGCATCCATGGTAATACATCGTGAAACATCGGGAACAATGCTGATGGCACTGATCAGCAAGGTATAGGGGATGCAGATTCGCTTGCCTTCATCGGTGATAAATTCATTGGATAGCGAATCCTTGCCGGAAATAAACGGCGTGCGAAAAGCCATTGCTCCGTCGTAACAGGCCTGACATGCCCGCACCAGGGCACCGAGGTGCATGCGATCCGAACATTTAGGCCAGCAGAAATTATCCAGCAGTGCCGTGGTTTCCGGATCGCCTCCGACGCACACAATATTGCGAATGGCTTCATCCATACCGCTTAATGTCATCTGATACGGATCCAGATCTCCCAATCGTGGCTGACACCCATTCGCCAGAGCCACGCCGCGACTGCTACCGGGAACCGGCGCAATCACAGCGGCATCTCCCGGCCCATCGCCACCGGGACCGATCAGCGGTTTAACGATCGTTGCCCCCTGCACCTCATGATCATACTGACGGATGATCCAATGCTTGCTCGCCAGGGTCGGCATCGCCAGCAGCCGGCTTAACGTCGCGGCATAATCGGTTGGCTCGGCCACAACAGCTTTGGGCAACACCGGCTCCTGCCATACCGCCTGGCGAATCGGGCTTGGCAGACCGTCATGAATAAATTCCATATCCATGCAGCCAACCGTTTGCCCCTGATACCGCAGGGTCAATTTTCCTGACCCGTCAAACAGGCCGATATCTGTGGCTTCGACATCCTCAGCGGCCGCCAATTCGAGAATTCCCGCCGCATTTTCCGGTGCCACTGAAAGGACGATGCGTTCCTGGGCCTCGCTGATCCAGATTTCCGCATAATTCAGGCCGTCATACTTCAGCGGAACTTTATCGAGTTCCACGGTGGCTCCGGTTTGTGATCCCATTTCACCAATGGCGCTGGATAAACCGCCGGCACCACAATCGGTTATCGCGTTGTACAGCGGACCGGATTCTCGCGCCTGCAGAATCACGTCGAGCATCTTTTTTTCAGTTATGGCATTGCCGATCTGCACCGCATGGCTGAATTCATCACCGTGTTTGTCGGTGATAACATCGCTGGAAAATGTGGCCCCATGAATACCATCCCGGCCGGTGCGTCCACCAATGAGAATAATCCGATCGCCCGCCTGGGCATTGCGCTTGTCGGCGAGATGCCGGGGCAACAACCCCACCGATCCACAGAACACCAGCGGATTGCCAATATATCTCTGGTCAAAATAAACAGCACCGTTCACCGTAGGTATACCCATGCGATTACCGTAGTCCCGCACGCCGGCAACCACTCGTTGGGCAATCCGCCGCGGATGCAGCACCCCGGCGGGCACCTGTTCATTAGGCGTAGATGGATCGGCGAAACAAAATATATCTGTGCTGGCTATCGGCCTGGCTCCGCCGCCGGTGGCGATCACGTCGCGTATGCAACCGCCGATACCCGTTGCCGCGCCGCCGTAGGGTTCAATGGCTGACGGACGATTGTGCGTTTCCACTTTCATGCACACCGCCCACTGGTCATCGAGTGCGATAACCCCCGCATTATCTTTAAATACACTGAGTGTCCAAGGCAAATCCAATTCTTTGGTGGCACGGAATATCGTGGACTTGACCAGATTGTCAATAACTTCCATCTGGTCGCCCGCTGCGTGATGTTCATGGACATCATCTTCATTTAATCCGGCGGGATGATGGGAAAAGTGCACCTGAGCTTTCAGGGTTTTATGAACGCAGTGTTCACTCCATGTTTGCGCCAGCGTTTCAAGTTCCGCATCCGTGGGTTCACGGTCCAATGTACGAAAGTGCTCCTGAATGGCTTTCATTTCCGCAAGATCCAGAAACAGATGGCCGCGACGGGACAACTGCTGAAGCTGGTCGTCAGTAAGATTGCGGATTGGAACTTCCACACGTCGAAATTCATACGCCTTGCCCTGCGGAAATTCCGCCGGCGTAAAGGCTGTTTCGTGAATCTGCTCAATGGAATCGTTTGCCAGCAGCCGCCGGGAAATTTGGGTTGAAGTTTCAGGCGTTAAATGGCCGGATAACACATACCGCCGCCCCGTCCGCACCTGAATGGCCACAGGTTGTCGGGGCAAATCCAATAAATCCGCAATGGCCATTTCCGCGCTGGCCGCCACTGGATCCATCACCCCGGGTTTCAAATGTACTTCAACCAATCGACCGGCACCGGCAGTTTCATGTCCCACAACCACCCGTTCGGTTACCGGGTCCGCCAGTAGTTGCAAAGCTATCTTATGCACTTGAGCATGAGTCAATATTTCCGGGGATCCCTGCAGCAGAAATATCCGCGCGGTCTGCACGCCATGCACCTCGGCAATGCCCAGTTGCCGAATTTCCGCCAGCACTGCCGTACCAGCCGGATCATCTGCCGGATTTTGAGGATGAATTTCAATCCGATAAACAGCCATAACGCTCCTGCAACGGTTCATCTCCCGGCACCCGTTTGCCGCCGGATAAACCTCCCGCCATTATGCGCTAAGCTCAAGATTTTCGCACGCTTCGATCTTGTCCGGATTTTTCTGCGGAAATCAGCCTCCGGGACCCGCCTGATCACCGGCCGAAACGGACAGAACGGACGGTAAACCGTACCACCCTGCCACATTAAAATACAATTCAGCGACTTGAGCCTCTTCGGCGATTCCGCCACCTGACGTTTGTCGATAGCAAATCAATGCATGATCCAATTAATCCGTCAGCGACATAGTTCACAGCACAATGAACCGGCCTTGTTGAGAGCAAGCCCCTTCTGGTCAGGGGCCTCCGGGACAACTGGAATGTAACCAGCCATTGTGTTGAGAATTATTTGCAAACGATGCTGAATTCACGTGGATACCCGATGCGGGAAAAGCGGAGTTTGGCCGGCAGGTTGGCCACAACTGATTCTGTAATGCATCAGATCAGCGAGATGCAGGCAAGAGACCATTGCGAGCGCGCGTTCGTTGTTCACCGCATGTGGGGTCCGCCGTGTTTTCCGCACCAGCTTCAAAAATTCCCGATTCTCGCGTAAACTCTTTGGTATGACAGTGAATTTTCAGGCACCAAAAGGAACACGCGACTTCTACCCCTCCGATATGGCGGTACGGCGTTTTATTGAAGATATATGGCGGAAAGTATCGATTCGCCACGGCTTTCAGGAAGTTGATGGCCCGACTTTTGAATCATTGGATCTTTATAGAGTTAAAAGCGGTGATGAAATTGTCTCGCAGCTTTTTGCCTTTACAGACCGGGGTGAACGCGAACTGGCCCTGCGGCCTGAGTTTACACCCACCCTGGCCCGAATGGTGGCACAAAAAGCCGCCGGTCTGCCCCGCCCCATCAAGTGGTTCTCCATCCCTCGCTGCTACCGTGCCGAGCAACCACAGAAAGGGCGGCTGAGGGAATTTATCCAATGGAATGTTGATTTTATCGGCGATGCGTCTGATCGCGCGGATCGTGAATGCATTGCGGTTTGCGTGGACGCCCTGATGGAATGCGGCCTTACCGCGGCGGATATTCATATTGGCTGGAATCACCGTGAACTGTTAACCCAGGCGCTTACGAGTACTTTTGTGGCACCGGATCGGGTCAGCAATGCTTATTACATTCTCGATCGACTGCAGAAATATGATTTTGCCGCCCGTAAAGCTCTCTATCAGGAGCAGCACTGTACGCCGGGAGAGTGCGAACACTTTGAAACCATCGCCTCGGCTGGTACTTCGCCGGAAGTTCTGACCACGTGGATGAACTCTTGGCCCGTTGCAGTCACTGATGCCATCAAAACTTTTGAAAAGCGACTGGCGGACAGCGGTCTGGCCGAAATATGCCGCTTCGATTTAAGCGTGGTGCGCGGATTGGCCTATTACACAGGCTTTGTGTTTGAAGTTGTCGATGCACAGGGCCAGAATCGGGCCATTGCCGGCGGCGGTCGATATGACAAACTCATTGAAATGTTCGGCGGCCCGGCCATGCCGGCGGTGGGCTTCGGCATGGGCGATGTGGTGCTGGAAATTCTTCTGCGCGAACGCAACAGGCTGCCGGCAAATCTAATGCCGCCGGCGGATGTATTTGTTATCAATGCATTGGAAGACGCCACCATTTCAGATCAACTCGTTGCCAGGTTGCGGAGGTCTCAATGGAATGCCGATCACAGCGCTATCACACGGCCGGGGTTAAATGTGCAAACCAGCTACCGCAGCACCCGCAATATCGGCAAACTGCTGCAGGAAGCCTCCGGCTGCGGTGCTCGCGTGGCTCTGATTTTGGCGCCGGAAGAAGTGAGCCGGGGCATGATTAAACTTAAGAATCTTACCGACCGCACAGAAGCGGAAATTGCTATTGCGGATGTACCGGATCGTGTGCATGGAATGCTTAAACCATGACAAGGAATTTGCAGTTAGACCACCGCTTGTTCCATGACGCGTTTGCACGCGCCAGGACCCAATACCGTCCTCCCGCACAGCGGCGTGGTGGCAACCCGCGGCCGATCTCGGTGCCGCCATGCGAGATTTTATATTTTTTATGAGGGAGTCTGACCGTGGGACCACGCAGCAAACGCACCAGTCACTATGAATCCGCCTTTGAAGATTATTTGCGGCGCAAAGGCCTGCCGTACATTGCCGTTGATGAGGCCAAAAAGGCTCTGTTCGCCGGAGCCAAACTGAAAAGTTTTGATTTTGTTGTCTATCATCCGCGCGGCAACAATCTGCTGGTGGATGTAAAGGGCCGGGCGTGCCGTCCGGTAAAATCGGGAACATCGCTTCCCAATTGGACCACCCGTCTGGATATCGATGACTTGCGGCAATGGCAGGAAATCTTCGGCTCCGGCTTTACCGCGATGTTTGTATTCATGTATCATTGGCCCGCCGAGCCTGAAAAATCGCCATTTACAGACCTCTTTCAATTCCAGGAACGCTGGTACGGCATGTTGGCGATTAGCATAACCGATTACCGCGAACACATGCGTGCCCGGTCAGAATCATGGGGAACCGTCCATCTGCCCACCGCCGCCTTCCGCCAGATAGCCAAGCCGCTGGAAACATTTTTTTAGTCGGCGATGTTGGTTGGTATGGCAACGTCAAAACGGTTCTGCTAATATGTTCATTATGCATATAGGCCATTTAAACATCGTGAACTTCCGTGCCATTAAACACCAATCGTTCGATTTCACGGATGGGCTGGGAAAAATCCGACCGGTCACGGTACTGGCGGCCCCTAATGGTGCTGGAAAGACATCGGCATTGTACGCCATCGTCCAGGCGCTTCGAGGCGCGATGGGAGCGCGAATTCGAGATGTACCCGATCCAAGCGAAGACGATATTCATCGTTCAGATCCGACTGGTCGCCGCCCCGTACACGCGCGCATTGATATAACGCTTACCTTTGACTCTGCGGAGATGGATGCTATCAGGAGGGTTTTCAGGGACACCGCCGAAATTCGAGCGCAGGAAGGGAAGCAACCGCTCGAGCCGCCGCCGAATTTTCCTGATAAGGCTCTCACCGTGCGTTGGCAGTACCCACCGCCAATTCGAAGGGATGGCACCTCGGAACCAACATCGTATCTATTCTCACCGCAAAACGCAGGTACGGTGTGGCTAGCCGGCGCAAAATACGCTTGGCGTGGATGGAAACAGCGCGCGCTGAAGGATCTTAAGGATGTCCACGAGGTGGGTATGCTGCGATTCTTTTCTCAGAACCGTGACGCACGTTGGGGCCTCACTAATGAACGGGATGGGGCGACGGATGATTCGACTGGCATGAACGAAGTTACTGTTGTAGAGGCTCTTCGGCGATTGGGTGAGTTTGCGCACGGACAGGGTGCGCAGCGCGATGACGAACGGTCGCAATGGGAAGCCACCTTACAGAAACGGTTTCTTCAAATTTGCGGCCCTAAAGAGTATAAAGGGTACTGGCTGGACCATCCGCGGTACGGCGAAACTCCTTTGTTAGCAGAGGATGGAAGAGAGTATCCATTCCGCAGCGCGGCCAGCGGCGAACACGTTATCCTCGATTACCTTATTCAATTCACGTTCCCGCGCCCGGTCAATAATAGCTTAATTTTAATTGATGAGCCTGAATTGCACCTGCATCCGTTTTGGGTCCGCCAACTCTATGATGCGCTGCCGCAGATGGGAAAAAACAACCAGTTTATTCTTACGACACATAGTGCTGAACTGCGGCAGCTTGCAGCAGAGGATAATGCATTAGTTGACATGGGATCACTGGAATCACCAACCGAGAATGCACATGCCGAATGATCCGCTGCATAAGAACACCGGGTATTACCGCGGGTCAGCGCCGGTGGCGTTGTTGTGCGAAGGGGACGTTATTGGCTACGAGGCGCAACTATTGGGCCGCTGGTACAGAACCCAAACTGCTGGCGGACTACGGGTGGATGTCTGGGCTTGCGGCACCGGGCACGGAATGCGGGCGATGGCCGATGCCTTTGGCCGCGAGGTCAAGATCGTTGGCATTGAAGATCGTGATTTTCGTAGCGACCAAGAAGCTCAACAGGACTCAATTGATCGCTTTACGGAGCTTGATCAGAGGCGCGGAGTCGCCGTTCGAGGTTGGTTTACATGGAGCCGCAATGAAGTAGAAAACTATTTTCTCGACGATGATATTCTGATTCCGGTTATGAAGGAATGGTTTGGTTGCAAGAGCGAAGATGTTAAATCCGCTGTCGAATTATCCGTCAAATCACTGGCGGTATTCCAAGCCGTACAAGCCTCGGTTTATCGCATTCGCCGCTGGTGGGAAGCAAGTGATCCTGCCGCCGGACAAACGGGATCGCCATCTCTGTATGTTGGAGGTCGTCCTCTCTGGGGCGAAAATGGTTTGAAAGCAGTTGATACGAAAGAGGTGGAAGCGAGGCTGGTCGATGCCTTTGACCAATGGCGGGCGCGGTTCGCTGCCGCCGGTACCAGCAAATCTCCGCCGCCGGGAAGGGAGGAGCTATTGGGAATATTCCGCCAATGGTCAACTGCATCACCGGAGTCTGGCAATGGCGTAGCCAATTGGCGCACGGATTGGGCTGGCAAGGAAATATTGAAAATCGTCCGCCAGCAATTGGCCTTTCGGTTCGGCACTCAGTACGGCGGAGAGCTTGGCAGTAAGCTTGGGAAGCAGGGGATAAAGCCCGGAGATGCGATTCCCTGGCACAAGCTCCAGCGGAGTGACCGCGAGGCGATCGACCGCGAACTCGAACACGAAATGCAACCACGTCTGGTTAAACAATTGCTTCGATTTGCCGAGAATAACACGCAGGCAGCCATCCGAGACGATCTTGGCAGGATAGGCACCGCCCTACAGAAATGATCCCGGCGATATTTCTCAGCCGTTTGGTGTCGAAAGATAGCCAAGCCGCTGGAAACATTTTTTTAGTCGGCGGCCAAATGAACCGGATAACCCGTATAATAACTGCATGGCCCTGAAACCTGATGACATGGTCTGTTTCTGCTTTCACGTTCGATTGCGTAAAATCGAGACGTTTTGCCGTGTTGAAAAGCCGTTGCACGCTTCACAGATTTCTGATTGTCTTTCCGCCGGTACCGGCTGCGGCTGGTGTCGGCCCATGCTTAAACATATTCATTTGCGAATATGCGGGGAACACATTCCCGATTGGCGGAAATCTCCGGAAGCCAATATTCCAGAGGCGGTGGCCCTGAAGACCGATTTTTTGGACGCGCTGGATGTGCAAAACTGGGCCGCAGGCCGGCAGCGCCATATTTCCGAGGGACACGGCAAACCGCCGAAAGATCAGTAAACACCGGTCATTCCGTATTTTTCCTGCAACAGAGAGGTCAAAGAAAACACCGCATCTTTCATCATTTTGAATTAATGTTCGCTTTTTTTATCGGTGCGGGCGGCTTCTTTCCGATAAGATGAGGTGGAAGAGAGCGGGGGTCGGCAATGAATTCCGGCCCGGATGAAATACATACGACAGGGCTTGCCATGGACGCGCCGTCTTCACAGCCACCCATTTATATCCTTGAAGATTTCCGACTGGAGGATCTTTATCCTTTGACCTATACCCGCCCCGCGGCGCTGCTGCGTTGCGGGGCCGAGACGCTGTTGGAGCGAATGTTGCGGCATTTACCGCGGCCACCCAGCGGCATTATCGTGCGCGATACCATTAAAGCCAAAATGCGCGAAACGCTGCGCATTCCGGTAAACCCAAAAATCGACATGACGCGCAGCACGGTGTTTATTAACGCCCGCTGGCTGATGACACATCCATTTGAGTACCCACCCGTTGATACCGCGGGAATGACCGGCGAGGATTTTACATGGGTTCATTTGTCGCCGGCAAAACTGGCCGAACTGGATCTTAAACGCATTGTGCGATCCCGTATTCTGGAAAAGCTTATCACCACCATCAGCGCCGGTCTGGTTGACGCTGTTATGATCCGCTACCCATGGAATCTGCTGGGAAATCAGCACGAAATACTTCTCGATGATTTTCAACGCCGCGGTGCCGCGAAGTTAAGCGACCCGATGCCCGGAGCGCACCTGCTGAAATCTGAAAACATGTACATCGGGCAGGATGTGCAAATTCTGCCCGGGGCGGTGCTCGATGCCCGCAATGGACCGATTATTGTTGAACGCGGCGTGCAAATTCGCGCCAACAGTGTTATAACCGGACCGGTGTATATCGGCCCCGAGAGTGTCATCCGCACCGGAGCCGATATTCGCGAGGATTGTGCCTTTGGACCGGGATGCCGCGTAGGCGGTGAAGTCATCGGCTGCACATTCCAGGACTATTCCAACAAACAGCATGATGGCTTTTTAGGCCAGAGTTTTGTCGGATCATGGGTAAACCTTGGCGCGGGTACCACCACCAGCAACCTGAAGAATACATACGGCATTGTACGTGTTCCAATCAGTGGAAAAGATCGCATTACCGGGCTGCAATTCATGGGATCGGTTATCGGGGATCATGCCAAAATCGGAATTGGAACCATGCTGAGCACCGGCACCGTGGTTGGATTTTCCAGCCATATTCTCTCAAGCCGTCCGCCGAAGTTTATTCCCAGTTTTGCATGGGTGACCGAAACCGGCATAGAACATCTGGATTATGAAAAGTCTCTGGAAATAGCCCGCATTGTCATGGAGCGCCGCAATCAGAAACTCACGGTAGCCGACGAAGAAATTTTCAACCGCATCTTTACCACATGGAGCCAAAGCGAAAGCTATCGCTGGCGCGAAAAGGCCCAGGCGGCGCATTGATGCGGGCAGGAACTGGGAAGACCCGCTCCATCTCACCCGGACCATTTTTGCAGATATCCTTTTCGCCCGGCACACCCGGGCGCATGTGATGATAATCCGGAGCCAGCGGACAGCGGCGCAATCAGATACGCAAAGAGCCGCGGAATCCGCGGCCGCCATAGTATGATTGCGCACCGTTGTGATACACAAATACATTGCCGTAACGATAATCGCCAAAAATAGCGCCGCCACGTTTTCTGATATCAGGCGGCGTTTTAAGCCAACTTGATGTTTTGGCATCAAAGGTTCCGAGATTCTGCAGATTGCGGTACTGTTCCACCGTCAGCAACTCGATGCCTATGGCTGCTGCCATATCCATTGCCGTATTTGCCGGCTGATGTTCTTTGCGCGATTCCAGGCCTTGACGATCATAGCAAACGCTGCGGCGGCCTTCAGGACTCTCCGCAGAGCAATCGTAAAAGATGAATTCGCCGGTGCTGCGGTCGAAACCGACAACATCCGGCTCACCGCCAGTTCTCTCCATTTCATTAAGTGACCAGAGCTTTGCCGCATTGGCTTCCAGCCTGGCTTGTACACTTTTCCACTGCATATCCGGATGGCGTTGCATATTCTGCGCAAAACGGGCTTGCAATATCTGGATCAGCTTGGCACGTTGGTGCGGCGACAGGTTTTCTTTTTTTTTCGCCGGGCCAGCGGAAGAAGATTTTTGCGGTGCGGTTTTGGATTTCATTATGGCTTACTCCAGTTTGGCGGAAAAACAGATCGTCGGAAATTGGACTTCTTACAGTGTGTGCACCATAAACCCACTGCTACTTGCTCTGGTTCGCTGCGGTCGACTGCGTTGCAAAATTCGCCATCTCACGGGCTTGGCTTGCACTGAGGTTCGGACCGTTAACTTCAACGATGCTGCCATCGGAATTGGTGAACTTCCATCCGCCAGCCGTGCGGGTTTCACGGCTGCCAAACCAGGGAGCACCCGGCTGATGGTGACTGGCCATCAGGAACACGCCCAGGAAACATAACCCCAAAAGAAGGAAGAGCACGAACCCCAGCAGGCTCATAGCGGGACTGCTCCGCGACGTTTGCAATCTGTTTGCGGCAACCCAGGGGGCGGGCGTAGGCATTGGCGGCGTTATAACGCTCGGCGGTAGTGGAGCTCCGCAGGCCTGACAGTTCATTCCAACCGGCGTGACGTTATCAGTCATGGGAAAAGCCGTTCCACAATAGGTGCATTGCATAGCTTCCATATCCGTACCCCCGATCATGCGACACCTGTGAAAAGCGGGCCGACATTCACCTGCGCCAAATTGCAGCCCGCAGGTCAACCGGCCATTATAACCGTATCGCCATTTGAGCAAGACCGGTGGATTGATGACTCGGCTTTTCCAACGCCCTTACTTATTTTTGCGCAGCGCGGATGCGATAGCGCGGACGCCCCACGGTAATGCCTTTGCCGGCTAAGCGCATGGCCCAGAAGGAAAGACAGGATACTCCCGCAAGGACCAGAATAATAGCCATCCCACCGAAGGATCCGTTGGCGGCCAACAGGGATGCGTCATAGGCAAACAGCGCAAAAAGCCCCACCAGCATGATGCGTTCACCGCGTTTTCTCGGCGCTTCATGATGATTAAATATTTGTCTGGTGACCCATGCAAAATAAACGATCGCCACCAATGCAGGCCCGGTTGCATCTATCAGAACACTGCGTGTAATGCTGCCGCGCAGAAGCATGATGCATACGACCAGGGCATCGATGAACCCCACTCCGATCAGAAGTTTCCAGATGCCGGAAAGGCGCAATCGCGGGCGTTTGGATTCCAGACGGTATGAAATGGCCGTGGCAACAGCGATATGGGTAAAGAGAAACAGCGATAAAACTAAAAAGCCGGCATCCGGCCGACCGATCAGGCAATTTACGCCGCGAATCAGCCCGAGAGTGACAAAGCCAACATACCCCAGGAATTTTCCCGTGGCGTTATAGAATACAATCAGCATACTGACCACCATTGCCAATGTAAGTGCAACGGGAAAGTTGATCGGTTCAAACCAGGAAAGCAGGGTTGCGGAGAACAAGGCCAGGAGCATTAAAACAAGACTCAACACGATCACGGCCGGCACACTGAGCCGCCCACTGGGAATGGGCCGCCACGGAGCAAACAGCCGATCGCGCCGTGAATCCAGAAGATCGTTAAGCGCCATGCCGAAGGCATAGAGAAAAAAAGAGGCCAATGCCGCCAGCACAAATTGTGCCACAGGGTCTTTGATCGGAGCTTGCCCGGGAAGATTCAGCAGCATGATGGTCCAGACATCCGCCACGGCGGTCAGAGCCAGGGCCACTCGCATAATCTGAAATAAAGCCAATATCGACCCCATGGCGACTCCGATGATTTACGCCTGATACTGGTAGTCATCGACAATCGCCACGATGCAGGCATCAATCGGAAGAGGAGGGTCAAAAGGATTGGCGGCCTCGCGCCCTTCTTCAAACAATACCAGAGATTCATCCGCCGCACCGGTGACATCCGCGGCCAGAAGTGTCCATCGGATGGGTTGCTGATTAAAATCCAGCGGTTGCAGCAAAACAATCCGCTGCGTTTCCAATCCCGGAAGTCGAACGCGGGCTTCAATTCGACCAATGACTTTACCTAAATACATACGTTATTCCAAAATCCGGCAATCAATGGCCATTTTATTCAACTATACCGCAGGAGGATCAATCAACGCCATGATTCCCAATCTCACCGGGCACCGGTTATCCGCCTTGAGCATATCCTGTACCCCCCGCCCATCGCTTACCACCAGCACCCGCATGCCAGCGGCCGCACCCAGCACATCCGCCGCCACCTGCGGAAAACCGCTGGGCTGACTGCTGATCGGATCAATGGGCTGAACAATTAACAACCTCGCGCCAGCCATGGACGGATGCTTTCGGGTGGCGGTCACGGTGCCTTTTACCATGGCGATAAACATGTAGAGCCTCTTACGCTAGCGGGTGCCAGACATTTCTAACTGCGTTTGAATACCAACTGGCCGCTGGCATCAATACGGTCAATCAGCGCGATTACCACAGCATCGGTTGAAGTGTTTTTCATGCTCGGAGCCATTCGGGCGGAACTGCCCTGCGTGAGCACGACAAATTCTCCCTGACCGGCACCGAGATCATCATTGGCGACCAGCATGGTTTGACCGGGTACAAGCTGCCCGTCTTTAATGACATGCGCCTGCGCCAGCACCAGCTTTTTGCCTTCAAAACCGGCATCTTTCACGGTTGCAACAACCGTACCAACAATTTTTGCGATAATCACAGATCACTCCAACGCAGGCTCATTAATCTATCGGGATTATCGCACGCCAGGGCACACTTGCCAAGGCCGGCAAAGCAAATGCGAGCTGGCGGCGGGCCGGCGAACAGTGATCAATGATCAGTGGCCAGCGAATCTTGGCACACCGGGGGCATTGATAAGTGGCTACTACAAGGGCACAGAGGGATGGTTGAGGAGTTGGACTTCAGGAGTTGGGATTTAGGAGTTAGAACGGTTCTGAAGCGCTGCGCTTCGATCCGGTTCTGGATTCTGATCCACTGGTTTCATCGATTTCGCATAGTCGTGAACTGTTGGGGTTGCCACAGCGGGCACCGAGTACACCGAGATTATTACCGCAATGGCGCAAAGAACGCAAAGCAATTGGTTGCCGCATCATTGCGGAACAACGCGATCTGGTTCCGACCACGCAGCCGCGCGGTGGAAACCCGCGGCCGTCCGCGCACGGTCTAAAATGCAGCACCCCGGTGCCGCCGGAGCATACATGGTATACCCAGCCGCCGGGATCATTGATCATGGATCACTGGTCATTGAGGTTCCCTCGGCTTCCCCCTTGTGAATTAGAACGTTTTCTCACCACAACGACACAAAGACACGAAGAGCATTTAATTACCTGACCACTTCTTTGCGTTCTTTTGCTTCTTTTGCGGTTAGTAATCTTTTCCCGGCTCTTCCAGGTTCCGGGTTCCGGGTTCCATCCCGATGTGCCGGGAATAACTGCTCGTTGCTCGTTGCTCGTTGCTCGTTGGTCGCCGAGTCGCCCTCTGCTCCCTCCTTGTGAACAAAAAACGCTTTCCACCACAAGGACCCAAAGCCACAAAGGCAAAATATTTGCCTGAACAATTCTTTGCGTCCTTTCGTTTCTTTGCGGTTGGTAATCTCCTTCCGTCCCTTTGTGAACCAAAGCGTCTTTCACCGCAGCGATGCGATCACAGTAATGGCCAGTAATTGGTCAGTGTTAGCAGTATTAGAGACTGCTCAAAAATAACTTGAACAATTTTTTCAAGATATGGTGGTTAATAAGGCGATAAGAGAAGGATGCAGGATGCACGATTACGCGGACGGATTCGCCGTAAGTACCGGCTGTTAACGGTGGAGATGGACGAGCGTCGCCGCCGCCAGTGGGCGGCGGCGGAAGCCCGTGACTTGGGCTGGGGAGGTGTGACTCTGGTAGCCCGGGCCACCGGGCTTTCCCGGACCACATTGACGGCGGGGCTGCGGGAATTGGATATGCCGTCCAAGCAGCGGGCGAGGGTGGCGAATCGGGTGCGTCGCGGGGGCGGCGGCCGCAAGGCCCTGACGATGACTGATCCGAAACTGCTCGCGGCATTGGAAGCGCTGGTGGAGCCCTCGACCCGCGGCGATCCAGAGTCGCCGCTGCGTTGGACCTGCAAGAGCATCCGCCGCCTGGCCGAGGAACTCACGCCGCAGGACCATCCGGCCAGCCCCAACACCGTGGCCACGCTGCTCAAAGAATCCGGCTATAGCCTGCAGGCCAACCGGAAGACCCGCGAGGGAATCGGCCATCCCGATCGCAACGCCCAGTTCGCGTATCTCAACGCGCGGGTGCGCGAATTTCTGGACCGGCACCAGCCGGCCATCTCAGTGGACACGAAAAAGAAGGAATTGGTTGGGGATTTCAAGAATGCCGGGCGGGAGTGGCGGCCGCGGGGCCAGCCCGAGGAG
>JAJZJL010000169.1 GCA_021810145.1 Planctomycetota bacterium | reverse complement strand
TTGCGACCGGTCGTTTGCGATGTTTTTGCACTTCACCATCCATGGTGAGATCAAGCATAACACCAATTACCCGAGCGCGCCAGTGCCGTTATTGTGAATATTTGCCGCGGAGCGGTAAACAGTTACGTTGATCGCGCTTCTTGGGTGGGTCCCTATGGCCGTCGGGATGGAAACCCGCGCCACCCTTGGCTGCTTGAGGCGTCTTTCTGGCTCGCAAAATACTTGCTACCCGATCGCTGTCATCTCGCGCCGAATTAAAATCCACCCTTACCACAATCCCTTGCGCTTGTGGATTGGCTCCGATTGCAACACGCCTGATCGATGGTGCCAGCCGTGGCCAGCTACGAAAAACGCATGGCTGAGCCGGAATTTACTTTGTCCCCTGGGCTGAACGCGCATCGGCAAGCACGGTGTTACGGTTGTTTTGTGCGGTGTTCATTTCTTCGGCGGTTGGGCTTTTGCCGGTTTGAATCATCTTGACAAAGCAGTCAAAGAGATAGGTTGCGTCATGCGGTCCGGGACTGGCTTCCGGGTGATATTGCACGGCAAACACCGGTTCAGAGGTCATGCGAAATCCCTCAAGTGTCTGATCATTGAGGTTGATATGTGTCGGTTCGCCGCCGCATTTCCGCAGGGAGTCCACATCTACGGCAAAGCCATGGTTTTGTGATGTTATTTCCACCTTTCCGGTACCGGTATTCTGCACCGGTTGATTGCCCCCGCGGTGGCCGAATTTGAGCTTGTATGTTGTGGCACCCAGCGCCAGACCTAAAAGCTGGTGGCCGAGACAAATTCCAAATATCGGCTTTTTGCCAATCAGTTTTTTTAATGTTTCCTGTGTGTAGGCAATGGGTTCGGGGTCTCCAGGGCCATTGCTGACAAATACACCATCGGGCTTATGCGCCAGAATTTCTTCCGGTGAAGCGCCGGCCGGGACAACCGTTACGCGGCATCCGCTCTGTGCCAGATTGCGGAGAATATTGCGTTTGGCTCCGCAGTCGATGGCGACAACATGATAATCGGCGGGGCCATGATGATCGGCACGCTGCGCCCAAATACCCTTATCCTGTGCCCAATGGTAAACATTCTTTGGCGTGACCTGTTGCACCAGATCCACGCCCACCAGGCCGGTCCATGCTTTGGCCTGCGCCACCAGTGCGGCATCATCGGAAACCTGCGCCTGATCGGTACAGATCACGCCCTTAAGCGCCCCTTGGGTCCGGAGTTTGCGAACCAGTGCCCGTGTATCAATACCGGCAATGCCGGGTACGTGATGACGTAAAAGATACGCCTGCAGCGATTCAACCGCCCGGTAATTGCTGACCAATGTGGACAATTCTTTGATAATAAAACCTTCCACCTGCGGGTGCCCTGACTCCTCGTCGGAACTGTCGGCAATGCCGTAATTTCCAATTTGCGGACAAGTCATGGTGACAATTTGACCGCGGTAGGATGGATCTGTAAGGATCTCCTGGTAGCCGCTGAGCGACGTATTAAAAACCACTTCGCCGGCGTGGCACACCGAGGCCCCGAAGGCCCATCCGGAAAATACGGTTCCGTCTTCCAGAGCAAGTTTCGCTATTGGTAATTGTGACATGATCAAAGTCCTCATATTGTTGTTGCGTCAATGGTCGCGAAGTTCTCAGTGTTTGGCACAGCGCGCTGGCGGCTGAGGTAAAGTTCTGCCACCGTCTGAAATACTGAAAACACCGCGGATTGCGACTCCGAATGTTTGCAGAGCATTTCCTTCAAGCGGCTCATTTATTCTTCCAGGCGTAAGCATGTTTTGTAATTCCCTGCTGGATGGCAACGGCTATTGTCCAGCCGCCCGATTTTTCCAATCCCCAAGGGCGATTCACGCATTATTTCCAGGCGATGTCCCTTTTCCCGCGGCTGTTTTCGCGCGGTCATCAATCGCGCGCCGCTGAACCGGATTGGAGTATATCAGAACCTGTTTCAAATTGGTACGCCGCTGTGTCCATGATCCGCTACCCGACCTCGCGAAACTGTGTGTTATATAGTTGCCGGTATGTTTCGCAGGTCGTAAGCAGTTCCTGGTGTCGGCCCATTCCCACGATTCTGCCGGCATCCAGGCAGATAATAACA
Source organism: Planctomycetota bacterium (assembly GCA_021810145.1). Lineage (GTDB taxonomy): Bacteria > Planctomycetota > Phycisphaerae > WQYP01 > WQYP01 > JAMDCX01. The sequence continues at coordinate 4,863 of JAJZJL010000169.1, read as the reverse complement.
TCGGCGGAAACAATGGTGCTGAATCGATGAGCGATGACAAAACTCGTGCGATTTTTCATGAACTCTTTCAACGCCATGGCGATTTTAAATTCGCTTTCGGTATCAATCTGGCTCATGGCTTCGTCGAAAATTAAGATCGTTGGATCACGCAGGATCGCCCGGGCAATGGCAATGCGCTGGCGCTGCCCGCCGGAAAGACGAATGCCGCCCTGACCGACTATCGTGTCGTAACCATCGGGAAATGACCGGATAAATTCATCCGCGAAGCTTTGTACACTGGCCTTCATAACCTGATCGCGGGTGGCGTGCCGCCGCCCGTAGGCGATGTTATTGTAAATCGTGTCCGCAAAGAGAAATGTTTCCTGCGTTACAAGGCCGATCTGTTTGCGAAGCGATGCCAGGGAAACCTCCGCGGTATCGATTCCATCAATGAGGATGCGTCCGGCTGTGGGGGTATAAAGCCGGGGAAGCAAAGACATCAGCGTGGTCTTGCCGGACCCATTGCTGCCAACAATCGCCGCCATGTGTCCAAATTCGATGGCAAAGGAAACATCCGTCAGCACCTGCGATTCATGCCCGGGGTAGCTGAAACGTATCTGCTCAAAACGGATGCTTTGGCGGTGGCGGGGCAGGTGGGGAAGTTTATGGGAATAATTGGGTTCGGCGGGGGCGTCGATAATTTCGAAAATACGGGTGGCCGCGGCGTTGGCCTGCTGCAGTTTGGCATTGACATCGGCTAATTTCCGCAGGGGTTCAAAAATGGCGGCAAAACACGCCATGAGAAAGAAAAATGAATCCTTGTTGATGCTGTTCTGCAGCACAAACTTGGCGGCAATTAAAATTGGAATGCTGCCGAGAATAATGGCCACCGTTTCGACAGTCGGGCGCGACATGGCGGAATAGTGGCTCATTTTTTTCTGCTGCCGGTAAAGCAGGCGGTTGGCGTGGGTAAAGCGCCGCCGCTCATAGCCTTCACCGGAATAGGCTTTGACAATTCGCAGTCCGGCCAGCGTTTCGGACATAATCGTCAACATCCCGGACCATTGTTCAAGGCCGCGGCGGCTGGCTTTGCGCATGTGCTTGGCAAACTTCCGGATAATCACTGCAATAATGGGCATAACCAGCACGGTGCCCAGGCACAATCGCCAGTCAATCCAGAGCGCCACGATCGCCACGCCGACGGCTTTCGCCGGTTCCAGCACTGTTTTACCCAGCAGTGTTGTTATACCCTCGCTGAGAGACCCCGTATCCTGCGTGAGCCGGCTGGTAAGATCAGACGTGCCATTTTGTGCCAGATAACTGGCCGGCAACTGCACAATTTTGTTGTACATTCTTCGCCGCACATTAATAACCACCCGCGCCGCAACGGTCATGGACAGATATTGCTGATAATATCTGAAAATACTGCCGACAATGCACAGACCAATAAACACCGCTATGACCCAGACCAGGCTCAGCAGCGGACTTTGCGGCATGGCGGCAACGATGGCGACAAAATAACGCATATAACCCGGTCGCCCGGGCAGTGTGAAGTGAATCGGCGGCAGGGCGGTGCCATTATTGGTGCTTAAGGCAAGTCGCACCGGCTCTCCGGACCGGCTGCCCGCGAGTATGGCCAGCATGCTTTGCCAATGCGGGCTTTGCCGAAGAACCTTTCCTTGCGCATTAAGCAGCGCTACCGACACGATGCGATCACCGGTTCTAAGCCGCTGCAGGGGCTTAGGCGTTTGCGGGGTGGTTCGGGCGATTACCACCGCCAGGGCATTTTCCTGGACCGATGTGCTTAAATTTAATATTTTCAAATGCAGCCGCTGCTCAACAGCGGTTTGATTCGCCCATCCGTGCACGCCTTCGGTACTGATGAAAATTTTCATCACCGGCAGCAGTGTCGCGATTCCGCTGGCATAGGAAACGCCCACGCCCAGTGCGCAAAGGAACCCCGCGATTGCCGCCACCCGATAAGGCCACACCCCTTTTAATACCCGCCAAAGTGCCTGCATAATTCCTCAGTAACGTCGTACATCCATCCGGTTATTCTACAGATTGCATGGGCGTGTCAATAGCGTCGCCGGGAGTTGTATCGCGGCGTTGGCCGGGAATTCAATAAAATGGCAGTTATCCGGCTGGATGAACCGGCCGAGGAAATCTATAATGCCGCCATGGAGAAAAAGATCCGGTCGCAAGTCGGTACCCGGCGCAGGGGACCAACTGATCGAAAACGCAGTGATGAAATATTGGCGTTGCTGAAAAGGATGTATCCCGATGCCCACTGCGCGTTGAATCATCATTCTCCCCTGGAATTGCTGATTGCCACGATTCTCTCGGCGCAATGTACCGATGTGCGGGTCAATATGGTTACGCCCGTTCTTTTTAAGCAATTTCCCGATGCGCCCTCGCTGGCCGCGGCCCCGCTGTCAGAAATCGAACACATTATTCAGAGCACCGGCTTTTTCCGGGCCAAGGCGAAGGCCATTAAGCAGACCGCACAGCAGCTTGTGGCGCTGCACGGAGGTCAGGTGCCGGATGCGATGGAGGAACTTACGGCGTTGCGGGGGGTGGGACGTAAGACCGCCAATGTGGTTCTGGGAAATGCTTTCGGAAAGCAGGTCGGTATCGTGGTTGATACGCATGTGGGGCGGCTGGCCCGCCGGTTGGGCCTTTCACGGCACGTTGATCCGGAAAAAGTGGAGAAGGACTTGATGCGGTTGATTCCCCAGGCGGACTGGACCTTGTTTTCACATCTGCTGATTTCCCATGGCCGCGCAATTTGCGCGGCGCGCAAGCCGGAATGCGAAAAATGCCAATTGGCGGCATTGTGTCCAGCGGCTTTTAAAACCGTCCGCCCGGGCAAAGCTGGGGCCGCAAAAAGCAGATAGGATCATCACACATCGACGTTTTAGAGCACGGAGAAACGCATGGCGCAATCATCAAGGTCCGGTGGAGATGGCGGAATTGGTGCTATGGCCATACAGCATGTAACGATCTGGGTTTCCAATGTGTCCAGATCACGTGATTTTTATTCCGGTGTTCTGGGGCTTACGGAAATTCCTCGGCCGGCCTGGTTCGATTTTCCGGGCACTTGGTATGCCGTGGGGCAGCAGCAGATACATCTGACGCATGCCGACCCGTTGCCCCCGCGAACCAGGGAACACTGTTGTCTGCAGGTACGGGATCTTGCCTTGGCTCGACATTATCTCGAATCGCGGGGCGTGCCTTGCCAGGTTGATCGGGATTACCATGGAACCCGGCGATTTGTCATTTTTGATCCGGACAATAACTATATAGAAATAGCGCAAGTTGATCAGGCCTGGCCGACGCAATGGCCCGATCCGTTGCCCGCCACAATGCGCGGCCCGCTGATAAAGTGAGTTGCCAATAGCGTTGGCCGCGCCGCAGGTATCGGACCGGGATACAATTCCGGTGGAAGAGACGTTGTCGCCGGAAAGCCGTTTCCGGAAGATCATTGTCCGCCAGCAGCGGAGTACGGTTATGGCTCAAGTGGAATTTCTGGAACTCGTGGTCGAACGCCTGCCCGAAGCGTTCAACGGTATCCGGATATTGCATCTTTCTGATCTGCATATTACGCGTTGGACCAAGGAATTGGAACATTGGCGGCGGCAAATTGATCCGCTCAAGCCCGATATGGCGGTTATTACCGGTGATTTGGGACACCGAAGCTGGAAGTGGAAGAAGACCCTGCCCAATGTCCAGCGGTTGTTTTCCGCCATTCATGCGCCATTGGGAACGTACTTTATCCTCGGAAACCATGACTCGCTTGATCTCGGGCCGGCGCTGGCCGCTACGGGTCCGGTGATGCTGACCAATGAATCGGTCATTATTGAGCGCTCCGGTCAGCGCTTCGCGATTATTGGCGTGGGCCAGCACCGTCGCAGCGACACGGATATTCCCGCGGCACTGCAAAGCGTTCGCGCAAGCGATTTCAAACTCATGCTTCTGCACTATCCTGATTTAATCCATTCCGCGGCGGCCGCGGGTGTTGATGTCTGCCTGGCGGGGCACACGCATGGCGGCCAGATATGCCTGCCGGATGGCAGCCCGATTATCGGCCATGATGTTTTGCCACCGAATATGTGTACCGGGTTGAGCCGAATTGCCGACACCTGGTTGATCGTCAATAGAGGAATTGGTAAAGCCGGATTGCGCCTGCGGCTATTTTGTCCGCCGCAGGTCATGATGCTGACGCTGCGTGCTGCCACCGGGGATTCATCGGAAGTGATTGCTTAGCGGTGCGCCGTTGTTCGCGTGATTATTGTTTCGCGTGCGATCGATCGTCGCGATGTTGCGGCAGGGTAGCTGATCTCGATTTTCCGGATTACTCCGGACTGCAGACAAAAGTGGAGCGATTGCTTTCATCGGGTCCATCCAAGTCTCCACATATCCGAACCGTGATCGTCGGGAATCGGTGGCCGTATTCCCAGGTTGCCCGGCGGTATGCCTGCCACCGTGCCGATTCAGATCAATCGCGGTATGAATCCGGGACAGAGTCGTTTCATTGGCGCTGGCAAAATGTGTACGGCAAAGTTATCACGCAAGTGTTCGGTGTACCTCAGGCGGGCACTTTTCTGTTGTGGCGATGCCGCCACAACAGAATATGACTGCGTACCGCCATGCAGGGGACGTCGGGTATCTCGCAACTTTGCGTTTTAAAAGCCGGATTTTGCAGTCAGTGCAACATGTTCGCGTTTTAGAAAAAAGCATTTCCGTGCGGCTGCGAAGGGGGGGGGGCGCGGATGCGACTTATTTGATCAACCGGCGCAAGGCCTTAAGATATTGAAAATATGGCATTTGTTTATTCCTGGAAGCGGGACGTGGCAGTCAGATTGCATTTGCTGGAATATTGGC
>JAJZJL010000041.1 GCA_021810145.1 Planctomycetota bacterium | reverse complement strand
ACACCACATGATTCCACCCCGGAGAAACATCCGCAAACGACCAGTACGGATTGCCGCCATTGACCGCCAGCCGCACATCATACCGCCCGAAAAAATGCGCCGCCGCGGATTTGGGAACATACACCCATAAACTGATCGCCCGGTATCGTCGTAAATCAATGACATGTGACAGGTGCAACTCGATCGCCGGTCGCACATCACCGTAACCGGAACGGGGGCGGGCCTTTTTTGAACTAAGTGAGATTTTTACTTCAGGGCGCACCGCACCGAAAGGATTGTCCTTTTCGTTGGCGATAATTTCCAGACTTCCGGTGCCGCGATGAATATATTCAGGATTGGCGTTAAATTTCATGCTCACGCCAGGCCCGAAAACGTGGATATGTTCCAGCGAAACAGCCGTATTCAGGTTAATGACAGCCGGACGATCACTGGCGGCAGAAGCGATCGCGTGCGCAAAACAAAAACACAGTATCTGCAACAGAACTGACCAACGGCCCGACAAACGCAGTGAATTCACAACTGGTTCTCCAAAATCGATTGCAATCGATACAATTACTTTCCCTGACGTTCGATCGCGGCATCCTCGGGCACGCCGATGCGCGATCATTACCAGCCAACAGCCATGAGAATATACGGCATACGATGGACATGCAAACCAGACTCACCGCGAGAAGCGCACCGATCTGTTTACAACCAAGTTGGCGCAATTTCTTGCGAATTCAGTCGTATTGCGTTATTTAATGCTTTCGTTAGTTTAAGTATTGAGTCACTTGCTTTTATGTTGAAACAAAGATGTGTTAATGTTTTTATATGCTTGTCCCTGATCCTGTCAGGCTGCGGTTCAATGAAGATTGCATCCGCGGCGGATCGTGCTTCTCGAACCGGGAATTCGAACATGCCCACCATACGTCTATCCAAACCTGTCAGTCAGCAGGGCTGTTTAATATTTTATCTGCATACCAGTCGAAACTGGAGCGATGGTGCCGATGCCCGGCCATTGGATCAAACCCTGGTCAGGCTGCCCGGGCTGGCCGATTGTAAATTGACTTGCAGTCCCGAAAGCGTCAATCTGGTGTTTGAATGGGGTAAACGGCAATACAATCGCGGATTTCTGGTTAATTTAACGCATCTACCCGGTCCGCAGACTTACTGCATTATCTTTACCTGGAACAGCGCTAAAGGGCGGTGTGATGGTTATTTAAACGGCGTGCCCATGAATCTTCCCGGTACGCGATATAAACCCTGGCACATCGACGGACACGCCGATCGTGTCATACTGGGCCGTGGTCCGAACCGGGTCTTCGATGTTCGGCTTGATCCGGACTATCGGGCACCCAAAGCCATTTCCGGGATTGTGCCACCGACTCTGGCAGGAAAATATAAAGCTCTGTTGGGGTACTCCCAGCCGCCGGCACCGATCCGTATAGGGAGCCGCCGAGGCAAGCTTCTTTATTCGCAGCGCCTGAATAATAAAACCGATATAAGCAAATGGATCATGGAAGGTCCCGGAAAAATCACGTTTACCGATGCGGCAATGAAGTTGCAGACCCAACCGGCGGGAACCTTTGCGGGGCCGGGGCACTTTGTTCTGTGGTGTCCCAGGACATTTCCGAATCGGTTTATTGCCGATTGGCAGTTCAAGCCTCTACGCAGAACCGGGCTGGCGATCATATTTTTTGCCGCGCGAGGGGCCAACGGTGACGACATTTTTAACCCCCATCTGCCACCGCGCGATGGCATTTTCAGCCAGTACACCCACGGCGCGATTGTGAGTTACCATTTCTCATATTTTGCCAATCTTCCGCTTTTCCAATCTGGCCGCCCTTCATCTAATCTGCGAAAAAATAATCAATTTTATCTCACCGCGGTTGGACCGGTTGCGGTGGCTCCGGGATCCAGAGGGTTCCAGAAGCTTCGCATCATCAAAGATGGCCGGCATATACAACTGCTGGTTAACGGCAAGGTCTCACTGGATTGGACGGATAACGATCCGCGTCGATTTGGCCGACCATATGGCATTGGAAAAATTGGCTTTCGACAGATGGCCGGCACGGTGGGGGAGTATCGTGATTTTAAGGTTTGGGCATTAAAATCACCAAAATAGAATCGCCGGTTATTTTCTCCGAATTGCATCTAATCCGGAGTTGAACAGTTGGATTGCCTGCTGCGCATGGCCATGGGAATTCTGATATTCAGCACTGTTAAAAAACATGCAGGCTTGACTCATTGATGTCAGTTCATTGTGGTAAATGGCATTGGGCGGTTGTGGCGAATAGGCTTGAAGCCAGCCGGTAGACCATGCACTTAACGGGGCATGGAGTTTCGGCGTTAATAGTTGACAAATGTTGGCGAGTGTTGCGATCGGTGCGGTTACCGATGAGAAGCCTGCCCAAGCCTCCGATGACATCGGCTTGCGGCTGGTTGCAAGGTGAAACTCAAATGACATTGTCTGTTCAAATTGGTTAAGGATGGTCTTTTGCGTCCGCAGGGTTATGTGCCAGGCGGCCCATTGGTTCAATTTCCGTAAAGGGTCGTTACTTGTCAGCAGATAGGATAAATCGGAACTGGCTTTGAAAATCAATTGCTGGCGAATAAGCCGATGCACCAGTGCATCGGATGCCAATCGCTGGTGTGCCAATGCGTTGACCATATCCCGCTGGGTTTGAAGAAATACCCTGACAAAGCGCTGATAGCGGCCCCCGGAGAGACGAGCAAGTACTTTGTGCGGGCCCTGTGCCGCCATTTCGCGATGAGTTGCGGCCAGCATTTCAAGCACCTCATTGAATCGGTCAAAGCTTTTTCCGGCATTGCCGGCATGATACGGATGCATACCAATATGTGTCGCCCAGCGTCGCATGTTGCGCGCTACGCCATCGGCGGGTACCGGATGATACAGCATTGCCTGTTGCGCTGAGAATCGCATGTTGACCAGCCGGTTCAAGTTCGCTGAAAGCTCGGCGGCATGATCAATATACGTTTGAATTGCTTCGGCGTTAAAGCCCTTCTTCAGAACATTTATAACCTGTTGAAGCTCTTTATTTCCGTCCTGGCTGATGCGTTGCCAGGCAAAGTTCGTGTACGGCGCATGATCTCGCTGCAGCGCCTGGGCCAATGCCTTTTGCCTGATCAACAGTTGATCCATCGCTTGTAGGTCTCGGGCAAAACGCGATGCGTTATTGTCGGTCTGCAAGTGCGAAATCGTGTTGTGTATGCACCGGCTGATGACGTCTTGCGCCGGTCCCGGCAACGGGGCGGTTTGCAGCAGTTCCAGCGAATCAACGATGGTACTGATAAACTCCAGTTTTCGCGCAGCGCTGGCGCGTGTGCGTGGATCTTTGAAAAACAGCAATCCCAGCAACAGGCGATGATTCAATTGTGATTGTACCCGCTGTGATAACACCGAACCTTGCCGCAGATGCTCCGCCAGATACACACACCGGACAATAACCTGATAGTACATAAGACTTTGTTGGCGTGTGCCGGAGTGCTTGATCCCCCGCTGAAGGTCCTGAAGAATCGACTGAACAACAGAGCGTATTTCCGGTGAAATCCCGGCATGGTGCAGAACCTGAATTTCCGCGCCAATATCCGGTAATGCGGCGGAGGGTTTAGAGGCAGGCCATTGGGTTTGTGAGGCGGTCTGAACCGGCCAGACCACGGGAGCCGACGCTCCCGTAAATTCCATTTGCGCCAACGGAGCCAATGGTTTCAGCAATTCATGCAGATACTTATTAAGTGTGCCAACGGATGTAATGGCCGTATTGACGTGGGTGCTGGCTTGGTAGAAATCCCGGCACGCCTGAACCATTGCCGCATAAGCCGCATTGCGGGGGGACAGCAGCATTGCCACCTGCCGGTCAAAATCCGGCAGACCGGCATTCATTTGGTCGGCTTTAAGCAGGATCAGGGAACGCAGGCGCTGGTTTTTACAGTGGATTGCCGATTGATACAGATGTCGAATCACCAGTCGATAGGTTTCCTGCACTTCGGCGGGGGAGGTGGAACTGGAGGTTCCCATCGGAATTTCAATCAGCAGATTGCCAATCGCGTTATCAAGGCGCTGAATCTGAAACTGTGTACGACTGGCGGGCTGACCCGAAACAAAGACCATTTTTCTGGCAGATGTCACCGGCGCAACAGCAAGCAGAACCGTGCAAAAACTCAAATAGAAGCATAAAACAGCTAACTCGATGCATCGCCATCGCTTACAAAGCATTACGTTCTCCTTGGACTCTCTGATATATTTCCATCAGTCGATCAACCATCGTATTGGCATCAAATCTTGCCGCGGCCAGCGCTTTTCCATTGTCTCCCAGCGTGCGGCGCAAGGGTTCATTCTGAGCCAATTCAAGAATTGCGGATTGCAACTCCCGCAGGTTACCGGGTGCCACCAGAACTCCGGTCTGGCCGTTCATACATACTTCATTTGCACCGTCGCAGTTATATACAATTGCCGGAACCCCTTCCAGCATTCCCTGTACCACCGCACGCGGCAGACCCTCGCGATAACTCGGATGCACCATCATATCCATTGCGGGAATTAATTCGGGAACTTCTCCGGGAGGTACCAGACCCGTTAGAATAAAATGATTCTTCCAGCCGGCACTGTTTATCCTGGCCATGATCCGCTGATGAAATACGCCATCACCAATCCAGAGAAATATTAGACGGGGCTGGGCTTTGAGCAATTCCGCGGCGACAGACAGCAGGTCGTCATGACCTTTAAGTGGCTGCAATCGGGCGATTGTTCCCATGACAATGCGGTCTGGCGCAATTCCGAGTTTGCGGCGAACCTCGGCACGGCGATCCGCGGCCGATAAAAACGGTTGAATATCCATACCGCTGTAGACAGTAATAAATTGCTCCGGCTTGCCCACTGCGCACGCAAGGGCTTGGCGGGACATGGCATCGGCAACGCAGATGATTTTATGACACCGCGTGGCTGCGAAACGTTCCAGTGCGATCCATGCGGCGTTTGTAAGTCTGGATTGATACGGGTGAAAAGGCAGACCATGAATGGTATGTACCACCACTGGAACTCTGCTATTCCACGCGGCAGCGCGTCCGAGAATTCCCGCCTTGCTTGAATGAGTGTGTACAACGTCCGGCCGCAGTTGACGGCATAATTTCTTGAGTTGTCGGTACGCCTGCACATCCATGATCGGATGCGGGTTGCGAATCAGGCTCTTTTCCACAATGACCCGATAGCCGCCAGCGCCGGCTCTGGGCATCAGCGAGCCTTCCGGCCCAAGACTTGGGCCGGTTATCAACGTTACATCGTGTCCAAGCCGGTGCTGGCCTTCGCACGTAAGGATCGTGTTCTCCTGCGCTCCGCCAACAATTAAGCGTGTAATAATGTGTACAATTTTCAAAGTGGTATCGTCCAAGATGACAATGGATCGCATTGGATGTTATAAAGCCTTAAAAGCGAATCCATTGCAGACACAATCCAGTGGCCGGAGCACATGGGCCAACTGCTCCGCGATCACCCGACGCCAGTAGTTCCGATACACGTTCCGGTGTTCCTTGCCCACGGCCAATCTCCAGCACCGTACCCACCATGGTGCGCACCATGTGATACAGGAAACCGCTGCCTTCCACAGCAAAGATTATTATCGGTCCACGCCGATGGATACTGCAATTAAATATTTCCCGCACGGTTGTCTGGCGATCATCCTTTCTTCCGCGGAAGGCAATAAAATCGTGCTTTCCCACGTATAATCTGCATGCTTCCTGCATCACGGAGGTTTCCAGGCGTCGCCAATGATGATAAACATAGTGGCGATAGAAAATCGGGCGATCGCGATCGGCCCAGATCAAATAGCGGTAACGCTTGCTTTTCGCGCTGCGGATGTTAAAGCTCTCGTCCACCGGCTCGATTTTCCGGATCAAAATGTCCGGTGGCAATCGACTGTTGATAGCCATGCGCAGACGTTGAGCGTCCAGATGCGTGTTGACAGTCATCTCGGCGATTTGCCCCTGTGCGTGTACGCCCGTATCGGTACGTGAGGAACCTGTAACTGTGACCGGATGATTAACAATGTAGCCGACAGCTTTCTCAATTGTGCGCTGTACCGTCACCACCGGTTCGATCTGCCTCTGCCAACCGCAATAAGCCGTCCCGTCGTATGCGATAAGCAGTTTATATCGGCCTTCCGGCATTTGAGATCATCCAACAAAGCTACCGGCGGCACCGCACCAGCAATCGTGCCGACATGGCTGAATATCGCTGAATCCATCAGCAAAGCGAATCGGACAGTCAGTTTTTTGCCACCAGTAACTCGGCAATCTGCACAGCGTTGAGCGCTGCGCCTTTGAGTAATTGATCGCCGGCAACAAACATCGCAATGCTGCATCGCGAAGGATCACTGAGATCGTTGCGGATGCGCCCCACGAGAATATCGCCTTGACCGGAGGCATCCCGCGGCATGGGAAAGTAATTCTTTTCTCGCTGATCCACAAGTTTAACACCAGGTGCGTGCGAAAGTATGTCCCGAACCGTACCAGCCTCAATAGGGGACGTAAATTCGACATTGAGTGCTTCACAATGGGCCCGCAGAACCGGCACGCGAACACAGGTCGCTGAAATCCGAATATCAGGATCGGCAAAAATTTTCCGCGTTTCATTGACCATCTTCATTTCTTCCTCGTTGTAACCCGACACTGGATCGACCGAGGCGTTGTGACTGAAGACATTAAAGGCATAAGGATGCGGCAGAACCGTAGGGGGGTAATCACGTCCATCCAACGCGGCCTTCGTGGCATCCATCAATTCCTGCATCGCGGCCGCACCGGCGCCACTGGCGGCCTGGTACGTTGCAGCAACCAGCCGGGTAATTCGGTTTATCTTATGTAATGGCCACAATGGTACGATCGCGATAATGGTGGAACAGTTGGGATTGGCAATAATGCCTTTGTGATGGTTAATCTGTTCCGGATTTATTTCCGGTACGATCAGTGGTACACCCGGAGTCATACGAAAAGCTGAGCTGTTGTCTACCACAACCGCACCCGCTTTGGCGGCAATAGGCCCGAATTTCTTACTGATGGAGCTTCCAGCGGAAAACAAGGCAATGTCCACACCGCCAAAACTCTGTTCGGTCAACTCACGAACGGGTATAGATTGTCCGCGAAACGTCATGTTTTTGCCGGCACTGCGTGCCGAGGCAAAGAGTCGTAATTCCGCCAACGGAAAATTTCGTTCTTCCAGGCACCGGATAAATTCTACGCCGACGGCACCCGTGGCACCAATAATCGCTACAATTGGGGGATGGTTCATTCCCATGTTTCCTGCTAAAACAGCTCAAAATCATACTGCACCCGCTCCAATCGGGTGGTTTCGCCAGAATTATACAGCTATTGCTTAGTATTATCACGTTGGCCCGTTAGCTACGAGGTCGGTGGGTACGTTTCCTGACTGCTCGAATCGATGGTATTTCAGCGTCCTTGCCATTCTCCCGGTGGCAGATATATTTCGTATTTAGCGCAATTTAACATAACATATATTATAGGACGTTATATAATATCTTCCAAATGGCCAGATTGTTCGTCGTGCAATAAAAAGGCTTTGATATTCTGAACAGTGTTGCAAACGGGCCGTATTGGTTTGCAGTCCGTGCGTGCTGCCATTGCACTATCCTCGGGCCGCAAGCTTCATTCGCCGATCGGCAACAACGTCGGAAATCATCTTGTTAAGATCGCACTGCGGCGAAAATCCCGTTGCCGCGCGGAGTTTCGCGGTATCCGGCACACGCCGGGGCATATCTTCAAAGTTCTTGCTGAAGACCTCATTATAAGGAATCAGTTTTATTTCTGATGGGCTGCCGGTTATTTCCAGCACGCGCTGAGCCAGAGCCATGATGCTTATTTCTTCGGTTCCACCGATATTATAAACGTCCCCGGCGGCCTGTGGATTATCCGTCAGCAAAGTAACAGCTTTAACCGCGTCTTGGATATGGGTAAACGTGCGAGTTTGCTTGCCATCGCCATATACGGTTAACGGCTGATTCTGCAAAGCTTGATCTACCAGCCGGGGTAAAACCATGCCATATGCCGGCGACTGGCGGGGGCCTACAGTGTTAAAAAAGCGGCCAATCGTTACTGGGAATGATTGCTTTTGGTGATAAGCCAGGGCCATGAACTCATCGAGAGCCTTGGAACAGGCATAAGACCATCGGCTGACGGACGTTGCCCCAAGCACACAATAATCGTTTTCTTTCAGAGGTGCGTGGGTTTGCAGGCCATAGACTTCGCTGGTGCTGGCCAGAAACAGCGGCTTTTCAAAATCCCGGCATGCATTAAGTACACGTTCGGTTCCTACCACATTGGTGAGAATGCTTTCCAATGGATTATCAAGAATATATTGCACTCCGACCGCTGCGGCCAGGTGCACAACATAATGGCAGGTCCCCACCAGGCGTGAAATAACCGCCTCGTCCATGATGCTGCCGGCAATAAATCTCAACTGTCGGTTAGAGAAAAGATGTTCAATATTTGCGCGAGTTCCGGTAGATTCATTATCCAGAACATATACAGAATCTCCGCGCTGCAGGAAGCTCTCGGCAAGGTGCGAACCAATGAACCCCGCCCCACCGGTGATTAAAATTCGTTGTGTCACAATTTTACTCCAGGTCAATGCTTTACTTGCCAGAAAGCTAATATCGCATGAAAATAGAAAAAATGGAACGCAACATGCAAATTGAATCGGCGCCAGATGGCTTTATCGTTCGAATTGGCGGGAAAATTTTTACGCAATTTATTTCTCGGCACTCACTTCCCAAGCCCATTTTTTATCCTGTTTGTACACCATCGGGAATCTCAATAACGCGTAATGTTCCGGAAGTTGATGGCGGAGATCCGGTAGCGGATCATCCACATCATCGCGGACTTTGGTGTGGGCATGGTAGCGTTAATGGATGCGATTTCTGGGAAGAGTACCGTCCGGATCATGGCATCATACGAACTGAATCTGTCTCGTATTCAATCGATAATACAATGGGACATATTTCACTTGCGACTCAATGGGAGGATGCTGGCGGCGTAAAAATATTGCGGGAGAACCGTGAAATCAGCGTTTTTGGAGTTGCAGATGCCAACATTATGGACATAAACCTGACGTTGAGTCCTGTTGCGTCGGCGGTTAGCTTTGGCGATACGAAGGAAGGCGGCCTGGTTGCCGTGCGTTTAGCTCCATTGATGATCGCCGAGAAAACAGGGCGGATCTTTAATGCCGACGGCATGGATTATTCGGCAAAAACATCCGGTCCCGAAACAACTTGGGGAAAGCGGTCGCGCTGGTGTGCGTATTGCGGTCAGCCGGTTGAGGGCCGATCCGCGAGTGTTGTAATCATCCATCGTCCCGGAGGATTCCGTTTTCCAACGTGGTGGCACGTCCGGGCGTATGGTCTGTTTACCGCCAATCCGTTTGGAGCGTCGTTCTTTGAATCCCATACAACTCCCCCGCCGTGCGGCGATTATACGCTTCATGCCGGCGAATCGCTGTATTCATCCTATCGCGTAATCGTTGCCGACGGAATTTTAACTCCTGCTCGCATCGCGGAATTGGAAAAGAATTAAATGCTCGCACAAAACAGCCTCAATGCGGCTTTCAAGCGGAGGTTTCCGCGCCAATTATGGTCGCGCCCCGGGGAGGTTTCAAAACGAACGGCACTTGACGGCCGCCGTTATCGGTATACCATCGGTTTTGGAAATTCGCTGGGCAAGCGCCGAATATTGGTGGATAATTTCGCCGACAGCGGGAGAAACTGGCAGGCCGGAGTATAATGGATCATTCCGTTCGACATAACGAACGCCCGAGAGAATTAAAATGGTATCATGCCTCGGCCATACTTTATGGTGATTGGGGCACGAGTCGCTTTTACGTTCTTGGTCTGGCGTTCTTTTATTCTCTTTATCAGAGTTTTTGGTACGTTCTAGCCGTTGGTGTACTGGTTGCCCTGGTGGGCTGGGCCTACACGATAATTTGCCGTTGCTTTCCCGATGGCGGCGGCGTGTATTCTTCGGCCAAGCATCTAAGCCGGCAATTGGCGGTCATTGGGGCACTGCTGTTATGTGCTGATTATATTGTCACTGCCGCAATGTCAGCTTATGACGGAATTCAATATCTTGGCGTACCGAATGATGGTGGATTGGCACCGATTTGCGGCATCGGCGCGATTATTCTGATTGGATTTTTGAATTATTTTGGCCTGCGGAAAATGGGCATTCTGGCTTTGATCGTCGCCTTGGCCACGTTTGTGCTTACCTTGGTGATAACCGCATTCAGTGTGCCGCATCTTGCCGCCGGCTGGCACCACATCATGACATACGGCCAGATTACCGGCCATTTTACCGATAAATGGTTTGCATTTGTAAATGTGGTTTTGGCTCTTTCCGGCGTGGAAGCGGTGGCCAATATGACCGGCGTAATGGTCCGCCCCGTTAAGCTCACGGCCCGCAAGACGATTTTGCCGGTACTTGTGGAAGTTGTCGTGCTGAATCTGGTGCTGGCTGTGGGTATGTGCGCTTTAAGCCCCAATTCAAGCAAGCCAACGGAAACATTTACTACTCCCGCGATCGTTCTGCATCGGCAGGTGCACATTTTCAAAGAGAAACATCCGGACTGGAAGAGCCATCCACAAATGGTGGGCCAGATTAAACGGATGGATCGAAACTTCAATCGCGAAAATGAAATCCAAAATGAAGTTTTGCGAGTCATGGCCACTGATTTTGTCGGGCGCCCCTTCGGCTGGATATGCGGAATCGTATTCGGTCTGTTGCTGATTTCAGCGGTCAACACCGCCATCGGCGCTATGATGAGCATTCAATATACCATGTCGCGCGATAATGAATTGCCGCGTTTCCTGTCGCGGCTGAACATGTTCGGCGTACCCTGGCTGGCCTTGATTCCCGCGGTAATGGTTCCAGTCCTGATTTTGAGTATTTTTCATGATCTAAGCACGCTGGGCGATTTATACGCCATTGGTGTAGTCGGGGCCATTACCATTAATCTTTGCAGTGCGGCAATCAACCGGGAACTCAAGCTCCAACCGTGGGAACGAACCTATCTGGCGGCGGTTGGATTGATTATGACCGCTATTGAATTGACGCTGGCGTTTCAGAAGCGTGAGGCGCTGATATTTGCCTTGAGCGTTTTAGCCAGTGGTTTGCTGGCGCGGTTTTATACAAAGCAATATCCTGTTCTGAGTCTCAAGGCACGCTCTCGCGTTCTTGCCGCCAGCATCGCATTGGCTGTTGCAGTGAGTCTGGCAATGTTGAAATTGGGATTGATGTTTTTGCATCACCATCCCGTTCACGCCGGATGGCTGTTCGCGGCATCGGCGATTTTTCTTGTTCTGGCGGGCACCGCTTTTTACCAGTTCCGCCGACTGGCACCCCAGTTGAAAGTTTCGGCTGCCGCAACGCTTGAGGCGCCGTCTTCGCTTGATCAACTGGCCTTCGGAACGCCGGGTAAAGAATTGGAAATGTCCATGCCCAAGGTGCTCGTTGCCACGCGCGGCTCACCAAGGCTGCTGGAATTTGCGGCACAATACGCCAAGCAATCCGGTGCGATTCTTTTTGTTATTTTCGTCCGACAATTGAATCTCGCCTTTGCCGCGGAAAGCGACGGTCCAACCCTGGAAGAAGATCCCGAGGCCATCGCCACATTCCGAAAAGCACAGGAGGCGTGTACCAAAGCGGAAGTTCCACTGGTGCCCATTTATGCGGTTTCACCGGATGTGGCATATACGATTCTTGATTTTGCAGCGACCTATTCTGTTAATGCTCTGCTGATGGGCGTATCGCGCCGTGGTACAATGCTCCGGGCTTTACAGGGCGACACGCTGACCGCGGTGGCCGATCAGTTGCCACAGGATATTCCCTTGCTGATTCATGCGTAACGCGTTGTTACCGTGGAACCTGGCGCTCATCTGGTTCGGAAGATTCTTTTTTTATCGAAGGCTGTTAAACTTATGAATGAAAACATCAAACAAGATTGGCGATCCCATCCGCAGGCGGAACTGCCCGAGCACATCCGCGGATTAATTTTTGATTGCGACGGGACGCTCGTTGACACCATGCCCATGCACTACCGGGCCTGGCAAACCGCGCTGGGTGAAGCCGGAATTTCACTTACCGAGGACGCGTTTTACAGCCTGGCGGGTATGCCGACTTTAAAAATCGCGCAATCGCTGGCGCAGGCACAGAAATCAAATGTGTCCGGGGAACACATTACGCATCGTAAGGAAGAAGCCTATATTCAGAGCATTCCGGACATTGAGCTTATTGCCGCCGTTGTTGGCATTGCACGCCGGGAAAATGGCCGGCGGCATCTTGCCGTGGCCAGTGGCGGCATTCATCGCATCGTGGATCAGCAGCTCAAAGCTGCGGGACTGATGGATTTATTTCCCATCGTGATCTGCGCTGATGATGTTGAACACGGCAAACCGGCACCGGATTCCTTTTTACTGGCAGCTCGACGTATGGGACTTAAACCCGAAGAATGCGTGGTCTATGAAGACGGCGAACTGGGCTTTCAGGCCGCGGCTGCCGCCGGAATGAGCTGCGTGGATGTACGGCCATGGTACGACGTGCGTTAACCCCCTCCCCGCCGCTTAATGCACATCCACTGGTTTGCTGCGATGTTTCGGTATTTTGAGAAAAAAGATAAATGGAATGCAGCATAACACAAGCAGTGCCATGAAGCGGAAATTAAATACATAGGCCATGACACCAGCTTGTTGGCCGACTGATTGATAAATCAGTGCCAACGCCTGCTGATGGGCCGTTACCAGCGGCGCATGCATGGCAAACACGCCCTGCAGTTGATGCAGGTGTGAATTGAATATGGGATTGAGTTTCGAGGTATGCGATACGAGCATATTCTGATTACTCTGGCTGTCGCGACTCAGTAACGCGGTGGTAATTGAGATGCCGAACGCCCCACCGATGTTTCGCATCAGGTTGTAGATGCTTGTGGCATTGCCCATCTGATCGTTCCGCAACGTGCCCACAGCTGTGGTGGTCAGGGGAATAAAAAGCATGCTGGTGGCGAAGCCGTTGATAATAATGGGCCAGGTAACACTGAATTTCCCGATTTCAAGGTTGACGTGCCCCAGTAAAAAGCTGGAATAGGCCAAGGCAAGCAAGGCGCTGATCATTAAAAAGCGGTTATCAATCAGGTTTGTCAGGCGGCCAATAAGCAATATTCCCACCACTGAACCCAATCCGCGCGGACTCACCGCCAGGCCGCTGTCCAGCGCGGAATACCCCATTAATGTCTGCAGAAAAAGCGGTAACAGCGCAGTGGTGGCATAAAGCACAATTCCGACAATAAAAATCAGAATGGTACCAATCAGCAGGTTGCGATTTTTCAACACCCGCAAATCAACCAGTGGCGCATCGCTGGTTAATTCCCATGCAATAAACGCCAGAAAGCCCAGTATCGCAATGGCCGCGAACCAGCGTATCCATACAGCGCCAAACCAGTCGGCATCCTGCCCTTTGTCCAGCATGATCTGCAGTGCCGCAATCCAGACCGAAAGCAGGATAAATCCAACGGTATCAAGTTTGGATTTTACGGCGTGACGGATGTAGGGCGGATCCTCCACATACGTCTGCACCATGAGAAAGGCAAGAATTGCAACCGGAATATTTATATAAAACACCCATCGCCAGGAAAACGAATCCGTGATCCACCCACCGAGCGTTGGGCCGATGACCGGGGCACAAATTACGCCGAAGGTGTAAAACGCCATCGCCTGCCCCCGCTTTTCCATCGGGAAGCTTTCCAGCAAAATGGCCTGTGCGCTGGGTTGCAGTGCCCCCCCGCCAGCGCCTTGAATAACCAATGCGAAAATAAGGAAGCCGAAATTCGGTGCCGAACCAGCCATTACCGATGCCACGGCAAAAATCGTGATGCACGTTAAAAGAAATCGTTTGCGTCCGAATGTTCGGCTCAGCCAGCCCGCAGCCGTTAACACAACGGCATTCGAGATCAGATAACTGGTGAGTACCCATGTCGCATCATCCGGCGTAATGGACATACTGCCGGCGATATGCGGCAAAGCCACGTTGGCAATGGAGGTATCGAGAACCTCCATAAATGTACCCAGCATGACCGAAACCGCGATCATCCATGGATTGGCCTGAGGCTTCCAGAGGGCATGGTCCTGCGATATTGCGCTGCTCACAGCTGCGCTCCCGCAGTGTTTACTGCCTTCATCCTGCCCTGGCTTTTTTTGGCGTTGCCGTTTGGACCGGCCGGTGGCTGTTTGGCGGCACTTTGTCGCCACAATTCTGAATTCATCATCATCGCCTTGCCGGCAGCCAGCAACTGGTTTCGCATGGTCTCTGGCAGCCCTTGCGAAAATTCCTGAATTTTTCGATAGTAATCCGGCATGACCGCCTTCATTTTGGCCCGGCCTTTGTCGGTCAGGTGAATAACGGCCCTTCGCCGATCTCCAGGTGCCGGTACCCGGCGAATTAATCCCGTGCGGATCAATGCCCGAATTAGTTCAGTCATGGTTGGCCGCGATACGCCGCAATATCGCGCCAACTCCGCGGCACACATGCTGTCATGCTTCTGATGGCGCAAAATCATGAGAATGGCGATACGCCCCCGTGATAAGCCGTGGCGGGCCAGATGGGCCTCGACCACCGCAATCATATCATTAACCAGTCGTAACAGCAGAATATAGAGTTCCACGGCCTGAATATCGGCCTGTGGATAATCTTTGGCCATCGCCCGAAGCGTCTGATGTTTAGGCAGGTCCTTTAGATAGATAATCTGCGAGCTCATCGCGGATATTGTAAGGCACCTAACAATTAATGTCCAGAAAACCCGCCGCTGCCGGTTGCTTCAGCGGTGCATCCAAATGCCGGAAGCTCGCGGGAAACATGGTTTTTGCCGCGAAATCGATCGTTAAGCGGGATTGGCCGCGAGTTTGTACATGACAAACCGGACCATCGTATTGACTGTAAAGACGTCCCGAAACTTACCGATATCCGGATCCTGCTCAAACGCGGTCATATCCGCCACGGCAAAGGGCATGCGCTTCTTGAGTTCTTCCAAACCCCTGGCGGTAAGTTTGCCATTGCTGACCAATTCGGGATTGGTCAAAAATGATTCGATGCTCATATCACCGGGTTGGATTTTAATTCCAAATGCTTTCTCCAATTGGAATTGAATGTCCAGATAATCAATTGATTCCGCCCCGAGATCCTGCGTGAGCCTGGATTCCGGTTTAACATCATCACTGTCCACGGCCAAAGCGGAAGTCAGTACGTCACGAACCTTGGCAAAAACTTCTTCTTCTGTCATCGGCATTGTTTACCCCCGTTATCCTTCTGTAAAAAACCACGTAAGAAAATCGAAATCATGATCCGCTGTGCTGCCAATCCGGGGCAACCAGCCTGAGATATATCAAGCGGCCGAGGCTCGTTGAAGTTGTTGCCATTGCCGCCGTAAATGTTCAATCATAACACTATCCAGACGGCCGAGCTCGGCATGTGTGTCAGCCAGATTTTTATGCGTCAGCTCAATTCGCCCTTGAATCGCCGTTGCCTGCCCCACTGTTCCGCGAATTTTAAATTCACTGCCTTGCGCGTCTATGCGCACGACTTCCGCATGTACCTGCAACGCGTTTCCTGGAGATACGAACGTGCCGTATCGGATGCCCTTTGCTTCGCGCAGTACCACCAGGCTGTGCCGGAATGCATCAAAATCCCGCACCAGCCAGGCAGCGGCCTGAACCGCCGCCTCCAGCATCATCACGCCGGGCAGCACCGGAAAATCCGGAAAATGGTCCGCCAAGTACTCCTCCGCCAAACTCACCTGCTTGATCATGGTGATGGATTTGCCGGATTCCAGGCTTACCAGAGCATCAACAAGGGAAAACTTCAACCGCGAAAACCTCTACGATTCTGCTTGCCACCAAAACACCATCGGGGCAGCACGCGCTTTCCAACGTCCGATGGTATTGTGCATTTTTACACGCTTTGCGGCGTTTTGACAAGAAGCGTTACCGGATGTTTCCCGTACGCTGTGTTGCGGACGAATCTGATGAGATGGTGATTTTGTCGAAAAAACCGCAAAGATGCGAATATGTTTTAGCCGATGGTGAGAAAGAGTATTTCGGAGATGAATCTATTTTCATACGTATTCGTGGCAATAAGTAATTTGACAATGATGAGAATTAATTTATCATGAAAGGAGGTCAATAAGGTGGCGGTAAACCATCGCTCGGTTATCCGTGTCTGGTTCGCCGGGAGTTTTTTTACCTTATCAACGTAACCGCTTCAATTGCCCTGCTTTTCGGCAGTACAGCGGTATTGTTTCAGTTAATATCTAAGCTGCATTTCGGAGTATAATTTATGGTATCCAAACCGGACATAGAACAAAGTCAGGCGGAATTATGTGATCTGTTTCGTCTGCTGTCCGATCACACGCGACTGCAAATTGTTCTGTTTTTAGCTACTGGTGAACACACTGTCACCGACCTGTGCAACGCGCTGAATCTGCCGCAGCCCACGGTCAGCCACCACCTTGGACTTCTGCGGATGAACCGACTGATTGTCAATGAACGACAGGGCAAAAAGGTGATCTATTCACTTGGCGCTTCCGCCAAGAGCCTGAAGAAGACCCTTAAATTTTCGGTTCCCCCATACGTGGTAACCGTCGACGAAGCCCGCTGAGTTAGAACGTCTCGTGGCGTGCCGGTGCATCGGTTGCCCGACCGTTGACAAATTCAGACTTCAACGTGGCTGTTGACTTCCATCTCCGGAGTGCCTGCGTGACGAGTGTCCGGTTCATCCCCGAGGACTCCGCGTGCAGCATTCCGGGCCTTAACTATCTGCAGTCGCATTCGGGCAACGCGTTGCTCGAGTCCGTTATCGAATGCGTTATATTGCGCAAAAATATTGCGGTGTCTGATGTGGCCCTGTGGCGAAGGCAACATCCGGAATCTGCGGTGGCATCGGCCATTGCAGTGGTTCAAAGCCGCTTAAAGGCGGCCGGGAAATTTCCTGATCAGGCAGATCGCTTATGGGCTGTTCCGGAAGCCCTTGAACAAGCCAGCTCTGCGCGCGTGGCACAATACAAAGCGCAACGAATAGCGGAACTGGCGCAGCCGAAAGTTGTCCTGGATCTCTGCTGTGGGATTGGCGGCGATATGCTGGCTCTGGCCGGGATATGCCGGGTGATTGCGGCGGATATCAGCGCGGTTCGAGCGTGGATGGCACGAACCAACGCAATTGAATTCCCGACAAAATACCCGGTTCTTGTGGTCCAGGCGGATCTGCAGAGTTTCCCGATTCGCAGCAAGCCCGGATGCTTCGTGCACATTGATCCGGCGCGACGTTCGGCTGGAAAACGCGGCAATGATTTTGCCTCTATGCACCCAAGCCCGGTTATCGTTGCCGAGCTGATGCGGAGCGTTTCGTCGGGAGTCATCAAACTCAGTCCCGCGGTTAATTTTTCATCGCTTCCGAGCGGCCATCTTGAATTAATCAGTGAAAACGGCACCGTTGTACAGGCACTGCTGTGGACCGGGATGGTTGGCACCGAACTTGGCGAAAATAAGCGAACCGCCACGGTCATATGCAATGGGACCACATGGTCTATCTGCGATTTGTTCCGGGACAGCGCCGCACCGGATGAGCTTGCCGCCAAGCCTGAAAAATGGCTTTACGAATTGGACGGTGCGGTTACCCGTGCCGGTCTAGCGGGTGCATTGGCACATAAGCTGAATCTGAAATGGCTTAGCCCGGACGGCGGATACCTCACAAGCCAACACCGTATCGAGGATACCGCATTAACGCCATTTGCTGTAGTTGATGATTTCATATTCACCGAATCGGAACTTTTTCGTCGAGTACAGGCCCTGCCCCTGCCATCACCGTCTGCCGCTCCGGTAATTGAAGTGAAAACCCGCGGCGGCCTGGGGCTGGATACAAATCAATTGCAAAAAAAGCTATCGACTATCGGCGGCCGAGGTTATACGGTATTGATTTATCGCTCGGCTCACGGAAAAGCATGTGTCATCGGCCGGCGCGGCAACATGATGACGTAAGGCATGGCGCAACCGGTTTTCCATGAGCAATGCCCCCAACAACAATCCCAAAACCCCTGCGACCGAAGTTAACTAACCGGCGTCAGCAGGCTTTTCCGCCAGTCGGGCCTTTGCCTCGGCGGCAAATTCAACCCACTGCGTTACCTCCGGCTCTTCCGAGCCGGCGAATCGGCGCATTACATCCTCATACGCAGCCATGGCGGACTGAAATTGGCCAATTTGTTCCAGTGTTTCGCCGCGATAAAAAATAGCATTGGCGAGAGACGCGTGTATTTTCAAATCGGCGGAGTTACCAAATTGCTCCAGGAGTTCGTCATAAGCTGCCAATTCATCGGAGTGGGCGTCGATTTTTGAATATGCGATGCCCTTCTCCAACATGCACCAGGCTACCCAGGAGTTTAATTTACCTTCTGCATTATTAGCCATCATCCGCTGCCGGCACTGATCATACAAGGCTATGGCTTCCAGTGGCCTGCCCGCCTTAGCCAGGGCAACTCCGTGATTGACCATTGCTTTCGCGGCGTGAGCCAGCAACACAGTTTCGTTGGAACCAATAAAGCATCGCCAAGCTTTTTCGTACAACTGTGCAAGCCCCGATACATCACCCGTTTCGCCTGTCGCCCACCCTTTGTTGAACATCGCGATAGCTACCGAATCTTGCAACGATAAATCAGTGGCATCACCGAAGCGTGCGATCACGGTATCGCAGTCGGCGATCTCCCCCGTAAAATCACCCATTTCTCCCTTGGCATAACCTCGATCCAAGATCGCTTCTGCTGTCCACTTATCGAGCTCGCGATTGGTGCCGAACTGCTCCAGTAAATGGTCGTAAATCTCTATTGCGGCGATGAATTGTCCGGTCTCACCCGCACAATGGGCTTTGCCGAGCATCGCCCGCGCAACCAACTCCAGCAATTCGGGTTCAGTGGCATTTCCATACCGCCCCAGTAACTCGTCGTAGGCAATGCCTGCTTCGCTGTATTTTTTTAAGTCTTCGTAGGCGAGCGCCTTTTCTAAAAGGGCCTCGCCCACCGCCTCACGGAGCTCCGGTTCCGTTGCACGCCCAAATTGCTCAATCAGGTTACCATAAACGGCCAACTGCTCTTCCGCCTTACCGATCTTTTCGAGAACATCGGCTTTGCCGAACATCGCTTGGGTAAGGCGTTCGCGCAATTTCAAATCAGAGGCACCTCCGAATTTTCGCAATAAGTCGTCGTAGCCGACAAGGGCCTCCGTGTACATCGCCATGTCGGCGTAGGCCAGGCCGATTTTCGACATTGCGGTTGCCATGGTCCGCAACGAATGCAAATCATCCATATTCTTGAGCCTCAGCAGTACCTCCTGAAAACAGGCGATTGCATCACGGAATTTCCCGCCCCCGCCCAGCGCAAGACCTTTCTCAACAAGCGAATCGACAACAAACCCGCGCAGTCGCGGCTCGGTAAAATCGCCGAATCGCCGAAGCAATTCGTCAAAAACTGCTATCCCGTCCACATCCCGCCCGATTTCACTGAGGGTCCAGCCCTTGTTGATTAGTGCTTTGGCGAGTTGGACTAGAATTTCCAGATTCTCCGTACCTGAATATTCGGCGATAATTTCATCGTATATGGCAAGTTCTGCGTTGACTTGGCCCATCATCCCCAACGTGATGGCTTTGTAGATGCGGGCTGCCACTGCCCATACCTGAAGTTCAGCCTTCGGGGAGGATTCCATCTCGCGAATCAATTGATCGTAGCAGGCTATTTCTTCCTGTCGCCTTCCCAGATTACCCAGGGCAGCACCCAGGTGAAGATTCGCATCGGCAACAACAGACCGCATTTTTATTTCGGTTTCCGTGCCAAAGGTGTGCACCAATTCCTGGAATACTGCCGCTGCTTCCGTATGTTGCCCGGCATCGGCAAGGTGCTTCCCCCGGTCCAGCATTACCTTTGCACGATTGAGTTGATCGCTTTCCGGCATAAGCACCTCCACAAATGGCTGGATTTGAGCATACCGCTTTGTATGACCAGCCGCAATTCGTTAGTTCCACCGGCAAGGGCGGCAATTGGCGAAAGCAATGGCGCGAAGTTACAATGATCACAGTGGTTCAAGCGAGGGCGTCGTGGGTGATGCTGGTCTCAAGCGTTCGTTGCGCTGGAGGAGGTTTAATGTTGATCCGCCGCTGCACCGCAGCTTCTGTTATCATACTGTTGCTTTTGTTGACACAGCGCGCCATGGCTGTGGAGAAGATAAGCGGCGCTATTTCCAGCGAACTTCCGGCGAACAGCGCATTGTGCGTGGTGTGCAATAATGTCCTGCGGCTGGAGCATCGCATCAGCCGCTTGCAGACACGTATTACGGGGCATCGCTCACAATTTGATGAATTTACCGCGCTGAAAATGATTTTAGGCCCCTACTGGAATATCTCCGGTCCGTTTGCTTTTGTCATCCCGACTCCGGAAAGGCACAACGCATTGCAAATGCGCGAAACGGTTGTCGTTTTGCAGGCGACAAACCCCGCGAAGTTTATTGCCGGACTGAAAAACGGTACGGCCAGGGGTGGAATAACACCGGTGCGAATGGAGGGTTCTCCGGCCTATATCGCATCGCGCGGGAATTGGATATTTATATCCGCATCACCATCGGCATTGAAAAGCTATATGAAAGCCAAGACAGGCTTAAAGCTGCCGGCAAAAATGGCTTCAGCAATGGGCCGTTCAGATATCACCATTGAAGGTGATTCGCGGGCCCTAAGGAAAGTGTTGTTTCAACCGTCAGCGGCCATGATTTCTGCGCTGATGCCCGGACATCAATTGGCGGTGCGGAGTTCGGCTCTGCGCGCGATTTTACATCAGGTTGGAAGTGAAATAAGCAACCAGTTGCGAACGGCGTTACAGCGCAGCGCGATGACGGTTCATTTGGGCCGTCAGGCCCTGGTGATTAATCTTACCAATCGATTTCACGGCCATTCACCGCTGGCTAAACTGATCGCGGCACAGCCTGCTCTGCCAGCCAATGCTCTTGCCGGTCTGCCCGATGCCCGTTACTCGGTACTGTATGCCGACAGTATCAACGGCAGTTCCATATCGCGATGGTTAAAGGCCATGTTAGCGGCAAACCGACAAAAGCGGGCCGGAGAAAGCAAGGACATCCGCAACTTTCTATCCGCTGTCGCGGATCACACCGGGACGGCCGCGATGTTGTTGCCACCAAAGCCAGCGGGAAATACCGTTCGTCCGATGATGGTAAGCCCCTGGGCGTCGGGCCCGGCTGTTATTCTCCAGTACACACAGCATCCAAAGGCTCAAATGCGCAATCTGGCGGCTTATTTTAATCATCGCTACGACCGCGCCGGGCATGGCACCACCCGGTCCCAGCAACATATGCAGACCACTGGCTTATCCATCATGGGTTATCCAGCCATGCGCATGACCCTTGCGGCTAAAACACCCGGGGAAAGCGAACACCATATTGTGATGATTAACATCGGATCGCATCGAATTCTCGTGGGCGTGGACAGCACGGCGGCATTTATAAAATCCGCCGTTACCGCGGTCCAAAAATCAGATCGCACAATCTGTAAACGCCCCGGTCTGGCGCAGAGCATTGGCAAAATATTGCCGCATTCTTTTGCCGCCGCATATCTTCCAATTGCCCGCTGGAACCAACTGCAGAATCGCACATCCGTTCCGAAAGCCGCCAATGCGCTTACATTGGGGCTTCCGCCACCGCCGGCAGTGTTCAGTGTCGGTACGGATGAAAAGTCATTAAATATGCAACTATATATTCCCGTAGCTACGTTGGAGCAGAGCTTGTCCGGCAATTCCGCCGGCACACTATTTTGATATTTGTCTACTTTTATATTTCGCAAACTACAGGAGACTTTCAAGATGTTACATTTCAGATACCTGCGTAACACGGCCGCCATTGGGTGCATGTTGTTGGGCACTGGCAGTATTTGGGCCGCTGGCAGTCAGGCGCATCGTTCGGCTGCGGATGCCAGAATTCTGGCAGATATTCCATCCTCCGCGCAGGCCGTCGTGATTATTCATGATATGGCCGGTTTGGATAAGAAAGTTGCTGCGCTTACGCAAAAGCTGAAAATTCCCGTATTGCCTCCCTCATTACGGCATATTGAAAAGGAGCTTGATTTACCGCGTGGAATTACGGCCCACGGGACAGCTGCAATCGTCATGATTCCGGGTGCCACTGCGACCGGTTCCACACATACTGTCATGATTTTGCCAGCCAAAGACCCCGCTTCCGTCATTGCCGCGATGAATTTTTCCACAGGCAAGGACGGCTTGGCACACGGGCAATCCGCTTCAGGGGAGAGTATTTATGCGATGTCCGGCCGCGGTTGCATTATGGTATCCAATGATCATGGGGCATTGCTGCGGTTTAAATCCGTCAGTAAGGCCATGGCACCAATGCGCAGCGAATCTGAACAATCCCTGGCGGATCAATCGGATGTTTATTTTCTGCTCAATATGCCGAGCATCCTTACGCGCATTGAACAATTGATGGCCAAAACCCATTCCACTGCAACCGGAACTAAAGCCGGCCATGCAGAAGAATTAAAATCAATAGCAAAAAAGGTGGCACTGCGAATCCTCAAAGACACACAGTCCGCACTTATCGGATTGCGCATTACTCCCGCGGCCGTGACGCTTTCCATGGTCTCGAATGCAAAAGCCGGGTCACAAGTAGCCCAGGCATTGGCCTGCCTGCGGCCGTTGCCCGCCAAGCCGCTAATGGGCCTGCCGGAAATAAAACCATGGGCTGAAATAGCTGCATCTAATTTTGATGGCGCACAGACCGCGGGGCTTATCAATAAATGGGCTGAAGACCTGCCGGCCTCC
Organism: Planctomycetota bacterium; assembly: GCA_021810145.1. Taxonomy (GTDB): domain Bacteria; phylum Planctomycetota; class Phycisphaerae; order WQYP01; family WQYP01; genus JAMDCX01. The sequence goes on along the minus strand of JAJZJL010000041.1, from coordinate 11,820 downwards.
GCAACGCATGACCAGAAACAAATAGCGGAAATTCGCGATTCTTTAACGCTTTTCGCACAGTGTATCAAGCCGCTCTCACAATCGGCCAGCGTGATGGGCATCAGTTCAAAACCTAAAGAATTCCTCACACCGTCCGCGTATATGGTAAGTTCAAAAACGCCCGCGGCATCCGCGGCACTGATGCAAAGGCTCTTTGTCAAGCAGTGGCATTGGATTTCGCACCTTCAATTTGGAATGGGAACAAGCGTAAAATACAAGATAGCCGTATCGCCGAGGAAAGTTACCATTGGGTCGGTTCCGTTTACATCCATTACCATGTCACCAATCTTGTCCGGCGCCCAAACGCCGGAAGCCGGCGCGATGCAGATGGAAGAGCAATTAATGGGGGCGGCCAGTCAGAAATACCTCATCGGCAGCAACGAAACGCAGGTTGTTATCGGTGGTAATTGCGGCAACCATTTTCTTGCCGCCGCGGTAAAGGCCTCTGCGAATGGCTCTGACACATTAGACACCAAGCCCAGGATTGCAGCCGCGGCCAAGCACATTCCAGCGGGTTCAACCATTGTTGAATATCTGGATCTGTCACCGCTCTTTGCCGCTCTGGGGCAACGCATAGAAGCGATGGCCAATATGAACAGCCCGATCGTGAAAATGCCCGCCACCGAACCGATGTCAATAAGTGTGGCCGCCAGAAAGAATACCTTAACCGGGCAATGGCGTATGCCGATGAAAAATCTGGAGCAACTTTCCATGCGCGTTCATGCCCTGCTGCCACTGTTACTGATGATGGAAATGCAATCGATGCAGGGGAATCAGGCCGGACAAGCCGGAGTCGGTCAGCCGCAGTAATCGCATCCGGCGTTTACGGTGCGTCCGGCGCGTGTGGAGAATCAGGGGCTTGATTTTCGTCAGTTGCCGTGTATTTACGCTCCACATTGGCAAAGGCAATTCTTGCCGCTCCTAACAGCGTGAGAATAAAACCGATGGCCACTGCGCCCAAGCCCAGCATTTTTTGTTGTTGCATACGCGGTGGCAGGAATCGTCGGTATCCAGGACCTATAACGGCCCGGCGAGGAAAGCCATTGGGCGGGCCAAATCCACGATCTGGGGTTCCGGGTCTGTCAAGTCTACCAGGCGGCATGTGATTGACATTCGCGGGAGGGCCGAATCCCGGCGGTGCTCCGGGGGATGGCATTGATGCCGAATGCCGACCGTCAGGAGGCCCACCATGTATCATTCCCGGCCCCGGTCTCCACGGTTGGAGCGGTTGGAGACCGTGGCCATGCGACATGGCCATGGCAAAACCTCCAACGATCAACAGTGCCACGCCCAGTGTTGCCAGCAGAATTCCCTGCCGCAGGGAGCTTAACCACATCGGAAGCGCTGCCGGCAAATTGGTTACACCCTTCTCCATGGCCAATTTCAGCACCAGCAGGCGTTGCCGGTCATGGTGCCAACGCAACACCATCCCCAGCGCGATTAGCGCGGCAATAACAATAATCAGCGTAATAGCCACAGGCGAGTGCGAAGGTGGTGGAAACGGAGGCATAAAACACGTCCTTTCTGCCCGAGCGGCATACTTTTCATTGTTTTGGTACCACCTGAACGCCCGGCGGTTTCAAAAAAATGATGATTTTTTAAAACCAGCGGCGATTCCGGGTACACTAATAGAGCAACCGGAGAGGTACGGTGATGGAACTGCTGGACACACCGATGGATATTGCGAACCTGCGGGCCGGTGATGCGGAGGCTTTTGCAGAACTGGTAAGACAATTTCAAGATCGCATCTGCAGCCTGTGCCAGTCTGTAGGCTTGCGCGGTGCGGACATTGATCAGGCGGCGGCGGACATTTTCTCCGCTGTTTACCTGGCACTACCCGGTTTTGACGGGCGATCCGCCCTGGGAACCTGGATTTATCAAATTGCCTTTCGCACAGCTCTGCGGCAGAAAAAGCAGGCCGCCCGGCATGTCCATGGCATATTGCCGGAAAATCTTGCCGGACCGGAACAAGTCGATCTGGTGGAGCAGTTGGATGCAAAGCAGGAGATATGGAAATCAGTGGCAGCATTGGGGCCTCAAGTAGCCATGATCGTAAAATTGTATTATCAGGATGATCTGCCGTTACCGGAAATTGCCCAAATTACCGGTCGGCCTGTGGGTACGATTAAATCCATTCTGTATCGTGCCCGGCAACAATTATCCGAAAGTCTTGCGAGGTATAAGCCATGAACCAGAAACGTGAATTGTTTTCCGAAGACGATGCCACGATTCGGCAAGCCTTTGCACTGGTCAGTGCACATCGTCCCCAGATAAATATTGCGGCTGCGGCATTGGCATTGGCCAACAAGCGGCGTCTTGCGGCATTGCAGCGCACCAGTGCGCTGCAACGCATTAACCGATTATGGAGGGTTACCGTCTGGGCGGCAATGTCCGTTATCACATGTATTATCGCGTTTGCGATATTCTGGGGCTACCAAACCACCAGTCACAGTGCTTCGACCACCAGCAACAGTGCAACCTACACCGCAACTTCCAACTCCAATACGTCTTTTACAACGGTGGCTTTGGAGTGGATTTTGCTGCTGGCCGGTTTGGCAATTGTGTGGCTGATCGTTACCAGCGTGGTGCGGGCGGTATCGACGGATACATATGAAGGACTGCTGGCGTAATAAGCCGCTACAGGCAATTAAATCCCATCAACTGCGCCGCAATATCCCTTTCAAATTCGCCATTGTGCCGCCAATATCACCACTGCGCATGAGCGTTTCTCCAATGAGCACGGAGCGAATTCCAGCGGCATTGAGGCGTTGAATATCTGATTTGTCACGGATTCCACTTTCCGCCACAAGAACCGCTTTGTCATCCACAAACTCCGCAAGCCGGATGGAATTAACCAGATCCACGTTGAAAGTTGTCAGATCACGGTTATTGATTCCCAAAAGGCTGTAACTTCGCATTGGAAAGCCCAGAATATTAATCACCCGAAGCAGGCTGTCGATCTCATGAACTTCAATCAACGCGGTAAGACGCAACTCCGCGGCCAGAATCAGCATATCGATCATTTGTGAATCCGCGAGAATTTCGGCAATCAGCAAAATGGCATCAGCGCCCGCCGATCGCGATTCCCACACCTGATAGGGATCAATGATAAAATCTTTCCGCAGGATCGGAATGGTGACTTCCCGGTGAATGGGATGCAGATAATCCAAGGATCCATGGAAATATTCCCGATCCGTCAGCACCGAGAGTGCATCAGCACCGGCTGTGGAGTATGCTTTGGCGATGGCAACGGGATCAAAGTCATCCCGTATAACACCTGCGGAAGGCGAGGCTTTTTTCACTTCCGCAATAACATTGACCAGCCCGACAGGTTCTCGGGTCATGGCGGCGAAAAAATTACGGGGTGGTTCCATGTCCTTACAGCGTGCCTGCAACTCGAGAAGTGGAACGCCAGCCTTGGATTGAGCGACTTCGCGTTTTTTTGTTTCGACGATCTTCTGGAGAATATTCAGCGTATATCCCTTTTTCTGGAGACTATCTTATCCATCCACAACCGCTTCAACATCACGCTGTATCCGTCAGTTTTATGGCCGCGCATATTTTCGCGTTTTTGCTGGCAGCTCTGGCCGCGAGCATTTATGTCATTATACGCGCAAGGGTATTTTCCGCCGAGCCGCTGCAACAGGCTCCGAAGCGCAATAATATTCTAAGTTTTCTTGCCGTGGTTCTGGTTTTTCTTATCTATTTCTTCATTGGGAATCTTGCGGCTATTGCGACGGCGCACGTGTCAATGTCGCAAAAATCTACGGTTGTTGAAATTCTCGCAGGTTTGTCAGCCATTGCGGCAACATGTATTTTCAGCAGAACGTGGTTTGAGAATGGACTTTCCGGCCTGGGAATCATCGCTCGCAATATTCCGCGCGGTGTGGGATTGGGGGTATTGAGTTTTGCGGTCATTGCGCCAATTTTATATGTTTCGATTCTCGTTACGGATGTGGCATCCAGGCTCATCACGCATAAACTTCCGCCAGTGCATCCGGCACTTAAAGCCATGGCAACGGATCATTCCCCGATCAGTCTGGCCTTCCTTGTGCTCATGGTCGTGATTGTTGCACCCATTTCCGAGGAACTTTTCTTCCGCGGGTTAATTCAGTCCTGGCTGAGCCAGAAATTCATGCTCATCGGTTCAAAGACCGCTACGACCCCGGCGAATTTGGCTGCCGCGCACAATACGCCATGGGGACAACCGGACATAGCTTCCACCGCGAGTGAGGAACGTCCATCTTCAGATTCCACCGCAGGTGTCCCCGCACCGCCGAGTCCTCCCCCCCCGCCACAATGGCCGCAATCGCCATGGTTGCCGCGCCGACGATGGATTGCAATTCTGCTCACCGCGGCTGTATTTGCAGGCGTGCATTACGTTGTTACACCCGGTTACGATGAATATTTTCCGGTTTTGTTCCTGCTGGCCGTGGCGTTAGGTTATATGTATGAACGTACTGGAAATATCTGGACGGACATTACCATGCACGCGTGCTTTAATCTGATCCCCACCATTTTGATCCTTTGCGGCATAAAGCCGAAATGAGCTGAGGCGGCCAGGACGAGGTACGCCAATGTTCATCGATGCACCCCATATGTTCAAACATCGGTGAACATCGACAATGCCATACCATTGATACCAATTGCTCAGTAATGTGACCAGTAAGCGTCCATCTGGGCCGAATACGGCCATGGTCTACTGCAGGGGCAGATCCAGCCGGAAATTGGTTCCCTTGCCGGGTTCACTGGTAAAGGAAATATGACCGCGGTGTTCTTCAATGATACGGCGCGTGGTGGCAAGCCCCAGTCCGGTTCCGCCCTTTTTCGTCGTGTAGTATGCTTCAAAAATATGCGACGCGGCACTGGCCGATACGCCCGAACCGGTATCCGCAACATCCAAATAAACCCGGTTTTGATCCACATGCGTACGAATAATTAAATCTCCGCCGTCCGGCATGGCCTGCACGGCGTTAAGCATCAGATTCAACAATGCCTGCTTGATCAAGTTGGGGTCCAAGGGGCAAAGCGGCTCCTCGGAGCACAAGCTGGTATGCAGCCGCACATTGGCGGCCTGGGCCTGTGGTCGAAAAAAGTCAATCAAGTCCCGCACCAGATCATTGAGTTGCGTCGGTTTGGTGTGCAACTCCAGGCGGCCGGCGAACCGGAGAAAATCATCGACAGTATGGCCGAGACGGTCGACCTCTTTTCGCAGGGTTGAAGCTCTTGCCCTGCTGGTTTCCGCGCCGGGCAACTGCATCAAATCCTCCTGCAATAACTGCAGGTTCAGTTTGATGGTCGAAAGCGGATTTTTCAACTCATGAGCCAACCCTCCGGCAAGCTCGCCCAGGCGAGCCAGTTGCTCCACCCGCGCCAGCCGATCTCGTTCCCGATCCAGATTGTCAACAGAAACATCCACTGATTTCGCTGTTGACGCGCCGGGGTGTGCTGCAGGCTCTACCATGATGCACCCGCGTAAGATTAATTAAGCCGAAGCTGTCGGTGCCGGATTGGCTGCAGCCGGAGCTTGCGGCGCTACCGTTGCCGCCGCAGCCGGCTGCGGATTTTCATCCCGCATGGCCTGCTTTCGAGAAAGCTTAATTCGCCCCTGATCATCAATGGCGATGACCTTCACGCGAACCTCCTGGCCTACCTTCACTTCATCCAAGGCGTTTTTGACATATTTATCAGATAATTCACTGATGTGGCACAGGCCGTCAACGCCTGGGATAACCTCAATAAATGCGCCGAATTCTTTAATCGATGAAACTTTTCCGTTGTAAATTTTTCCGACTTTAACGTCTTCCGTAAGACGTTCCACTTCTTCCCGGGCGCGTTCAGCGGCGGCCATTCCCAGTGCGGAAATAAATACCGTGCCGTCATCTTCAATATCAATTTTGGCACCTGTGGTTTCAACAATTTTCTTGATGGTCTTGCCGCCAGGCCCGATCACTTTACCGATCTTCTCAGGATTGATATGAATGGTCAGCAGCCGTGGCGCAAACGGTGAAATTTCCGCCCGATGGGTGGAAATAACTGCCTGCATTTTTTCAAGTATCTGCAGACGAGCCACGCGTGCCTGTTCCAAAGTGGCCGCAATTTGATCCATGCGCAGGCCGTGAATCTTCAAATCCAATTGGATGCCGGTTATACCTTGTGTGGTTCCCGAGACCTTGAAATCCATATCGCCAAAATGATCTTCCTCACCGAGAATGTCCGTAATTAAAACTTCCCGATCCCCTTCGCTGACCAGCCCTATGCTGATACCGGCAACGGGACGAATTAAGGGCACTCCGGCGTCCAGTAATGCCAGCGTGCCACCGCACACCGAGGCCATCGACGAACTGCCGTTGGATTCGAGAATATCCGATACCACGCGAATAACGTATGGAAACTGATCCGGTGAAGGCAGAACCGGTTCCAGAGAGCGTTCGGCCAAAGCACCGTGTCCGATTTCCCGGCGGCCCGGTCCCATGATTCGTTTGACTTCACCTGTGGCGAACGGCGGGAAGTTGTAATGCAGCATGAACTTCTTGGAATATTCCTCGCCAAGGCCATCGACAATCTGTTCATCGTCACCGGTGCCAAGCGTGGTCGTAACCAGCGCCTGTGTTTCTCCCCGGCAGAAAACGGCCGATCCGTGCGTCCGCGGCAACACTCCAACTTGTCCGGAAATCGGGCGAATGGTGGTGTGGTCACGGCCATCGGGCCGCACGCCGGATAGAATCAGTTCACGAACGACCTTTTCCTCAACCTGGGAAATAGCGCTGGACACCATAACCGCGTCGTTGGCGGGTTTTCCGGTGGCGGGATCAACCGCTGTAAGCTTTTCAATAATTTCTTTTTTGATGGCTTTAACGGCATCGTTGCGATCCTGTTTGCCGGGAATCTGCCGCGCCTGACGGATTCGATCTGAATAGTCCGAGACGATTTTCACCAGTTCAGCCGGAGCGGAACGCAGTGTGCATTCCTTGGGCTTGCCGACCTTGGCCATTAAATCCCGTTGTAATGCCACCAACTGCCGGATGAAAGTGTGGCCGAATTCAATGGCTTCCAGAATCGATTTTTCGGATTGCTCACGCGCCCCAACTTCAATCATGTTGATTTGATTTTCCGTGCCGGTCAGCAGCAGGTCCAGATCCGATGCGTCCATATCCGACTGCGTAGGCATGAGTGCCAGTTGGCCGTTGATTCTGCCAACGCGCACGGCACCAATCGGGCCTTCAAAGGGAATTTTACTGATCGCTAAAGCGGCGGAAGCGCCGACCATGGCCAGGATATCGGGATCATTCTGGCCATCGGCTGATAATACCATTGATTGAATCAGAACTTCATCGATGTATCCCAGGGGGAACAGGGGACGAATCGGGCGATCGATCATCCGGGCGGTCAGTGTTTCTTTGGTGGATGGACGCCCTTCCCGTTTAATAAAGCCACCGGGAAATTTGCCTGCGGCGGAGGTCTTTTCGCGATAATCAACTGTAAGCGGGAAGAAATCAATTCCAGGCCGGGGATCGGATGTTACCACGGTGGTCAAAACCACCGTATCACCAAACTGTACCAGTACCGCGCCATCAGCCTGCTTGGCCAAATACCCTGTTTCAATGGAAAACTTACGACCGTTTAATTCCGTCTCAACCTTAACTACCGTCATCTTTGTGTCCTTCAATAAAAAAACTCTTTAACCATCAACTTCTACAACAACATTGCCGGCGGAACCGGATAACAACAGCGCTCGCAAAATACACAAAGCCAGCCAACGGCGAACGCGTTTCAGCAAATCACGGCCTGCCATAGCCGCTCCTGTCCTTCAACTGAACAGGGGTACTTAAAAAAAGACGCCGGATTAAGGGCCTGCATTTGCCCGCCCGAGACTGCCCGACACATGTAGCACCCACAATGTCATGCAGTTCATGCGAAAAGCACGGGTACTACTTGCGCAAGCCAAGGCGGGTGATAATGGCCTGATACCGCTGCGGGTCCGTGCGGGTCAGATATTTCAACAGGCTGGAACGCTTTCCGACCATCTTGAGCAGCCCGCGCCGCGAAGAGAAATCTTTCTTATGCGTTTTGAGGTGCCCTGTGAGGTCATTTATCCGCTCGGTCAGCAGTGCGATCTGCACTTCCGCTGAGCCGGTGTCTTTTTCATGGGTACGGGTGTCGGTGATAATTTGCCGCTTCTTTTCCTCTGTGATCATCTTCCTGAATGCCTTTCGCTAGTTTAACAACGGGATACTGTCAGCACATGCCAACACGTTCCTCGCGGGAATTTAAGCCTGCGCATTATAACCCCTGCCGCGTCTGCTGCAACTATGTGACGTTTATGGTAATCTTTATGATATGTTGAGATACCGGAAAATGGGAAATAGCCGCAGGCAAGCCTGCCTGCAGTTGACATCCAATCAAACTCCTATTAAATTAATCGGAATAGTAGATAATTGGAAATTAATACTGCTTTAATCAGGATTTCTAAATGACCACACTTAAACTTACGCATCTCAAAGAACTCGAAGCTGAGAGTATTTATATTATCCGCGAAGTCGTCGCGGAATTTCAAAATCCAGTCATGTTGTTTTCCAGCGGCAAAGATTCCTCCGTCATGCTGCATCTGGCCCGCAAGGCTTTTTACCCGGCCCGCGTTCCATTTTCATTTATGCACATCGACACCACCTGGGACTTCAAGGAGGTTTACGCTTTTCGTGATCGCCTTGTTAAGGAATATGACCTTAAACTCATCGTGAGCACGAACTTCGACGCCATTAAAGCGGGAATCAACCCGTTTGACTCTGGAAGTGTCAAATACACCCATAACATGAATCTGCAGGGGCTGCTTTTGGGATTGAAAAAGCATCAATTCGACGCGGCCTTCGGCGGTGCCCGCCGTGAGGAGGAAAAATCCCGCGCCAAGGAGCGGATCTTTTCATTTCGCGATAAGCATTATCAATGGGATCCCAAGAATCAGCGACCGGAAATGTGGAATCTGTACAATGCTCGCATCAATAAAGGAGAGAGCATCCGGGTATTTCCTTTGTCCAACTGGACCGAACTGGATATCTGGCAATACATCCATCTGGAAAATATTCCCATCTGCCCACTTTATTTCGCGGACTATCGCCCCGTTGTGCAGCGCGATCCGCAACTCATTTATGTCAATGACAGCCGTTATCCGCTTAAAGATGGTGAAACCCCGGTAATGAAAAAAGTACGGTTTCGTACCCTCGGCTGCTACCCGTTGACGGGAGCCATTGAATCACAGGCCGATACGCTTCCCAAAATTATTGAGGAAATGCTGCTGTTCAGACAATCCGAACGTTCCGGCCGAGCGATTGATCATGATGAACAAGGTTCCATGGAACAGAAAAAACGTGAAGGATATTTTTAACCGCATCGCACCGTGTGTGAACCGGGCCGCCGGCATCGGGTGCGGCAAGGGCTTGCGAACCAGAGAACGTAGAATTTTAGAGCTTTAATCTGAAGTCAGAAAAAAGCAACATCCAGGAGTTATCAGGTATGACCGCAATTGAATCCGCATTGCACGAAGATATTAACACCTATTTGCAGCGCAATCAGGCTAAAGAAATGCTCCGCTTTCTGACCTGCGGCAGCGTGGACGATGGCAAAAGCACCCTTATAGGCCGGCTTCTGCATGACACCAAAATGATCTATGAAGATCAACTGGCCGCCATCCGTCGCGACTCCGTGCGCCATGGCACAACCGGCGGCGAAATTGATCTGGCTCTTCTTACCGATGGCCTGAAAGCCGAACGCGAGCAGGGTATCACCATTGATGTTGCCTATCGCTACTTCTCCACCGACAAACGGAAATTTATCATCGCCGATACGCCCGGCCATGAACAATACACCCGCAATATGGCCACGGGTGCCTCGACGTGTCAATTGGCCATTATTCTGGTCGATGCCCGGCACGGTGTGGTAGCGCAAACCAAACGCCACAGCTTTATCTGCTCTCTGCTGGGAATTCAGCACGTTGTGGTGACCATCAATAAAATGGATCTTGTGGACTGGTCCCAGGATCGCTTTAATCAGATTAAGGCCCAGTACACGGAATTTGCCGCCAAGCTGGATATCAAAGATGTCCACTTTATTCCCATCAGCGCACTGAAGGGTGACAACGTAGTGGACATCAGCCCCAATATGCCCTGGTATAAAAGCGGCCCGCTATTGAATCATCTCGAAACGGTTCATATTGCCTCAGATCGCAACATGCAGGATTTCCGATTCCCGGTGCAAATGGTGCTGCGCCCCAATCTGGATTTTCGGGGTTTTGCCGGGACCATTGCTTCCGGTATGGTTCGTCCCGGCGATGAGGTTATGGTCTTGCCATCTGGCCGCAAAAGCAACATCCGATCTATTGTCACGCTGGACGGTAAACTTGATGAAGCCCATTGCCCGATGGCTGTAACGCTGACTTTGGAAGATGAAATCGATATCAGCCGAGGCGATATGCTGGTGCATCCACATTCACCGCCGCAATTCGGACAGGATTTCCCGGCACGCATCGTCTGGTTAAGCGAAAAGCCGCTGGATTTGACCGCGGGCTATCTTATCAAGCAGACCACCCGCACCACAGCCGGTGAAATTACCCTGCTTAACGGCATTGACATTAACACTCTTGAGGACAAACCTCTTGATACACTGCATCTGAATGAAGTTGGACGTTGCAGCGTGTCGGTAACACAACCGCTGGCCTTTGACCCCTATCGCCGGAATCGTGCTACCGGTTCTTTTATTATTATTGACCGCCAGAGTTATAACACCGTCGGTGCCGGTATGATTCTGGAGCAGGAGCAGCCCAAGGGTGCCGTTGATCCATGGGGCAGCACCGCCGCCCCGCGCAAAGTTGTGCAAAGTCGAATTTCGCCTCTGCGCCGTCAGCAGCGGCTGGGACAAAAGCCCGCCACGCTTTTGCTCACCGGTCTGACGGGTTCGGGCAAGGCCACAATCGCCTACGCCCTTGAAGAGAAGCTCTTTGAACTCGGCAAAATGGCCACGGTATTGCACGGGCAGGATTTGCGCCGTGGCATGACCAACGATCTGGGATTTTCCGCCGATGACCGCTCCGAAAATCTCCGCCGCGCCGCCGAAGTCGCCCGCATATTTAATGATAATGGATTGATTTGCATCTGTGCGATGCTGGCTCCCCATGCGGCCGTGCGTGAGAAAGTCCGGCGGCTTATTGGCGACGGCCGCTTCCTGGAAGTTCATTTATCGGCGCCATTGGAAATCTGCAGGCAGCGCGATCAAAGCGGCATGTATAAGCTTGCCGAGGCCGGTCAGATTAAATCCTTCCCCGGCGTCAGCGCCGCGTATGAAGTGCCAAAGAATCCTGATCTGGTTTTGGCAACCCATGAGATCAGTGTTGACCAGAGCGTGGACGCGATTTTGAGCTTGATGAAAAACAAAGGCTTACTCACCGGTGAAAGCGAGTGGGAAATTTGATCCCTTCGTCGCACGTTACCAGGCGCGTGAAGTTGAGCCAAAGGGTTCAATGATGTTGGGGCTGTTTTCCATTTCAATGCCTTCATAACAGGATTGAATGGCCACGCGTCCCGGCCCGCGCAGACGCAGCCATATATGCCGTCGGCGCAGCATTCCGGCGTGACGCGGGTATTCAAAATGCAGCCCGAGGTGCACCAGGGTCTTTTAGTTTTCCGGAATTCCGACCAATTTGAGCGCCTTATGCACCTTGACGGAGTGGTGTCGGAGTGCGGCGGCGATATTCTGCCAACCGTGCAGTCGCAGCAGATTCAAGACGGAATT
>JAJZJL010000168.1 GCA_021810145.1 Planctomycetota bacterium | reverse complement strand
CGTAACTGTTTACCGCTCCGCGGCAAATATTCACAATAACGGCACTGGCGCGCTCGGGTAATTGGTGTTATGCTTGATCTCACCATGGATGGTGAAGTGCAAAAACATCGCAAACGACCGGTCGCAAATCAGACCGTCAGCATGGCGCAATACCGTCATCTGGCCAAGCGGTTTAATTATTTTCTCAAGCAACATGACAAACGCAAGGAGGAATTGGGTCACTATCATGGTCCTGCGCCCCTAAAATGACGCCAGTGTATCGTATAGACTTTCGGTATAGAAAGAATCGGAAGTCATATGAAGAAGAAGCGATTCAGCGAGGAACAGATGGTATCGATACTGCGCGAAGCGGATACCGGCGATAAGACGATTGTGGAATTGTGCCGGGCGCATGGGATCAGCGATGTAACATTTTACGCGTGGCGGCGTAAATTTGGCCAGATGTCTGAAACGGCGGTGAGGCGTCTGCGTGAGTTGGAGAAGGATAATGTGCGGCTCAAACGCCTTTTGGCGGAACGCGACCTGGAGGTCGACGTGCTTAAGGAGTTCTTACAAAAAAGAGTAGCCACCGTCCCGGAACGCCGCCAGGCGGTCGGTTTTCTGGTTCAGCGGAAAATATCCCGGCGTAGAGCCTGTGATTTGACGGGCGTCAGCCGGCGTTGGCTGGCTTATCAGGCGAAAGGAGAGGACATGGCGCTGGTACGGCTGTTATGTGGCATGGCCAGGCGTTATCCGCGTTACGGTTACCGCATGCTCCATCAACTGGCTCAGCGTCAGTGGATGCGGAACGGAAGACAGGAGAAACTCAACGTGAAGAGAATACGCAGGTTATGCAGGCAGTATGGCCTCACGCTGCCACACAGAGCATCGCGTACACGCTGTGGCCAGGGCGTACGGATACCCTGTCAAGCCCAGTATCCCAACCATGTGTGGGCGTATGATTTCGTCTTTGATGCCCTGGAAGACGGCCGGAAGCTTAAGATTCTCACGGTGGAGGATGAATACACGCGTCAAGCCCTGGCGGTGGAAGCGGGGCGAAGCATGAAGGCGTCGGCCGTGGCCCAGACGATTCTGCGACTGATGCGGCGTTACGGAAGGCCCCGGTTCGTAAGGTCAGACAATGGCCCGGAGTTTATCGCCAAGGCTCTGGTTCGGCGGCTTGAACAGGCTGGAATCACGATTCGGCACATCGATCCCGGCAGCCCCTGGCAAAACGGTACCAACGAGCGATTTAACGGAACCTTGCGCCGCGAATGCCTTGATCTGGAGACATTCGGCAGCTTGTCACATGCTCAGGTAATTTGTCGCATGTTTCGCCAGGAATACAATCGGCGGCGTCCGCATTCGAGCCTGGGCTACCAGACTCCGGATGAATTCGCGGCCCGCGCCGCGGGGGCGGTTTCTTCCACCCGCCCCCGAACCCCCACCCGGCCTTGCAACTCTCTTCCCTATGGCTGTCGTTCGGGTTCAAGGGAGCGCCCCAAAAGGATTGCGTGCGGCCAGGGATAACAATACGGGGACGCACCTGGTATCATGTGTCGGTCTCCGCGGTCTCCGTCTGGAGCGGTCGGCCTTCGGGGCGGATGGTATGTTCCAGGCCCGGTTCGCTCACGGTGCATCTCACCCATGATTCATCCCCGAACGGTTGTCCACGCAATGCGGCATAATCCTCATTATTGCGAAACAGTGTGATCCGACCCGTCCCGATGACCATCGGAATTCAGCACATGAGAGGCGTATCCACCCGGCGTATTTCTGGATTTGCGAGCCATGCCATCCACATTACCATACCCATCCGCGTCTGCCAATACTAAATGCGTCCCCGTTTCGGTCCACGGCAATTTGCAGACAGAACCGTCCGCACCGCAGGAAGATCATCCCAAAACAATTCGCGTTTCGCCATGTTTTGCCTTCGCCATGGCATCTTGATATAATGTATATGCCTGATGTATACATTGGAGGCCGCATCATGTTGCGAACGCAGATTTATCTTACGCCGGAGGAACGCGACGGCCTTTCGTCCATGGCCCGGGCGACTGGCAGGAACCAAAGCGAGTTGATCCGTATCGCCATAGATCGCCTGATAGAACAATCCGGTGCGCAACGGAGAAAGAACGTTCTGGATCAGGCGGCGGGAATCTGGGCTGGCCGGACCGACCTGCCCGATCTGCGCCGCCTGCGTTCCCAGTGGGATAGGGGCTGACGCATGGGCCGGAAAATTCTCGCCGATACGGATGTCATGATTGATTACCTGCGCGGCCACGCCCAGGCGGTTGCCTTGCTTAAGATGAACGCATCTGACGTGATTCTTTCGGCCATTACGGTTGCGGAACTATACGCCGGCGTGCGCGACGGAAGCGAACGGGAGGTACTTGATAATCTCATTTCGATCTTCACAATCATTCCGGTTACGCCGCAATCCGCCCGGGCGGCGGGCCTGCTGAAAAGAGATTACGGAAAATCGCATGGCACCGGCCTGGCCGACGCCATGATTGCCGTAGCGGCGCAAACACAAAACGCCCGGCTCTGCACATTGAACACGAAACATTATCCCATGCTTTCCGGGATCAAACCGGCGTATACAAAACGTTAGAGCCTGTTTGGAAACTCCGCCGGGAGCGCCTTGGGGCGGCAAACGGCCGTCTGCGGCGTCCGGATCCTCAACATATTCCGGAATATGCTTCGGATCTGCCTCCTTGCATCCATCCATTTGCCAAGCCAATGAACCCGCATCGGATTTTTCAAACAGGCTCTCATGTCGCGATAACGCGAGCAGGGTTTGGTGAAACCATTCTGGAATGGCATGCGTTGATTAGATCACAGTTCTTCTTCCATGTCCGCTTCCGGTACCGTCGCGGTTTGATCGGTACCTGCTGCCGGCTGCGAGGCTTTGATGGATTCCCAGTCTTCCATGGTGATTAATACTTCGCTGGCCTGACTGCCCTTGTATGCGCCGACGATACCGGCGGCACGCATCTGATCAATCAGGCGGCTGGCGCGGGAATAGCCGATGGTCAATCGGCGCTGCAACAGGCTTACCGACCCACGGCGGGTTTCGATGATAATTTTTACGGCTTCATCAAAAAGCGGATCTTTTTCCGCTTCATCCAGACTTGCCGGCGTGCCGATCTGCATAAGTTCCGGATGGAATTCCGGCTGCGCGATGTCCTTAAGAAATGTGCAGATGCCCCTGATTTCAGCATCTTCCACAAAAGCTCCCTGCCCGCGCAACAGCGCTCCACCGTTGGGTTTGAGCATCAGCATATCGCCCTGGCCCAGAAGCAGTTCACCGCCCGATTGATCCAGCATAATGCGCGAATCGAGCCGGGAGCGAACCTGGAAGCAGATGCGTCCGGGCATGTTGGATTTTATTAACCCCGTGACCACCTGCGCTTCGGGGCGCTGGGTGGCAAGAATTAAATGGATTCCCACCGCCCGGGCCTTTTGCGCAATGCGAACAATGTGGCCTTCCACTTCCTTGCTGGTCATCATCAGGTCGGCTAATTCATCAATGATGATCACAATGTACGGAAGGTGAAATGGAATGCGGGCTTCTTCTTCCGGATTGCTGGGCTGAAAGCGTTCGATAATCTGTTCGCGGGACAACTGGTTGAACTGCCTGATATGCCGCACGCCGGCCTCGGAAAGCGTTTCATAGCGTTCATCCATTTTCTGCGTGGCCCATTCCAGCACGCTTTCAGCTTTGCTCATGTCGTCAATAATCGGGGCCATGAGGTGGGGAATCTGCCGGTAATCCTGCATTTCCACCATTTTCGGATCGACCATAATCATTTTGACATGATCCGGCCGCTGCGTAAGCAGGAGGGTCATGATGATGGAATTAATACAAACCGATTTTCCGGAACCGGTGGTGCCGGCAATCAGCAGGTGGGGCATTTTGGCCAGATCTTCCACCAGCGGATTACCGGAGGCATCTTTGCCCAGGCACATGGGAAGAGCCATTTTGGAAATGTCTTCGTGCGCCAGTTGCATAAGTTCCTTAAGCCGGACTTTTTCCTTATCCAGATTGGGCACTTCAATCCCCATGGTGGATTTACCGAGGATGTTGTCAATACAGCGCACAGGCGGACTTTTCAGAGCGCGGGCGATATCTTTGGATAATGCGCCGACCTGCGAGCTTTTAATGCCGGGAGCCAGTTCCACTTCGTACAGCGTTACAACCGGGCCGGTATCGATGGCGACAACTTTGCCGTCAATATTAAAACTCGTCAGGCAGGATTCAAGCACTTTGGCGTTTTGTCGAACCGCTTCTTCCTGGCCTTCCGTATTTGCGGGTTCCGCATCTTCCAGCAGGTCCAGTCCGGGCAGACGATAATTACCCAAATCCTGCTTTTGTACCGGCGGCGTTTTAAAAGGCAGGAGCATATCGGCAACAATGGGCTTCGGGCGGCGGACCACCACAGGTGCCGGTTCTTCCACCGGTGCAGATGCCGCCGCGGGCTTGGTTTCCGCATCGACCGGCGTTTGAACTTTTCCAATGGCGGCCGGCGCGGCGGGTAAAGCGCCGGCATTGGTCATGGAAGCGGATTTTGAAAGCGTTGTGCGCGGTTCAGATTTTTTGCGACCATTGCCTTTGGTCTTGCGCGAAAATAGAGCCTTGAACAACGCCCCTACGATTCCCAGCAATCCTGTTGCCGCCGCGGAAGCGGCATCGCCGGCGGAATCGGCAATTTTGTCGTGCGGCACTTTTTGCCAGGTTCGGCCGATCCAAAGCAGCAGGGCCAGAACAATTTCATCCGCCGCCAGCAGCAGACCGATCACCAGTGCCACCAGCAGAATAAGGGCGGAACCGGCGGTGGAGACGTGCAATTTGAGAAAATGTCCCACCGCCGCACCAAGGATTCCACCAGGTCCGGCCGGCAGGTTGCGTCCCCAACCCAGCAGATTTGCCAGACCGCTGGCCACCACCAGCAGCACCGCTCCGCCAATTAGCCGAAACGCCGCCTGCGTCAGATTCCCGCCGACGCTCCAGACCATCAGAATGGCCGCGATCATGGCCATGGCCACCCAAGTGCCAGGTCCGAGGTTATTCATCAATAAGTAACCGATGGTTGACCCAACCGGGCCGCACCAGTTCTGTACCGGCACGGATTGCGTGTGATAAACCGGAGAACTTGCCAGCATGGTGGGATCAGAGGGGTGAAACGACATCACCGCCAGCATGATAAACAACCACACCGCCCAACCCAGTGGAACCAGGCACAGGCGCATAACGCGTTGATGTCGCGGCCCGGATTTGCTTGCCATGATAAACCTCGACTTCCAATGTCTGCGGGTCAATTTCGATATCAACCCGCTCACCCCCGCCATCCAACGCGGAGTACATTGCATATTCTACCGCGCAGAACGCCATAAACCAGCATATTTTTTACACATGCCGGTTAGTCCGGGTTGCGCCGCGTAAAATGGCACGCACCCATGGGTACCGCACGCGGGAGCGTGAATTCATGCATCCGCGCTGTCTTTACGATTATGGTGCTCCCAAACCAGAGCGGCCCCCTGCAAGACCAGGTCGGGAATAAATGAATCCACCAGACCGCTGTTGCCAAATATGCGCATCGCATCGCCACCGGTGGCCACAACATGCGGCCAATGGCCCAGTTTTTCGGCGTACCGTTCCAGCAGATAACCCACCGCCCCGCGGGTTGCCGCATACGCACCAAGATTCAAAGCTTCCATGGTGTCGCGGCCAAAGGGTTCTTCGGGCAGGTCCAGGTTGGCCAATGGCAATAGTGCGGTACCGGTGTGCATGGCTTTGGCCGCCATCGCCAGGCCGGGCGCAATGGCACCGCCGAGAAAAATTCCGTCCGCGTCAATGCAATCCACCACCAGAGCGGTTCCCGCACTGATAATGGCACACGCCTGCTCGGTGTTGACATACGCGCACAGTGCCCCCAGCAGCCGGTCAACACCCACGGTGGATTCATCATTGAGTCTGGTCTGCAAGGGAATTTTCAGATCCACACCGACAATTTGCGCCGTCATGCCGCAATGATTGCTCACCAGTTCCGCCACACGGCTGGTCCACTCCGGGGCCACGCTCGCGAGCACCACGCCATCGGGCCGCTGGCCCTGATCGGACACACCGGCGCAGAGTTTTTCGATATATGCCAGCATCTCGGATTGAATATCGGCATGATTGAATCGTATTGCCGGGTCAGCGCTTTTCCCCGAGGTAAACAGGCCAACGCCCACGCGGGTATTTCCAATATCAATGGCGATTACACTCACAAACAGACTCCATCATATTATGCATGCTTCTTTTTCTTGCGGTCTCTGATCCGATCCGCTTTCGTGCGCCGGTAGTATTTCCCCTTGCGAACATCATCCGCCTTGATGGCCTCAATTTCAGCCGCCAGCTGCGCGTCGGCCAGCCTGGACGATGACTTGGGCGAATCCTCAAGATTCAGCGCCGTGGACGGCGGGGGTTCCACAATTGCTTCACTGGCCGGAGCGGCAATGGTAAGCTGCCACAATTCTTCCAGCAATGGCCGCAGGCCCGTGCCGGTGGCGGCGCTGATGGCCAGAATCTGCTTTCCGGGCAATGCGCTGCGCAAATCCGCGAGTGCTTCCGAGGCTCCGGTAAGGTCCATTTTGTTGGCAACCAGAATCTCCGGTTTGGCCGCAAGTTTCGGGCTGTATGCAAAAAGCTCTTCGCGAACCGCATGATAGGAATCAATGGGAGATGTTTCGTCCATTGGCACCATATCCAGCAAATGCACCAGCACGCGTGTGCGTTCGATGTGCCGCAGAAAATCCAATCCCAACCCGGCCCCATCCGATGCGCCTTCAATTAAGCCGGGAATATCGGCCAGCACCAGCCGGCGCTGCATATCCAGTTCGGCAATTCCCAATTGGGGTTTCAGCGTGGTAAACGGATAGTCGGCAATTTTTGGCCGCGCCGCGGACAAGCGCGACAACAGGGTGGATTTGCCGGCATTCGGTTTTCCAATCAGGCCGACATCGGCGATGAGTTTAAGCTGCAATTTCAATTTCCGTGTCTGGCCCGGTTCTCCCGGTTCCGCAAAATCGGGGGCCTGCCGCACAGAGGAGGTAAATTGCAGATTTCCACGTC
>JAJZJL010000167.1 GCA_021810145.1 Planctomycetota bacterium | reverse complement strand
GATCAACCGATAGGCCGAAGCGCCAATATCCCGCTGAATCAAAGCTTCGCGCCACTGCGCGGCCAAATTCGGCGAAATGACATTGTATCCGGGCGGGCCTCCGTTAATCATCATACCATTTTGTATCATCATCATTCGCTGCATTGCCGGCATCGGAGCATTGGCGACCGGGGCTAAAAAGCCCGGATGCCTGGCGGTTGACAGCAGGTGTTGGTCCCACTGCACTTGACCCGTGCCGGCATTGATTGCCAGTATTTGACTATTGGTCGCGAGAATCGCCTGTTTCTTCCGATAGCCCACCAGCATGGCTCGTCGAGCATCGGCAATAACATGGTTCCACATCGGCTTGAGGCCGGCGATGCGTCGGGCTGATATCTCATAACCGCCGCTGACCCTATTGCCGAGCAGGAACAGGCTGTAGCGCCGATACCGCGGCGCATGCTCAAGCGGTTGCAGCAGGTCGCCGTGCAGCGCGCCGGATACGGCCAAATGCGAGCCAATGGACGCATTAAGTACTGCCCGATGATCCAGACTCGCGGCGGTTTGTCTGATATGCTGTGCGTATTGTGCAAATGTCCATTCCTGCCGAGCTTTCCAACGGTAGGAGCCGAAATCTTCAGCACCGCGGGTCGCCAGCACGAGAGCCTGATTCCAATGACGCAAGTGTGCCAATGCGGAACACAGGCGTGAAAGTTGCCAGGCTCGATCCGATTTGGAGTGTGATGCGTCAAATCGCGTCCAGAGCAGCATATCGTAGGCTCTGGCCCATTCTCGGCGTGCGGCAAAATGTTCCGAAAGCAATTGTGCCGCCTGCAGAGCCGCGGCACTGTTGGGATATTGCAGAACAATCTGCTGCAAAGGAGTTGACGTTTTTTCATTCCGGGCCTGTGCCAGAAGTTTCTGTGCCAACTGTTCCCACGGAGCATAAACCCCGGTGCCGAATGTTTTAATGATATCCAGTTGAATCATGGAACGGGCCGCGGTTGATGCCGCCAGTGTCGCGCCGCGGTAATCGACCGCCGCCGCGCGCAGCGGCCCATGCGCAAGAATCTGCTCCAGAAGTGTCATGGCCCGGGCGGGGTGCTTTGCGGCCAGATAGTAACGGGCCATGGCCATGCGCCATTGGACCTGCTGGTCCGGACGTCGTGCGATAAAGCTGGCTTTCTGCAGATAAAATAGTTCCGCATCGGCAGCTCCGGATTTATTGGAGCTATTCAGAGCAAAGGTCATGCAGACGCGAAAGATGCGGTCCGCCACCGTCGGCACCGTTGCAGCAGTCGGCTTCGCTAACGTTACGGCGCGGCCAAGCATCCGCTGAGCCAGCGCATTATGGTTTGATCGAAAGGCTACTTCGGCAAGCGTGAGGTAAGGCTCCGGAGCCTTGGGATGGGCCTTGATTCGCCCGGAAAGATAGGCCAGCGCGTCTTTCCAACGGGCATAACCGGCGGCCAGATTATCATTTACCACAACAATCTCATGCGCGGTCACCAGCAGATTGCCCGCGGAATCGGTATTTCCCGCCGGCCATCGAGCCATGGCGCTGATGCTGCCATCGTCGGTGTTTACCAGAAGCAGGCCGGTCGTAAGCGGTAAATAAATATCCTTTCTGGTTAGAAACGGGCGTCCGGAGATAGTGCCATAGGGTTGGATCGGGGCACTGGCCCAAAGCTGTTTTCCAGTTTGAATATTCACCGCGCACAGCCGCCGTCCCGCGAGTATCATGGTGCCATGGATAGCGCCGAGAAGCATATCGGCGTGATGCAGTGAACGACAAGGCAGAGAAAGAAGCTTGGCTCCAGTCCAACGATTGTATACATGAATATGTGATGCGCTCCCAAAGCCGCTGTCCATGGTAATCAGTCTTGAGCCGGATACTACCGGGGCATTCATGCGCCATGGAGCAATGCGTCGGACAATGCCATATTGCATATTGGTAAACGGCGTGTACGCAACCTCGTTGAGCCGCAGCCATTGTACCTGACCGGAGTCGGCATTAATAGCCATGTCGGCTCCCAGACCGGTGGAGATATACAGCATATTATCCGCCATGGCCGGGATGATATTGATTGTGTTAAAGGGCGATACGCCGTAGGCCGGCCCGGTAATCGTGCAGAGATAGTGTCTCCATTGCACGGTTCCGGTTCTGGCACTTAACCTTACCAGGCTCAATTCATTCATGCCGGTACCCGGCTGTGATGCGGCGACAACGAGAAATACGCCATGATGATCGGCGAGGGGAATACATGCCGGCCAGATAATTCGTCCAGTTTCGCTGGGCAGCAGGTTCGCTGCGGATATTTTCCATTGCAGGGCACCGGTAGCTGCGTTAAGGCAGACAATTTCCATGTTCGCGGAGGCTATTCCGAACTGGGTTGGAATCTGGCGCGGCCCGCCGGGCCTCGCCAGTACGGTGTAAAGCTTCCCATTATTCAGCGTGCAGGAGTAATGATCCAATTCGTTGATCAGCGTGGCGAGATTGGCGGTTGCGGAACTGGCGGGCAGCGGTCCATGCGGATATTGCCACAGCGTATAGCCGGAATTAATATCAACCGCTTTGATACGATCCTGCAGGTTCACATACAACGTGCCTTTGCGGCAAGTAGGAAAAGAGAACAGCACATCGCCGGAAGTTTTTCCCGTCGCGGGATCGACAGTCAGGCCAAACGCCGGCAGGAATTGCCGCAGTTCATTCTGATACTGTACAGATGCCGCATTTTCCGAATGATTTTGCGCGAAGGTATTTAAGGGTTTTGTCCACATGACGGCGGCCGGCAGGGTTCCGCGCAGCGCTACGCCATTTCGTCTGAAATTGCCTTCAAAGGTGGGCCAGCTTCCCTCTGATATGGCGCGATGAAACGGGGATGGATGGCCGAGAATTGCGCGCGCATCAGCCAGCAGGTGAACCGATTTTCCCGCAATCATGCCCGTGGCATGCGGCGCTGTTTTGGCCAGTTCCGCCAGAAGCTTGCCGGCCAGATGTTTTTCACCCGCCAGCCATGCCGCGATTGCGGCATTGTGCATGAATACCGGTCTTTGCGACACCAGCGCCGGATGCTTAAGCAACTGCATCCACAATCGTGCGGCCAGGGCGAATCGCCCCCGTTCAAACTGCCGGGCCGCCACAAATTGTAAGGCTTTGCCGGCGGCATCGGTGGCAAAATACCGTTCGCACGCCGATGTCAGCGCGAATAGGGAATGGCTTTGCGCGGCCTGTTGGATCACCTGCTGGGCTTTCAAGCCGTAAATCTGATTGTACAGGCCTTGCTGGACCGCCGGTGTGGACAGCAGGCGAGCCCAGACATGCTTGCGCACCGATTCATACGTGCCGTCGGGTTGCTGAATAACACTGCTGCCGTATTTCAATGCAATATGTTGATAATTCCGCACCGCCTGCGTGAGGTGCCCGCTGGCGATCAGTCGTTTGGCGGTGCGCAGCATGTCCCGGGCACCAAAGGAATCGTTGACTTGAATATGAGAAAAACCGCCCGGGTGGCCGGCGGTTCCCCCGGTCGGTGGTACGATGTTAATTTGCAGAGCCGGTTTGGATAATTTGACAACCGCCGCGTTGGAGAACCCTTTGAATGCGGAAAAAAGACAGAAGCACGCCACCAGCACAGCTAAGCCTTTATCCGACATAAGGCGCTGTAATGTTTGATTTGCCTGCCGGGGTTTCATGCGTTTACGACTCCAACCTGATAACACGCGCTACGGTATTCAGCACGCGGCCATTAATGCGTACCGGGAAAATATTTTCCCCAAATAGCCTGCAATTGCTTTTGCGACTCAGGCTTTATTTTTGCTTTATCTGAAAAGATCGCCAACTCCAGCGCCCGGTGCGACGGAAAATCTTCGGTGCGGGCCTCCCAGATTCGCCCCAGAGCCGCGCGGATTAAATGCAGCGCATTTTCGGAGGCCACCTGCAGATGACTGATTATTTCCCGCATGAGTTCCTGCGGGGCCGGCCCGGGTGCGTGGGGTTTCCACGCGTCATAATCGGTAATCAGGGCGATCGAGGCATAGCTGATTTCGGCTTCACGCGCCAGCTTGGCCTCGGGCAGAAGTGTCATGCCGATTAAATCCCCGCCCCAACTTCGGTGCAGCCGTGATTCCGCCCGGGTCGAAAACGCCGGGCCTTCCATGCATACATACGTTCCGCGCGGATGCACCACCGCGTCGGCGGTAAGTTCACTGCGGCTGTCATATACAATCGTGCGGAGTTTCTCACAGACCGGCTCCGCAAAGTCAACATGAACGGCCGCATGATCAAAAAACGTCGCCACCCGGTGCAGGGTGCGATCAATGGCCTGATCCACCAGCACCAATTGGCGCGGATGCATGTTTTCATTGAGACTTCCTACGGCGCCTGAGGCCAGAATCCAGCGGCACCCCAGCATTTTCAAGGCGTAAATATTGGCGCGATAAGGAATCTGCGTGGGATTCAATACGTGCCCCGCTCCGTGCCGGCTCAGAATGGCCACCGGAATTCCTTTCCAGTTGGCAAGAATCGGCGAAGTCGCCGGTGGTCCGAATGGCGTTTGAATATCCACGGTCTCTCCATCACCCGGCATAAGCAGATGCTGCCCCAGGCCTGATCCACCGATAATGCCAATTCGCTGCGTTTGTTCCATGCCAGGTAACCCTTTTACCAAGCCCGGGCGGCCGGAAGCGCCGCCAGGGCAGCCAAACCATTTAAACAACTGAATCATACCATATACTGCCAGCGGACGTGACGAGCAGGTGATACAAATTTTGGCCCTTGGACCGCGGTTACTTGTGGCCCGGCGCTGCCTTTCGTATCCTTTGTCCACAACAAGATTGGAGAATGGAACTCATGGCGGGTTATAATCCCAGTAGCATCGAAAGAAAATGGCAGCGGATCTGGCAGGAAAATCAGATCTTTTCCTCGGATATCCATCGAACCAAACCGAAGTATTACGTACTGGATATGTTTCCTTATCCCTCGGGTGAAGGGCTGCATGTCGGGCATCCGGAGGGTTACACCGCTACAGATATTGTTGCCCGGTACAAACGCGCGGCTGGATTCAATGTCATGCACCCCATGGGATGGGATGCCTTTGGCCTGCCGGCCGAGCAATATGCCATTAAAACCGATACCCATCCGGCGGCGGTAACGCGGAAAAATATCGATCGCTTTCGCGCCCAGTTGCAGGCGATCGGTTTTTCGTATGACTGGCAGCGCGAGGTCAACACCACAGACCCGGAATATTACCGCTGGACCCAGTGGATATTTCTTCAATTGTATGACACCTGGTTCGATACCCAGCAGCAGAAGGGACGGCCCATTGCGGAACTTATCGCGGAATTTGAATCCGGCCAACGGGCCTTGCCTCCGTCCGCTGACCATAAATTGTGGTCGCAATTGGATGCTCGGCAGCAGCGGCGGGTACTGGAACAGTACCGGCTGGCCTATCAGATAGAAGCACCGGTGAACTGGTGCCAGGCCCTGGGTACGGTATTGGCCAACGAAGAGGTTATTGACGGTAAAAGCGAAGTTGGCGGCTTTCCCGTGCAGCGCCGCCCGATGCGTCAATGGATGTTGCGCATCACCGCCTACGCACAGCGTCTGCTTGACGGGCTCGATGCGCTGGACTGGTCTGAATCATTGAAATTGATGCAGAGAAACTGGATTGGCCGATCCGAGGGGGCATTGGTTCACTTCAGCATTGCGGATCATCCCGGAGAGGTCATTGTTTTCACCACGCGGCCGGATACATTGTGCGGTGCCACGTATATGGTTCTGGCTCCGGAACATCCGCTGGCGGATTTACATGCGCCCAATGGTATTGTGCCGTCGGCATGGCCGGATGGAACGCCACCGCAGTGGCGATCCAATGCGCACGGTCCGCGGGAGGCAGTCGCGGCGTATCAAAAAATGGCGGCATCGCGCTCCGAGCGGCAGCGTCAGGAAGACAACGCGAAAACCGGTGCCTTTACCGGTGCGTATGCGATTAATCCCATTAATAAACAGCCGATACCCATATTCATTTCGGATTATGTGCTGATGGGTTATGGAACCGGCGCCATCATGGCCGTGCCGGCGCATGATCAACGTGATTTTGACTTCGCCAGTGCCATGGGCCTGCCGATTCGCCGCGTTGTCAGCGCTGCGGCGGATGATCCGGAAGCCGGCAAATTGCCGCTCGAAGCGCCGGGGTTTGCGGTTAATTCTCCGGAAATTAACGGCTTGCCCACCGCGGAAGCCAGAAGCCGCATGTGCGAAATTCTTCAGCAACGATCGATCGGAGTGCGGCAGATTCATTATAAAATTCGCGACTGGCTGTTCTCCCGGCAACGCTACTGGGGCGAACCGTTTCCATTAATTCATCTGGAAGACGGTTCAACGGTAGCGCTGGCGGATTCGCAGTTGCCGCTGACCTTGCCGGAAGTCAGTGATTTCAAACCCACTGGTACCATGGAGCCGCCACTTTCCAAAGCCTCAAGCTGGCATCAGGTGCATGTTGTGCTTGACGCGGCCCCCGGCAACCCGCGGGCGCGTGTGGTTCCCGCCGGTACGCCCGGTGCGGTTCCGGCCCGCCGCGAGCTTAATACCATGCCGCAATGGGCCGGATCATGCTGGTATTATCTGCGCTATATGGATCCCAAAAACACGCAGGCATTCTGCGATCCGACAAAAGAAAAATATTGGATGGCCGGCGGAGTGGATCTGTACGTCGGGGGCGTGGAACATGCCGTGCTGCATTTGCTGTATTCGAGGTTCTGGCACAAAGTGCTTTTTGACCGCGGGCTGGTAAGTTCACCGGAACCGTTCCGAAAACTCGTCAATCAGGGCCTGATCCTCGGCGAGGCGGAATACACCGCTTTTGCGCTTGAGAGCGGCCAATGGGTATCGGTGGCGGAAATTGATCCGGAGTTTTCCACGCGCGTGGGCCCTGATGGCAAAACAGAGGTTATCAGTTCACACCGGGCTACCGGGGCATTGGTGGTTGGAAAGGCGTGTGATCCGGCAACGGTGGAAAAGCGCGGAGAAGCATTTGTATTAAAAGCCGATGCCCGTATTGTGGTTGATGCGCGATCATTCAAAATGAGCAAGTCGCGCGGCAATGTTGTCAATCCCGATGATGTGATCGCGGAATATGGCGCCGATTCGCTGCGGCTCTTTGAAATGTTCATGGGGCCGCTGGAACAGGTAAAGCCCTGGAGCACCGCGGGCGTCGAAGGTGTGTACCGGTTTTTGCAGCGCGTCTGGCGGAATATTCTGGGCGAGGTGCGCATCTGG
>JAJZJL010000166.1 GCA_021810145.1 Planctomycetota bacterium | reverse complement strand
ACTTGATTGATAAAAAGCGAGCGGATTATCCGAGTTTGAAAACAGTTGCAAAGCTTCAATGGTGCGACTTTGCTCCCGGCAGTATGCGAAATCACCAAGCCGGCGTAATGGGGGCAGCCTGGCCGATTCAGCCAATCGTGATTTCGTCTATTTCCGGAATTGGACGCGGGTCAATTGCAGGGCCGCACAGGCGATTGCGGTGGCTGCTGCGGCGGCGGTTTCAATGCGCAGAATGTTATTTCCCAGTCGCACAGGCGCTGCCGCACGGCTCAGGAGTTCCAGTTCCTGCTGACTCCAGCCGCCCTCCGGTCCGATCATGATGGTAATTGCCGAGCCGTCGGCATTGGGAGCCTGGGCGGGCTGGTGGGGTTGCTCCTGCGCAAGGCGCTGAAATAAATCTTCTGTGGCATCAACATGAGTCCATATAATTGTTCCCACATCCGCTCCAGCCAGAAGTTGCCGTGGCGTTTGCGGTGCCTGGATTTCCAGTAGCCGGGATCTTCCGCACTGCCTGGCCGATTCAATGGCCAGGCGCATCCACTTTTCCATTTTGCCGGCTTCAGCACTGGGATGCACTACGCTGTAACGGCAGTCCAGCCAGATCAGAGCAGTGGCCCCGAGCTGGCTGATTTGTTCAAGCAATTGATGCGACCGATCCGCTTTGGGTACGGCGGTGGCTATGTTCAGGCGGTACGGCGGTGCCGGCTCAACCGTGATCGGTCCGGTGAGTTCATAATGAGCATGTTTTTTTTCAATGATAATGCTTGCCGGAGCGGATTGTCCGTCGCCGTCGAAAATGATGACCTTCTGACCACTGTCCAGGCGTAACACATCACGGGCATGATGGGCTTGATCATCCGGCAATTCGCCGGAGGTCAAAAGTGGTGAAACATAAAATCGCGGGATGCTCATAAGCTCAGCTCATTGAATAACCACTTTTTGGACAGCCGCGGATTTATTGATCCGGCTCAGAATAAGTAAATCCGCATCGGAATTCACGCCGGACGGTCCGGTCCATTTAAGCATGCAATGGGCAATGCGAAAGCCGCGTTCCACCGCGACCGGTGGAAAATCGGAGGCACTGTTGCGTTGCGGATCGCTGATCCAAACCACGCCCTGCGGCGCCAGCAGGTGGTCAATGGCATCGAGAAGTATTGAATGCAGGCGTCGTTCATACAGCACATCGGAGGCGATGATCCAATCAAATGTTTCGTTAAGCGGATCGCGCCAATCCATCTGGCAGGCACGCACCAGATCGGCGGGAATGTTGTTGCACTTGGCATTAAAAGCGGCAAAATCAACCGCTTCGGGATCGTAATCGGTGAAGGTAACATGCCAGCTGCGCATGGCGGCGGCAATACCGGCTATTCCCAGACCGCATCCCAGTTCAATGGCGCGCGGCAAATTTGCAATTGGGTGTTGCGGCGGGTTCGGCGGTGAATCCTGGGCGCTTAAAATATGTTGCGCCAGCATGAGGCTGCTGGGCCAGATTACCGGCCAGTACGGCAGATAATTGTCTTTTTTATAGCGCGCTTCAACGGTTGGATCATCCAACAGTGAATCCGGATCCGCGGGGGCAAAAATTTCCAGCCGCTGATCACCAGCCATTAATTCATGCATTCGAATCGGATAGCGGGAGTGTAATGCCGGGCGGTGAGTCATTTGTGCGCATCCGATCCGGGCTTAACCGGTGCTGTGGCGAGGGAGGTCGAAGGGCTCGCCTTGGCTTTGGCTGCCGGCGTGGCGGATTTATCATGATGCGTTGTGAGAATAATCGTGGCGACAATGCCAATAAACAGTACGATCGCCGTGGCAATAACAAAGCGCGTCCACGGAGATAAATTCAGGCCTTCAATATTATCTTCCAGGCCGGACTTTTTTTTCCGGGGGGCCAGCAGCGGATCGTACGCCAGCATCGATTGCTCATCCGCTCCGCCAAGCGTCGCGGCTTCAATTTGAATCGCGGCGGCAAGGCGAGCCCAGACATCCGCGGGCATGGCCACATCCGCCGACACACCGGTTCCCGCGGCGACCTGATCCCCAAACTCCGCTTTGATATGTTCCGCCAGCCACGCTACCAGCCCGTCGCGCGGAGCCTGATTGCGGAAATATTCCCGAAAGGCGCTGCGGATGCCGCGCTGCAGTGCCGTTTCAATGACTGTGGGATTCCCGCCCTGGCATGCCAGCGTGTACAGCGCATTGCGATGCGCTTCAAGCAACTCAAGAAATTTGCGGCTTGCGGACTCAATCATCAGCGTGTTCCATGCCCTGATTGATTACTGGCGTGCCGGCTCTGTCGCGGGCAGCGGTGCGGCCAGCGCCTCGGAAATGGTCACGCCGTCATGCTGCATTCTTTCGATAAGCCCCGGCATAACCGGATCGAGCTGATAAATGCGAATGTATAATGCCCGGGCATCCTGCTTCTGGCCAACGCTGTCATAAAATTCCGCAACCTGCATGAGCACTTCCGGATTGGAAGGTGCCATCGTGGCGGCTTTTGCGAAATTGACGCGCGCGTCATCCAGATCGCCAATGCGTTTGTAAAACCGCGCTACGCGCAGGCGACCGGTCACCCGGCCCGTAAGTTCCGCATCGCGTTCCAGGAAGTTCATCGCCTCGTTGGGGCGGCCCGCCCGAATCAGCGCTTCGGCCAGCGCACTTTTCACATGGCCAAAATTAGGATCCACCGTCCAGGCGGTTTTATAATGGAATGCAGCTTCCTGATAACGTGCCAGCATGTAATCGGAAGCACCGGCATAATAATTGGCACGGGGATCAGCCGGGTTGTATTTCAGGGCATCATTGAATTTCGCCAGGGCGGATTGGTAGTCTCCCCGATGATACAAAGATAACCCCTGATTGCGTAATTTCATGGCTGGACTTTCACATCCCGCCAGCACCATCGCACTTGTGGCAAGCACAAGCAGGCCCATCCGTGACCAGTGTTTTGAACGTTTAACTTCCATAAAATAGTTCTCCTGCCGTATTCTGTCATAGAAGATGGTAACATTGAACCATGGTTTGGCAAGACTTCAACCAAAAAGTTTTTCGATTTGCGGTCTTAAAACATGTCCGTGAAACCGATATCCACTGGGATTTGCTGCTGCAATTGCCCCTTCGCCCGCTGCTGGCAACCTGGCAGATTCGCCGTAACCCGGCCCAATGGGAACACGAATTGCAGCCGATTCCGGCTCTTGCAATCCCTGATCACCGGTTGATCTATCTGGATTTTCAAGGGGAGATTTCCGGCGGCCGCGGACATGTTACACGTATCGATGGCGGTAAAGTGGAAATATCGCGCGCGGATGAAAATGTAATGGAGTTCTGCCTGCACGGGCAACTGCTGCGCGGCCATTGGCACCTTACACACGATTCGCACCCGGACCCGGCTGTGTCGCAGCACTGGCACCTGCGCTTCAATAAGCCAAAAACCTGATCAGCTAATGGCCGCATTTATTTACCCGATAATTGCCTGCGGAACGCATTCGCAGCCGATTTGGCCGCTCCGGCAAGATGGGACACCCGCAATGAAATGTGCACTGTGTTGCGGCGTTGGTAACCGCGCGATAGAGTAGTGCTTTGTTAGGTATCATTCCGGCGGCCTGTCCGACGGAATGAAGGGGCGTAACAGCATCGATCGGAGGTAGTCATCAAATATTTCGCGCATACATTTGAACTGCCGGACGGCTCACGGGACCCCGACGAAAGCCATTGGCAGCCGCTGCGCGAGCATCTTGAAAACGTGGCGAAGCTGGCGCGGCAATTTGCAAAAGAAGCCAGGCCCGAAGATTCGGAATTCGCCCAAGCCGCATACGCCGCTGGTTTGCTGCATGATTTAGGGAAGTACAGGCCCGAGTTTCAGCGGATGATCCGCGGACTTCAGCCCAAGGGTGAGTCCACGCGCCACAAGCAGCCGGGCGCGGCGCAGGCAACGAAGAGAAAACAATTCGACGTTTCATTTTCGATTCTGGGGCACCATGGCGGAATTCCGGATGCGCCCGATATGGCGGAAGCTGCCAATGCGGGGAAGCTCGTTGCGGAGGCGATTCTGCCGACGGCGATCGAGGACTGTCCCGCACTCAAAGAAATCGATTCCGGGCATGCCGTAGAGCAGCGCGGCCTTAATTTTGATATCCGCACCCGGCTTTTATTCAGTTGTCTGGTTGACGCGGACTGGCTTGATACATCGGATTTCCAGTCACGGCGCGGCGGTTGGATGGCACAACCGTCTTCACCGCGGTTTGATGCATCGCTTCTTTTGCAGAATGTGCTGGCCCATATAAAAACCCGTGCCGGACAGTGCCGTAGTCCGGAGGTTGCGAGCGTCCGAGCGGAAGTGCTCGCGGCATCGCAGGATGCCGCGCGGAAGTCGCGCGGCGTATTTTCGATGACGGTTCCCACCGGGGGTGGGAAAACACTTTCATCGTTGGCCTTCGCGCTGGCGCATGCCGCCGCGAACGGATTGCGGCGGATCATTTATGTTGCGCCCTACCTGAGCATCATCGAGCAGAACGCTGCGGTGTTCCGGGCGGCTTTGGGCAATGTGCCGGATGACCTGATTCTGGAACATCACAGTATGGCCGAACCGGGGGAGACAGGACCTTCTCACGCGGACGATTCAGAATCAGAAGCGGGGCAGCGCCTCGCCGAGAACTGGGATGCTCCGATTGTGCTGACGACCAGCGTACAATTTTACGAATCACTATTTTCTAATCAGCCATCCCGCTGTCGCAAGTTGCACAATATCGCGCGAAGCGTCGTGATTCTCGATGAGTGTCAGACACTTCCGCCGGGGCTTACGGCACCGACTTGTGAAATGCTCGAACAGGCCGGCGGGTATCTGGGGTGCAGTATCCTGCTTTGTACTGCGACACAGCCGGCCTGGCAAAAAGACCCCATCCGGCTGCCCACGGGAATATCAGATCTGCGTGAAATTGCCCCCAATCCCGCTGAGTTGTTCCGCCGACTCAAGCGGGTGGCTGTCACATGGCCCCAGAAGGATTCGGCCCCCCTGGACTGGAATCAACTTGCAGCGGAGATGTCGCGGTATTCCCAGGTTCTTTGTGTGGTCAACACACGGAAAGCCGCATCCGAGATTTATCGCGAGTTGTCGCGGGTGGGTTGCGCGGCGATCCATCTCTCGACCAACATGTGCCCGGCGCACCGCCTGCAGGTGCTTAAGGATGTAGCTGCAACACTCAGGGCGGGAAAGCCGTGCCAATTGATTTCCACGCAGCTTGTAGAGGCGGGCGTTGATTTGGACTTTCCGGTGGTGATGCGAGAAATGGCACCTTTGGAATCAATTGTTCAAGCCGCGGGGCGGTGTAACCGGGAGGGAATACTGAGCCCAGCCGCCGGTCAGGGCGGGAAGGTGGTCGTTTTCCGAAGCACATGCGGAAAAATGCCGCAGAGTTCATGGTACCGAAACGGCGCAGCTGTTGTGGAACAGGACTTTTTAGCTTGTGGCCGCGAACCACAGATCGATCTGCCGGCCGTAATGGCGGAGTATTACCGGCGGCTGTATCCGACGGGCGATCTTGACGCACAGGGGATACAAAAATTGCGTTTGCATTATGGTTTTCAGCAGGTTTCGCGAAATTACCGATTGATTGAAGATGCCACGACGCCGCTGGTGGTGGCGACTTGGGAACCAGCACGATTTGAGGTTGAGGAGTTGCTGGGTGAATTGCGCCGGCACCCGACGCGAAGCGCTTTTCGCCAATTGCAGAAATTTACCGTTAACGTCCGTGAGCATGAGTTGCGGCAGATCGCCAGCGCGTGCATAATCGGCGAACCGCGCGGGGTCAATGTCTGCAGCCTGCCGTACGACGGTGCACTTGGGCTGGTAATTGGTGGGACGACTGCGGTATCGGTGTTTTAGCGAGGAGGAACAAGGTTCGATGGCCACACCTGAAAAAGAAATAGTAGCAGTAAAGGTATGGGGCGACTTTGCTTGCTTTACGCGCCCGGAACTGAAGGTTGAACGGATGTCGTATCCCATCATGACGCCATCGGCAGCCCGCGGGGTATTGGACGCTATTTTGTTTAAGAAGAAGACCGATTCCGCCGGCCAGCTTATTCCGGCGTTCCACTGGCACATTCGCCGGATAACGGCGCTCTTGCCTTGGTGGCTCGGGGAAGATTCGGCCAACCGCCCGCAATTTATCAGCGTGCGACGCAACGAAATTCAGGGAAAAATCGCCCCGCGTACGGTTGGGGGATGGATAAAAGATCCGACAACTGCGGAACCATATCTGGTTGATTCCGCTGGCCGGGACAGCGCCGGAGGGCAGAACAGGACGCCGCGCAACACAATGGCGTTGCGCGATGTGGCGTACCTTATTGAGGCCAGCGTGGACGTCGGCCCCTTTGATGCCAACGATCCACCGATTAAATACCGCGAAATGTTTCTGCGGCGGGTGGAAAAGGGCCAGTGCTTCCATCGGCCTTATTTGGGTTGCAGGGAATTCGCGTGTCAATTCGCCGCTCGGGACGGAACTGAGAAGGCCATGGCGTGGACGGAATCACTGGGGTTAATGCTCTATGACATGAAATTTGACGGCCGGGGGAAAAACATGCCGGGATTCTTTATGGCGGCGGTGAAGAACGGCACGTTGCATTGCGACACAGAATCGCCCGCACCCGATGGTGAGCCTCCGGTTAAGGTGCTCGGTTGGGAGGCGTCGGAATGATTCTTAAACGCCTGTACGAGCTTGCGGAGCGCGAGAACCTGCTGGATGATCCCGCCTTTGAATCGTTGCCTGTGCCGATCATTATCAAAATCGGAGAGGGCGGAAAGTACCTTGGGGTAGAAGATCGCCACGGCGAAATAACAGTCCCGACGAAAAAAGGGCCGCCCAAAATCAGGCCGGGGCGTGGCGCGGAACTTCGGGTACCGAAGCCGCATGGCAATACCGCCAACGCGGGGTTTGCCCGCTACTTCGTTGATACGCTTGCCCGGGTGCTGCCGGTAAGCGAGGAAAAAAAGAGCGTTGCCAGCCGCGAGACGTTCTGGCGGCAAATGGCCGAAGCTGCCCGGGCCTCGGGCGACCCGGCGCTGTGCGCTGTCTCGGCCTTTGGCCTGTCGCTGAAGGGCGACGCGCAGCTTGTGGACCGGATAAGAGGGGAGATTGCCAATGTTAAACCAGGGCCTGGTGACCGTTGCACCTTCGCATGGTTCCCGGACGAAGGGTTAACGATTCTCGATCGCCCCGGGGTGAGGGGCTGGTGGCGGGAATTTTATGCGAGATTCGATCAGTCCAGGAAAGACGCCGGTCCACTCGGGATCTGCCAGGTAACCGGGGAGTTTGGTCCA
>JAJZJL010000165.1 GCA_021810145.1 Planctomycetota bacterium | reverse complement strand
CCGCTGCTTGTGCTTAAGGGTTCCCACAAGCAGACTCGATGGAACAAGCGATAAAGCGCCGGTGGCCGTAAACACGACGGGTTCGGTGAGGTGGTAGGCCAGAGGTTTGCCGTGGTCCAGGAAAGTGAATCGCAACGGGAACGACTGTGTGCCCAAGAGACGATGATCGATAATACTCAAGCGGAGGCTCCATCGGCCCGGCCGCAGTTTCCGGACACTGACCGCCCCAGCCCGATTAACGACCCGGCACAACAGCGTGTCCCAGCGTGCGGGAAAACCACCCCGCACCACGCTGAGAGTTATTGGCCTACCAAGCGCACGCTGCTTGATGATTCCAAGATCGATAGCCACTGGCGAGCCGAAACGAGGGCCGGGCGGAAACACCTGTATCATCCGCCTGACCGTGTATGTTACAGAATACTGCCATACGTGCCGGGCTGTGCCCTCGTTGCCCACCAGGACGGCCGAAACCTGTGACGGACCGGGCAGTTCGTGCGTGACAATCCGTAGCGACAATGTTGCCAATGCTCCGGGGGCTACCGTTGTCGGGGCCACCTTGGCGGAAAGGCAGCCACAGGAGGTTCTCAACAACGAGAAATGCAATGGCTGATTTGCGGTATTCCTGATCCTGAGCGTCCGCGGGATTACCCGGCCCGGTAACCGCGCCCCTAGGCTGATCGTTTGCGTAGACGCGTCGGCTGACGGCGGCAGCGCCCTGGCTTGGCCCACAGCCACGAAAGGAGGGATCGATAGAATTACTGCCGCCAATTTATGTAAGAAATATACCCGCACGTTATACCTCGCTAAAAAATCCTGCTTCCTCAATACCAGGCCGGCGAATTAACGCGGCCCGAGGTTCCGCACTTGGGCGGGGAGAATTTTTCCCCTCGACAGCGGCACGGCCCGGCCATTCTCTCGGAAAAGCTGCGCCCGGTGATAATTAATGGTGAAAACACTGGGGTTTATTCGTCCATCCAGTGATATTCGCGAGATCAGCATTTTGGTGCGCCACCGCCCGTTTCGGAAATGCTCCGCCTTGGTAGCTAAGTAGATCATCCTGTGGCCGATGGCGAACGCACCGTACGAATACCGGGATCCTTCGGCAGCCACGGGATTGCCGCCAACCTGTGGCGGGGCATACACGGCGATTGGGAGATAAACGCGGCCACGGCGCTGCAACACATATCGCATAACGCAATGGCCGCCGGGCCGAAACCAGACCGGGATTTTGGACTTAAGGTTCCACTTTTTCGGGTAGCGCAGGTGCTTTGGGTAGCAATCGAAATACGCGCCGGTGCGCGTGTACCTGAACGAACGCACGGCGATTTGCTCCGGCAGGTGAGCAACCTGTCCGGGATGGTGGCGCACGCGCCAATAATCCAACCAATTTCCCGGCTGGCGCTTTGTTGCGCGCTGAAGGAGATTAAAAATCGGGGCCAGTATCGGGTTGGGTTCGCCCGGTCCAAAGAATCCCGTCGGCCGATGCCTGCGAATCACCAACATAGCTTGCGGGCCGCCGCGAACCATCGCCTGGTAACGCGTGCCGTCGTACGCAAAGAGCTCATGGATCAGGGGCTGATAGCTGCTGCGAAGCACTCGCCAGTTCAGCCGGTAGTCATCGCCTGCCGCCCAGAATCGGTATCGCCCCGAAAGGGTCAGGTTGCGGCTACCGGTCGCAGTGAGCTCCGTGGAATCCCCGTTGATTACGGCGGTAAAGTGGATGCTGTCGATTAATCGGTACTGTTCTACGAACGGCAGCAAGCACTTTTCCACGGCGGATACAGCCGCCTGCCCGTGCAGAATTTTTGCAGCCGGGGTGGCCGCAACCTTGCCCAGGGCCGTTGGAAGCAGACTCAGAACGGCAGCAGCTACCAATTTCATGGAAATACTCCTTTTCTGGGCGCGTTGCAACGAAATCACGACCAGAAAGGTCTGGACGCGACGGCACCCATGCCAAGCCTTGTCCGACCCGCACTGTGTTGACGACGGCCTTTTAATACCCGGGCCTTGGGATTTAACACTTGTGCAAGCGTCAGTTTATGACGACAAAAGCCCGCCACGCGAAGCCTTAACGCGGCGGGCAAACGCATATATGCGACGTAACCGAGGTTAACTCCCGCCGCAGACATTACCCGCGGTGTCGTAACCGCAATGCGCGTTCTTTTGCTCCCACCCGCTGCTTTATTGATCCCTCCCCATTCCGCAAATTGTGGCGTTGCGACATTCGGGGGACAGCGATCAACGAGGGCATTGTATACTCCACCATCTTCCTTCGCCACTTTGTACAGCGCAGAGATCTATGCGTACCGCGCAAAGCGTATTTTGCCGAAAAACGTTGAAATCCGCCTGCTCCGGCCCGCTACCGGGTTCCGCCGCTGCTGTCGCACAAACGTTCGGAGTGGCGGCATTCCCACCGATGGCAATATTTAATTTCGGGGTGGGTACTTGGGCCGCCGGGCCGACTCCTAATTTTTTCCCACCGTGCTCGGGGAGAGGCCAGGAAAAAAGATCTGCTTTCCACGGTCTCAACTGGGTTACACCCTGGAATCACAGCAATGTGTCTGCAAGCGGTATCAGTATTATCAGTATTATCAGTATTATCAGTATTGGCAGTATTGGCAGTATTGGCAGTATTGGCAGTATTGGCAGTATTGGCAGTATTGGCAGTATTATCAATAGTGGCAGTATTGGCGGAATGGGCCGGTGATATCGGCGGCACGGTTGGGCGATGGGGTTGCGCGGTGGAGTGGGCGTGCTGATTTTTCGCGTTCGGCACGATGGATCGCGGTTCAATTGGAAGGGCATCAACGTGTAATGGGGTTTTGCCGGGGCATGTGCGATATGCTTCGCATTACGCATTTGGCGGATACCGTTGAGTTGTCCAATGCAGCGCAATGCGGTTATTCTTTTGCCATGCACACAGACGATATTGACCGGATACTGCTGACCCATAACGCCATCTCCCGGCGGGTAGGAAAAATGGCCGGTGAAATTGCCGCCGCATACGGAAAGCGGGAGATTGTCATTGTACCGGTACTGACCGGATCAATGATTTTCACGGCGGATCTGATCCGCCGGTTGCCGCTGAAAATGCGCATTGATGTGGTGGCTGTTTCAAGCTATCCGGGACGCAGCCGGGCGAGTCGCGGGGCGTCGATCATGTTTCCCGGATCGTTGCCGTTGCGGGGCCGCGACGTGCTGATTGTCGATGATATTCTGGAAAGCGGGCAGAGTCTGGCGGCAGTAGCCGGGCTGATGCGGAAGCGCGGAGCGAAGTCGGTCAAAACGTGCGCGTTGTTGCGTAAGCCGCAGGCGATAGCGAAAGGCCTAGCGGCCGATTTCACGGGGTTTGATATCCCGGATGACTTTGTGGTGGGATATGGTATGGATTACAACCATTATTATCGCAATCTTCCCTACATTGCGGTGTTAAAAGCCAAAGTTTTTTCCAATCTCGCTTAACAACCGTGGAAATTGTCAGGGAAACCTGATCGCGTGGCGAGTTGGAATCGTTGACCAACGAGTCCCGGCACGCCGGGAAACAACGATTCTCGGCACACGGGACAGGTACTGAATCTACTGATTAATACTGAATATACTGACGAATGCTGTAAACACTGATCATTTACTGTTACCCTAGCCTTGTGCCGTTGCGGTGAAATACTTTTTAATTCACAAGGAGGAAACGGAGGTGGACGGAGGATTTGAAGGGGAGATGTTTGCTGAATGGCACCGGCTCCCGCGTTCCCGGGTTGAATCTGGAAGTTGGAAGAGACGAAAAAAGCAACCGCAAAGCAGCGGGAGAACGCACAGGATTATTGAAGCAAATATTTCCTCTCCGAGCGTTTGTTTCTTTGTGGTGAAAACCCCCGATCCCAATGCTAAATGCCAAATGCTCAGTGCGCAAGTCACCGAATCTGAGAAATCTGTGGAACTGAGTCCAGAACCCGTCTTGGCTCGCCGGGATAGAAGAAATTGAAAGCGCAGCGCTTCATAACTGTCCTGGCTCCTGACTCCTGACTTCTAGATCGGAACTCCTCAATCGCGTCTTGAATGTTGAAAGCGATGAACTGGACCGCAGCTATCGCGGATGACACGAGTGGCACTTATAAGTAGAAATCGCAATGGATGGCCACGCACCACAAGCTGGCAAGGTCGCAATTGCCGGGACAGGGCATGATAGAGAGTGGCAAAATCTGTCGCCGGCCCGCGAGCTGGCGATGCGGATACCGCGTTTTGATTTTTTTTATGCGAATATCGCACATTAGCCGAGGATGGGCCTATAATCCCCTTTGTGAAGCGAGGTAAACGCATAGAACTTGTAACAGGAGTGTACCATGGCAGTAAAGATCATTTATCACGGACATTCAAATGTGGAACTTCATTCCGACGGGCGGCGCATTCAACTTGATCCCTTTTATGATTCCAACCCATTGGCGGATGTGAAGTCGCATGGCGTTGATCCGCAGTTTATTTTTTTAAGCCATGCCCATTTTGATCACGTTGATGATGCCGAACGCATTGCCCGACGCACCGGTGCGGTCATCGTGGCGAACTTTGAAATAGCGAGTTACTACGAGAAATTGGGGGTGAAAACCATTGGCATGAATACCGGTGGCGGAAGCAAATTTGCGTTCGGGCATGCAAACCTGGTTCAGGCATTTCATACCAGCACATTTCCGGATGGCACACCGGGCGGGGCACCGGGCGGGTGGATCATACGGATCGGTGGCAAAACGATATATTTTGCGGGCGACACGGCACTGTTCGGGGATATGGCTCTGTTCGCGAAGTTATGGCAAATTGATTTCGCGTGCCTGCCGATCGGCGATCACTTTACCATGGGGCCGGAGCATGCGTTGATGGCTGCGGAAATGCTCAAAGCGCCGCATGTGATGCCCATTCACTACAATACTTTTCCGCCGATAAAACAGGATGCGGCAGCCTTTGGACAGCGATTGAGGGAAAAGCAAATTGATGCGGTGATACTGAATCCCGGGCAGGAATTTAATCTGGTGTAGGCGGGGCAATAAATAGAGCCGCCTGCTGCAACGCACAGCAGGCGGCTCAGGTTATGGGAGGAAAACTGCAACTGCGACCAATACTCTCATCGGCCAAATGCGTTCGCGACTTGAACTTTTTTTACTTTTCAGCGCCAATAGGGCCAAGTGGCTCGTTGAGCCGGGACGAATTCAAACATGGCGGCTGGAGTAGCGCATGACAAAGACCCCGTTTTTTGATTTAGAACGCCCATATCCGGTGGCGGCCCTGGTGGGTGCAGGCCCGGGGGATATCGGACTGATGACATTGGCCGGAGCGAAAGCACTTTCGACTGCCGCGGTGGTTATTTATGACGCATTGGCCAATCCCGCATTACTCGAACTTTGCGGGTCCGACGCGGAACTGATTTACGTTGGTAAACGAGCCAGGGAACATACCCTTTCGCAGGATGAGATCAACGCCTTGCTGGTGCGAAAATGCCGGGACTTGATGAACGGGCCGGAGTATCAGAAGCGCTGCGTGGTGCGGCTGAAGGGAGGTGATCCATTTGTATTCGGGCGCGGGGGCGAGGAAGGACAAGTATTAACCGAAGCCGAAATTCCTTTTATTATTATTCCCGGCATAACCGCGGGCATTGCCGGGCCGGCGTATGCGGGGATTCCCGTAACGCATCGTGACTTCACCAGTACGGTTACGTTCATTACCGGCCACCAACGGGATGCCGGAAGCGGAAAAGCAACCGGGACGCAGGCCGGTGATGAAACCTCCGACGTGAATTACGACGCATTGGCCAAGCTGGGCGGCACGCTGGTGTTCTATATGGGTGTGAAAAATCTGCCCGATATTACCCAGAAGCTGATTTCATCCGGTATGGCGGCAACCACGCCCGCCGCCGTGGTGCGCATGGCCACGCATCCCGAACAGCAAACCGTTGTCGGCACGGTGGAAACGATTGCCGAGGCCGCGGAGAAAGCCAAAATCAAGGCTCCCGCGATTACAGTGATCGGCAAAGTGGTATCGGTTCGCGACGAATTGAACTGGTTTGAAGCCCGTCCGCTGTTCGGCCAGACGGTTCTGGTAACGCGAACGCGCCAGCAGGCCAGCGAATTGGGTGAACAACTCATTAATCTGGGAGCCAAGGTCATAGAGGCCCCGACCATTGAAATCGTCAAACCCACCGATCGGCAGGCGGCTCTGGCGGCCATTGACAACATGCGAGCGTACGACTGTGTCGTATTTACCAGCCCCAACGGCGTGTTTTCAACCTGGCAGGCCATGGAGGAACTGGAACTTGATGGCCGTGATTTTGCCGCCAGTGTTGCGGCCATCGGGCCGGCTACGGCGGATGCCCTGCGATCCATCGGCATTACACCGGATATTGTTGCCCCAGACGCGATCGGCGAAGAGCTGGCCAGCGAACTGATTGATTATTTTGGCCGCAAGAATGGGGATGTTCCGGCTGCTGACGCGGACATGAATTTAAGCGGCCGCCGCTTTTTGCTGTTGCGCGCTGAAATTGCCCGTCCGGCACTGGTGGATATGCTGCGCAAGGCCCACGCCGAGGTTCACGACGTACCGGTGTACCAGACCCGTATTCCTGATGCACTGCCGCCGAGCGCCGTGGAAGCCATTGGCAATGGCACGGTCAATTGGATAACGTTTACCAGTGCCTCCACCGCGAAAAATCTGCATACCATATTGCCGGAAGAATTGCGGGCGATGGTGGGCAAGTGCAAACGACTTTCAATCGGCCCGATGACGTCCCAAGCCATGGAGTCGCTGGGCTGGCCCCCCACCGCTGAGGCACGGGAGCATAATATTCCCGGTATGATCCAAGCGCTGTTACATGAGGCGATGAAAACGCAAGCCAACGGCAGCGGAAAATAGCGGGGCACCGGAGTCTAAGCCGGTAAAAGCCATTGCGGAAGCGTCACAGGCCACCGGAAACGTAAACATTGATGATTGCCGAGAGGCTGCGGGTACCGGCAAACACGCTATTTATGCTCGATAGCCATAATGGCCTTAAACCAGGTGCGGGCCATAAGACGGTAGCCGTAGGGGTCGGGATGGCACTTGTCCGGAAGATGGGTCCAGATGGGCTTGCCGTCCGGGGTGGAAAAATTCGCGTATTGATTTACCGCACGGACGTGCTGACCTTCAGCGCGGCAAGCCGGCACCAATTTGTTCTTGACAAATGCATTAAATTCGCGAACTTCGTGATTCCAAAGCGCGGACTTGAGTTTTGGCGACCAGCCTCCGAGGGGAATAACCTGTGCCACCAGCAGATGCGCCGTGGGCCGCAATTGCACAATTTCCCGCACCAATGCGATCATGCGCGATTCCAGATCGCGCATGAATTGCGTTTCGCTCTCATTGTTGTGCGGAAATTTCGGATCAAAATGCTGAATAATATCATTGGTGGAAATGTGCAGCAGAATAAAGTCCGGGTATGCGGGACCTTTGAATCGGTAGCCACTGGTG
>JAJZJL010000040.1 GCA_021810145.1 Planctomycetota bacterium | reverse complement strand
ATATGCAGCAGCGGCAAGGCGTCGCGCTGGCTGAGCAGGTTGGTGAAATAGCTGGCCGCCGGTCCTGCGGCGTGACACCAGTAGATTGTCCATGGATGATGGGGATCTGCCCCGTAGCTGTGCGGCCGCCCGGGAAGTATCACGATGAGATTGCCGGGCGTTACATCATATTTCTTGCCGCCAATGCGCACCCAGCCGCATCCACGGACGCATAAGATAAATACACACTGTGGCGCCCCGGCAAGTCTTTCTAAATAATGGCCTTTAGCTTCAGGGAAATAGCCGACATCAGATGGCACCAGCGCCAGCGGCAACTGCCCCCGCAAAGCCCGTTCCACCACCGGTCGCGGAAGCACCACCATCCGCTGGTGGACAAAGCCCTGCTCCAAATGGGTATCGCATTCCTTAGAGTTAGCCATGCCAGGTACCGACCCCGATTTTGACTTAAAACCCGCGATGCATCAGTCCGTTTTATGACCCATTTCCCATACGCTCAAAAACCTTTACCAGCCCTTCCCGCGAACCGTATTGTGCCCCATAAATAAACGAATCATCTCCTGAACGTTGACGTATATTATAGCGATGGCCATGATCCCACAATAGCCATTTCACTTGACAGCATGGACGAAACAACTTCAATCGCTTCACAGGGCAATCAAAAATCCGGTCGGATTTTTACTGTTCCAGAACCCCGGGCAATATTCTTTTTCAAATCCGACATGCCATTAAATTCACACAAGCCATGCCATTCCGTCGCAACAGTATTGCCGCCAAATTCAATATTTTTTGCGGCATTCTGGCTCCAATTTTATGGTAGCGCAAAGCGGTCTTACAGGCTCGATTTCGTCACCGTAACCGTGCCCTGCAGCGGCAGATTGGCCGAAGAATCGCCCACCATCACCCGATATGTGCCGGGAAGCGGCCGCCATGACTTCCGTGCGGCACTCCAGTAGCGCAAGGCACGCACCGGTACGGACAAGCTCACCTGCTTACTTTCGCCCGGCTGAAGAACCAGCCTGGTAAAGCTCCGCAATTGTTCCGGCGGCTCAGGAACAGCCCGGGAGGAAGGATATCCAAGGTAAAGCTGCGCCACATCCGCTCCGGCCCGGCGTCCCGTGTTGGTAATGGTAAACGTCACGCGCAGGTGCTTATCGGCTTTATCCGGCGACCGCGGCGTTTGAATGATCAGATTCTTAAAATGGAATGTGGTATAGGATAATCCGTAGCCGAATGGAAATTGCGGCTTGAGTTGATGACGGTCGTAATACCGGTAACCCACAAAAATCCCTTCACTGTAATGCACCACCAGATTCCGACTGCCGTGGACCGGAACACCGGGATATTGTCTGACCGTATGAGCCGGCAACTGCGTCGCATTGGCGGGAAAGGTAATCGGCAATTTGCCGGAAGGATCAACATCGCCAAATAAAACCGCCGCCACCGCATTTCCATCCTCCTCGCCGGGGTACCACGCCTCGAGAAGTGCCGGAACCTGCTTGACCCATGGCAAAATCATGGCCGATCCGGTTTTCAACACCACCACCGTGTGCGGATTGGCAGCCGCCACAGCTTCCACCAGCCGGTTCTGATTTTTACTCAGGGTCAGCGGATGATCGTGTCCTTCGGTTTCGTAATCCCCGACCATGACGATGGCAACCTGAGCCGTTCGTGCCAGACGGACAGCTTGCGCAATATCCGCACCATTGTTGAACATCACATGCACGTTTCCGCCAACCCGGGTTTTGATTCCCTGCACGGGGCTAACAGTAAACAGCGGTACCACATGCGAACTGCCGCCGCCGCCCGTCATGGCACTCGCCGCATACGGACCAATTACGGCAATCGATCTGATTTTTCTCGCATCCAACGGGAGAAGAGCGTCTTGATTTTTCAGCAGCACCATGCCCTGCTCGGCCATGTGCAAAGCCAACCTCCCGTCGCGCCGTACGGGAATCGGATGCAACCTGGGTGGGTGGCTGAAAAGATGAAATCGCATCATCGTGGCAAAGCGGCGAATCAGCATGTTGTTGAGCACCGCCATGGGCACCCGCCCCGACTGCACGGCAGCTTGAAGTCCGCCGGCAAAATATTTGCCCTTCGGCATTTCCACATCCAACCCGTGCAGTGCCGATGCAACCGTGCTGTGCGTGGCACCGAAGTCGGAGGTCACAAACCCTTTAAAGTGCCAGTGGTTGCGTAGCGTATCGGTCAGCAGATATTTGTTTTGACAACAGAAAATTCCGTTAACCCGGTTATATGCCCCCATAACCGCGGCCACCCCGGCCTGCCGGACCGCCGCTTTGAATGCGGGAAAATATATTTCATGCAATGTCCGCAACGCAATGATTTCATTGATGCCGCCACGGTCGGTTTCCTGATTATTGGCGTCGAAATGTTTGGCTTCCGCCATTACATGCTTACTCTGGATGCCGCGAATGACGGCCACGGCTATTTGTGAAGTCAAAAACGGATCCTCGCCGTAGCCCTCAAATGTTCGCCCATTCTGCGGCACGCGGGCGATATTGATATCCGGCCCCTCCACCATGCCGTAATTCAGGTCGCGGGCTTCCCGTCCGATCACCTTGCCGTAGCGCATGGCCAAAGCCGGATTCCATGTCGCCGCAAGGGACATTTCGCACGGCAGCGCCGTAGCCGGCTTCTGCGGCCAGTCATCGGCGGGGCCTACGCCCACGCATCCGTTGGCAAGGCGCAATTCCGGTATGCCCAGCCGTGGAATTTCTACAATATGCCGTGGATGCAAATGCGTTCCCTCACCGTGGACTTCCTCAATTTTTTCAGGCAGCGTCA
This sequence comes from Planctomycetota bacterium, assembly GCA_021810145.1. Classification (GTDB taxonomy): domain Bacteria; phylum Planctomycetota; class Phycisphaerae; order WQYP01; family WQYP01; genus JAMDCX01. The sequence continues at coordinate 33,729 of JAJZJL010000040.1, read as the reverse complement.
TGCGGGCCACCAGAGCTTTCGCACGCGCCAGATCATTCGCAGTGACTGTGGAGGAATTCGCCGCCGCCGGGACAGATTGAATTCCGTAACCAGCCAGGGCCAGCAGTACCGCAAACGTAATAGAAGACCGCATCGTATACACTCCGTTTAGTAATATTAAGCCAGGCACCCACCAAGTACCGCACGGGCATCACCCGTGCCTCTTCAGACCTCTGTAATCGCCCCCTGTTCCCGGCTATCTTGAGCCCATGATACATGCGTTGCGTTTATCGTGGTACAGGTAATGGATCATCGGCCGCACGTTCGTTCCCCTCATTGCGATTAATGGGCAGGGTTTCCTATTTTCAACATCACAGCGCTATGGCTGGGCACCGGCATGCTGATGCGAGCCATTGAGCCTAATGTTTTGCGTTTCCACAGGTCACGAACTTGTTGTGATCCGCGAAGTGTCCGGGCACCGCGTGGCAGTACCGGATCTAACATGTCCCAGGACGCGATATGGCCGGTTTGCGATTTTGCCCCCCGGTTAAATAGCGCCACCGCTACGGTGCCATCCCACAGTGGACGCGCCCAAATCTCCATGCCACCGGCCTGACGGTCCACGCATTGCCCCTGCATTCCCAGTTCATCCTGGTCTACGGCAATAATCTCCGTGTTGGTTACCAGATCAATCGTGAATTTATCGAGCTTGTCGAGATCGCAACTTAAAACCATAGGCGCAGCCAGCATGCTCCATAGCGTCACCTGCAAAAGTTGCTCATGCGGAGTCAGCCGGGTGGGTCGCAAGGCACCGGACCAGTATTTTCCATAGCCGAGCATCAGCATGCATGGATCGTTCCAGTGGCCCGGGCCCGCAAAGGGATATAGCTGCCGTTGAGCGTCAAATCCATTGCGTGAAATCGCCGCCCAGGTATCAATAATATCACCGCTGGTGCGCCACTGATTGCCAAAAACCGGAGCCTTTGCGCCCCAGGTCCAGACATGCGCCATACCGTACTGGCATAAGCTGAAAAAAATGTCCCGGTCCACGGAATCCAGCGCCCGCCGCATCACGGCATAGGGCTTGATGTACTGCTGCAGATCCGGATGCCGCGGCACTTCCTTGGTATAGCTGCACCAGTCATACTTCAGGAAATCCACACCCCAACGGGCGTAACTCTGCGCATCAAGCAGTTCATGCCCCCAACTGCCGGTGTGATGTGCGCAGGTTTGCGGTCCGGGCGATGAATAAATTCCAAATCTCAATCCGAGTTCATGCACATGCGCAATAAGCGCCTGCATATTGCCAAACTTCTCCGTGGGCATGATTTGACCGGACGCAGTGCGGCCACCTTGCCATCCATCGTCAAGGTTGACGTACATAAAGCCCTTGGCGGCCAGGCCGTGCTTCACCAGCGCATCCGCCGCCGCCCGGGTCAGTTCCGCGGTATTACCGGTACTGTAGGCATACCAGGAATTCCAGCCCATGGGCGGCGTAAGCCCAAGTTTGTGCTGCCCCGCGACGATGCGTAAAACTCGGTGGGCATGGCCCGCCCGGTTGGTGGCCGTCAACCGTACGTTATATGTGCCGGGCGATTGAATTTTTCCGCGGATCAGTCCGGTATCCGTCATCCGCAGGCCGCGCGGCAGACCGCTGGCGGAAAGAACCAGCGGGGTAGCGCCGGTATGTGGCACCTGGAAAAGAAAATCACGTCCCGGCGTGGCACCGATCACACGCGGTCCGTGGAATTCCGGCAAATCAGGATTACCACTGGCGATGTCAGGGAACTCCCGGCGGGTCCGGCGAGAATCTGGCGCTTCAACGGCCAATACACGTTTAGCCGCCCCGCCCGCCGCCATGAATGTTGCGGCTGATGCGATGATCTCACGTCTTGACAAACCCACTCGCTGCTTTTTAGTCATAAGCGATACATCTCCTGAGTAATAAACTGATTGTATGATCAATTCAGAATTGAGAACAGTGTTGAGAGTTCCGATGAAAAGATCAATCGATTGGACAATTCCTGTAGCCGCTCCACTTATGCCCCACCCCGCACCACTGCCGACCCGTGATTATTGGCCAAGCCATGGGTTTTTGTTGTGTCGATGAGCAATCCACATGTGGCGATCATGGCTTCATTGACCGCCACAGAAGGCCGCCCCATTTACATCATGCTGGCGGTGGTCTTCAACCAGATCCGCTTCGCCGTGGCGGCCTGAGTTCAGGCCGCCACGGCCAGCAGAATCCAAGGAGGTTTACAAAGATATCAGGCCAGTTTGCGGCGACGTAGCAGCATCAGCCCCGCGACTCCGCCCAAGCCCAGCAAACCCCAGGACGCCGGTTCCGGTACAGCTTGTTCCGGCCCTTGCGTGAGCGTTACATTGCTGAAGTACCCACCGGAAATGCCCCTTTGTGCAAAAAAGATGGAGTTAATGGTCGGGGCACTGGTAAGCGTCTCGGTTAATGTAACGGGCGTACCACTGGTGAGGGTAGGTCCGCTGAAGGTTTCCACCAAGGTAACGGGGTTGAATGTGAGTGTCACGGTGTTTGTATGGCTGTTGACATATCCGTGGATTACACCGCCGGGATTCAGCCCCCCTCCGGCATCCAGGTAGGCCCATGGGCCGGACTGGCCGTATGGATCGGCGGTAGCCGCGGAATTCGCGAAGCCCAGTGCTACCCATCCGTCGCCCCCCGGATAGTACAGGGTCGCTGTAAGCGTCAGTATGCCGTTGCCGGATGGTGTAAATGGGATTGCCGCATCTACGTCGCCCCCGGAGGAATTCGGGAAATAGGCCGCATAATTACCCGAAGACCCGATCTGATTTATAAACGGTGCCTGGGCGCTCGTCGGAGTCGAATAGACGCTGGTAGTTGAGTTGTAAAAGTGCGTTGTCCAAGTAGAGCCGGCCGGTCCAACATCCGGCGTTGCCCCTTGCAGGTAGCTTCCGGCACCCACCCCCTGGCTGGCTGGAAATGTATCCGAGATAATTGTTGTCGGGGTGGCAGTAGTGGTTGCCATTGCCATTGGCACGCCAGCCATGCATGCACCGAAGGCCGCAATAGCGGCAGATGAAAACAATACGGTACGTGAGTTAATACCCATGATAAAACTCCTTTTGCTCCGAAGAAGAGCTAAATTTATCCGCCTACCGGGCAGATTGCGGTTTGCCGCGACTTGCGGCAGAAGAGAAAACACCTTACCCAGCGGCCTCTTTACGCTCCGACACAACGGAACCCAAAGTGCCGCTCATCTCTATCCAGGGAGCACCATCTCCCTTCTTCTGGCCGGGCCATTGCCAGTTCGATTTTCACAAAATCATGCTTAGCCTCTCAAGATTCTCCTATGTCAAGACGCCTGCTTAAATTGATGCTCTGGTTAGTAACGAGTTACACGCGCCATGAATAACTTGTTGCGGGTTTTGGGTTCGATCCGCAATGAACATCAAAACCTCAACCGAGCTTGCTGGATTTATTATGGCGCATGCAATGGCGTTAACCAATAGCTTTTTCAATGGTCTATATGGATCATTCATCGGGGGAAAACCGCCGCCTTCAGGCTCTCCAATTGGACGTTTTGTTGTGAAATTGCCTGTGAATGCGATGTTTCGTCGGCCTGATCGCGATTTTGATACCTGTACATACCGGGATTCGCTGTTTCGATTCTTTTTTTGCAGCGGTTCCGTTTTTCCACCCGGGAGCTGGCGAAACGTATAAACTCTTTGCGAAAAAGATCGCGGAGACTCTTATGAATAAAACAGGATGTTGTTTAATATTTGCGTGTATGGCACTTGGTATCGGGCCGCATACCCTCAGGGCCGCGGACATGCGGACAACCGGCAGCAGCACGTTTGGGTTGGCAAACTATCGGCCGCCTGCCGTTGATCCCACTTACGGTTTGCCGCGGCCGCGCATGGCGGTGGCAGCCAAATATGGCAAACTTCATTGGCCCGAATGGATTTGGACAGCGCATGTCGGAAATCGTCAAACGATCTATTTAAGGCGGGTGCTGCCCCTGGCCGCCCCACCGCAAGCGGCCGAATTGTACGTAACGGCTGACAATCGATTTATTCTTTATATCAATGGACGCCGCATTGCCGCAACCGGTCGCCATATTGGTTCGCCCGCTTCGCCGCGATGGCGTCATCCGCGGCGGCTGACGATCACGGCAGATCTGCATGCGGGAAACAACGTCTTTGCGATTCGCGCGAAGAACCGGGGCGGGGCGGCGGGAATCATTCTATGGTTGCTCGCCGCCGGCCGCACGATTTTACGGTCAAATAGCAGTTGGCGCGTAACCCAACAGGTCCAAGTTTCCAATGCGTGGACTCGCGGCGGCTTTAATGCCGCACATTGGGCCCGTGCCAGCGTCAAGGCTCCCTATGGCCGCGGGCCTTGGAAAGCGGAGCTTGCGCCATGGCCGGTGGAAGGAACCGCGTATATGGCGCACCTTTACTTCCAACCCATTAGAGTCAGCGTGCTGCGCGGCCGCAGCGCTTTTCATGGCCTGAAGACGGTAGCACGGCAATTATCCGGACACATGGTACGCATACTTCGGCCAGGCTATCAGGGGAGATCACGGCTGGCACCGGCGTTACCCATCAGCCTGACAGTGGATCCGGCGCATCACGTTCATGCGCCGGAATTGCTGGTGAGCTTTGGCCAGGAGGTGGCGGGGCGAATTGACATTCGCGGTACCGGCGGCCCGATCGAAGCACACCCCGCCCCGCCTGTTGTGCAGCGCGCGGTATATGGGGTGCTGACCGATCCGGCACACACACGTAATGTTACCGCGCTGGTGCGCAAGTATGTGCAGGCGGGCCGCATAGCCTTTCCCGTAAATCAGATCAAGGCTCAGGCGGGTAATCCAGCGCCGGGGAAAGCCAAAGCGCTTCGCGTTCAATTTTTACTGCAGGGTCGCAACCTGGTGCGAATGGCGTCGGATGGACAAACATTCCATTTTCCGCTGCCCCGCGGCGTGTTGATTGGCACCGGCGAATCCAAGGGCGAGGCCATGGATTCCCCATGGGGCACCTGGCGTCCGGTACTGGGCGGCTGGAATCCCATGCGGCTCAACGGAGCCATCCAGCATACGCCGTGGAGCGCTTTTCGATATGCGGTGATCCGCTTCGCCGGAAAGCACCCCATCCACCTCAATGCGCTGCGGCTGAATTTTAAGTATTATCCTGTTACCTATCGCGGGGCCTTTGACTGCTCCGATCCCATGCTAAATCGCATCTGGTACACAGGTGCCTACACCGCCCATTTGTGCATGCAGGAAAGAATATGGGACGGACCCAAGCGCGATCGCGCTCAATGGATGGGAGACCTGCAGGTTTCCGGTGGCGTGATCAGCGATGTGTTTCTCGATCATTTTCTTATGCAGTTGACCATGAACGATCTGCGCCGGAAAGCCCAGGGAGGGCGGCCTGCCGACCAGCCGCCGGTCAACGATGTCAATGGCATTCCCGGCTACTCGTGCGCCTGGATCGTCGGCTTGGCGGATTATTACCGCCACACCGGGGCCCTGACGTACGTCAAATCGCAACATGAAATGCTTTTGAGCATGTTACGTTACATGAAAACGAGCTTTGGACCTGAGAATCTCTTTACCGATCGGCACAATCACAGACTTTTCATCGACTGGTCGCCCCCCTTTCCCTGGAAGGTTTTCCATAACCCGAAATCGCCTTCGTGCATGGCCACGGACTTGTACACCTGCCTGGCGGTAAAGGATGGTGTGTTTTTACTGCGGGCGATTGGTGATGCGGCACAGGCCCGCCGATGGCTCAACTGGTACGATGAAATTGTCTCGGCGGCGCGGCGGTATCTGGCAAATCGCAACGGCACATTTACCAACATCCGGCAGGTCAATGCCATGGCCATCTACAGCGGCGTGGCTGATCGGTTCGAGCGCCGGGCCATTTACCGGCGGATTCTTGCGCCTCGGAACCCCGCGTGGAGGCAAATCGCCACACCCTATTACAATTATTATGTGATCTGCGCCCTGGGCAGACTGGGGCGGACGCGAGAAGCCTTGAATTTCATCCGGCGATATTGGGGGGGCATGTTGCGCGAAGGCGCTACCACATTCTGGGAAGTTTACACCGAAACACCACGGCCGGTGCCATCGGCAAGACCGGCCCAACGCCGTGGTGTTGCCTCCGGTTTTCTTCCCGCCGGGCTGACCATGTACCGCAACAGCCTTTGCCACGGCTGGTCGGCGGGCGTCACGAATTTTCTCACCGCATATATTCTCGGTGTTCGGCCCACCAGCGGTGGCTTTGCCACGGCCGCCATCACGCCGCATTTGGGAAATCTGCGCTGGGTGTCCGGTCGCGTACCGACACCTCACGGCGATATTGTGCTGAGCGCATCACAGGGCAAAAAGGGCGAAGAGCTTACGGCTCATCTGCCACCCGGTGTGCGCGCGGTCGTTGGTATTAAGGGACGGGAGATTTCGATCAACGGCCAGTTGGCACCAATACTGCGAACCACCGCATCCCGGAAATTTCTGGCCATTGACCGGCCCGGTCTCTACACAATCATTGCCGGCGAGCAACGCCCTGGCCGCATCCATCAAGGTACGCGCTAATTACCGAAGGTCCTCCCGCACGTTATTACAAGCGCGATAAGGTCTTTCGTTGTCAACGGGGCCTGTGACCGCTTCCGCAACATGGATGCGATTGCCTGCGAACACTATGAGAAAATGGCCAAAGAGTAATGAAACCCGGCGCACCCGGGAAGCAACGGGCAGACCGATTTTTAGGTGCGGCGGGTATCTGCGATGGCGAATCGGATTGGCTTCCTGGCAGGATGGGATGGACCGCCCCGGCGCGCACGGGGTAAACTCTCTAAGCGGACTGCGCGGATACGGGGGAACCATCAACTATCAACGAACAACGACCAAATCAGTTTCGGGCGCGGCGGGTATATGCGATGGCGACTTGGATTGGAGAATGGATATGGCTGATGGTGCCGGTAACGGCAGCGTTAGAAAGCCCAGGATCAGAACCAAAAATGCCTTGCAGAATCTGTCACAAGCCCTTGTCAACGTTCTTGGCCAAAAGGTGAGCGCACAAATGGCGGATGCGTTCCATGTGACTTCCGGATAAATCAGGCGGCCATTTTTTCGTTGGATGGAGGCGGGATAACCGGGAAGCATGTATGATGCTGCACCAGCTTTTCCCCGTATCACCGCATGAGTCGTTACAGCCGGTTTTCACTGCCATTGATAAGCTAAATCAGAATGGATTGCACAGAACATTCCGCCAGCTTTTCGTGTACTATTTCAAGCGGTGCGGTGCCTTCCGTGATCAGGATATCCACTTCTTCAAGTCCGCATACACGGCACATGGCCGTTCGGCCGATCTTACTGTGATCGGCAATGACTACCACCTTTTCAGCATGTGCGATCATACGGCGTTCGGTTTCAACGACGGAATCGGTGGTATTAAACAGACCGTCGGCGGTCAGACCACCCACGGAAAGAAAGGCCCAATGCGCCCGATACTCATCAACCGACGCCGCGGCGGACGGCCCCACCAGCAATCCTGAATGCGGATACAGCCGGCCACCGGTCAGATAAATATCCAGATCGGGCCGGCGGCAGTGCTCATCAAGCATTGCCGCCAGACGAACCGAACTGGTAAGAATACGAAGCGGAACCGCCGGCAGGCAGGTGGCCAGATGAGCGGTGGTGGTGCCGCCGTCAATAAATACCACATCTCCGGCGCGCAACAGCCCCGCGGCCCGCTGTGCCAGACGCTGTTTAGCTTCGGAATACAGCGAATTTCGCAGCGCGAACGGAAGCATGGTATCGGATTGCGGCAGGCGTATTCCACCGCGAAAGCGTTGCGCCAATCCGGCCTGCGCCAGGGCAAGAAAATCACGGCGAATGGTTGCCAGACTCGAACCGGTCAAAGCAATCGCCTCTTCCAGTCGCAAAAACCGGCGTACGGTAAGTGTGTCAATCAACTTGCGCTGTCGAGGATTTTGAATCTGCATGAGGGAGAATCTCCTGGTATCGATCATATTCGATCATCTTTATGAGCGATATTATTTCATATACGGTTATTATTCAAGCGATATTGATCTATCATTACGCTCTGTATGAAGCATGATACGCAAAAGATAAGCGATGCCGCCGGACAAACCCAGTTGCCCGCGTGCGTGTTCACATTGGGCCTTAAAACCGATCCGATCATGTACCGCTACTCGTATGACTGGTTGTTCAAACTGCTTGCGGTGGAGAACGTGCGGCATGTTCAACTCGGAACCTTTTTTGAGCTTTATGATCTGCCGGACGCGTGGTTCCGGGATTTACGTACACGGGCGGAAGATTACGGCATTTCCATTACCAGCGTTTTTACCGCCCATCGTGAACTTGGCGGCTTTTTCCGCGAGGACGGCCCCGGCTGGACAGAAGTGGCCCACCGCAATATGCATCGGCTGATCGATGTTGCGGCGATGCTCGGTGCCCGAAGCGCCGGGGCCAATCCGGGCGCGGTATTACGCGATCAGATGAGTTCCAAACCCGCCGGCGTGCAGCGTTATATGGAACATTTCAAACAGTTGATGCATCACGCCGGAGATCGCGGACTTCAGTGGCTGACCATTGAACCCATGAGCTGCATCGCCGAGCCACCGACCTTACCGGACGAAATCATTGCAATGGCTCAGGAATTACATACTTACCACCTTGCCCATCCCGGCACCGCCCGTCCGGGATACTGCATCGATATCGCGCACGGATACGCTGATTCCGATCGGAAGGTCGTTCACGATCATTTTGCCTTGATGCAAGTGGGCCTGCCGTACACATCCGAAGTGCATCTCAAAAATACCGACGCCCTTTACAACGCCACTTTTGGCTTTTCAGAAGCGGACCGGCAGCGGGGAATTGTAGATGTGTCCGCCGTGAGGGCATTCTACGCCCGGCATTCATCCGACTTACCGGTGCATGAGCTGATTGGCTATCTCGAAATCGGCGGCCCCAAACTCGGGCGGGATTATTCCGACGGACATCTTGGCCCCGTGCTTCGGGCATCACTGAAACATCTTCGCGAGGCATGGGAAATCGCTTCGCCCAACGTTCTAACTCCTTGCGCAGCGGAATCGTGCATCAAATTACCGGTTGACAATCAGGACCGGCGGAAAGTCACCATTTCACCTTCGTTGATGTGTGCCGACCTGTTGAATCTGGAGCAATCGATCGATCGTTTGCGGGCGGCAGGCGCCGCGGACATGCTGCATGTCGATATTATGGACGGCCACTTTGCGCCGAATCTGACGCTGGGACTGACGTTAATTGAGCAGTTGCGACCGAACACCGACATCCCATTGGATGTGCATCTGATGGTCAACGAACCGGAACAATTCATTCCCGCCTTGGTAAAAATCGGCGTGAACCGCGTTTCCGTGCACGTTGAAGCCGTGACACATCTGGACCGGCTGTTGGATCAGTTGCGTGATGCCGGAATCAGTGCCGGCGTGGCGATCAACCCCGCAACGCCCCTGTCGGTTCTTGATTACGTGGCGGACTGTATCGATTTTGTATTGGTGATGACCGTGAATCCCGGTTTTGCCGGGCAGAAACTTTTTTCGGGTGCCCTTCGCAAGATCGCCGATTGCCGCTGCAGGCTCGGCGACTTGCCCGTGAAGATCGAGGTGGATGGCAATGTCAGTTTCGCCAACATTCCCGGAATGGTTGCCGCCGGGGCTGATGAACTCGTGGCCGGTTCCAGCAGCATTTTCAGCACCGAGGGCACACTGGAAGCCAATGCGCATCGCATGCGGCAAGCGATTCATCAGGGAATCCGGCAGCAAACCGCCGTGCCGGTTATCTCCGGAGGCAGTAGACCATGAAACATCTCGTCTACTATCTTGACCGCCCCGGGGGCGTATTTACGCCTCGAGAACTGCCGTTGGCGGATCCCGGTCCCGGCGAGATTCGCATTCGAGTCCGGCGTACATCCGTATGCCAGTCGGACTGCGTGATTTACCGTTCCGGGCTGCCGCGGATCAAAAGCTGGCCTGCTGTCATCCTGCATGAAGTCAGCGCCACCGTCGATGCGGTCGGTCAGGCAGTGACGGCGTTTTCTCCCGGCGACCTTGTCGGGATAGGCTGTGATATTCCCTGCGGCGATCTTAATTGCATTTATTGCGGCATAAACGGCACCGGAGACTGGACAAGCTGCCCCCATACGCAGGCTACCGGGCATGAATTTCCAGGTTTTGCCCGCACGCATGCGATTCTTCCCTCCTGGTTTGTCGAGCTTGGCCCGATTGTGAAATTTTCTCCGGATGTCAGCCCGGATCAGGCGTGTCATCTTGAACCGCTGGCCTGCTGCCTGGAGGGCATGACCCGGGTCAATCATTGCATTGAGAATCGCGTTGTCGTACTGATCGGCGCCGGCTCGCAGAGCACTTATGCACTGCAATGTGCCCAGTCAATGGGTGCCAGAAAGATTATCATGGTAAATCGCGGTGCAGAACGGCTGAAACGCGTGCTGACTGATTTCAATGATGGTCGCGTTACGGGCATTGCCTGGGATGAGCATGTGGAAGAGCGCATTTTTGCTGAATGCCACCCATTTAATGAGCCGCACTTTGTCATGATCAATGTTCCCGCTGAACCGGGATATCGCCTGGCAACACGGCTGATGGGGTACGGAACAGTGGTCGACGCCCATGCGGGCATCAAAGGCGCCACCGGCAAGCCGCGCGTTGCCCATGAGGTAGATTTGAACAACGACATTCATTACCGGTTGCAATGCTATCAGGCGACACATGGGTCGGGTATGCGCAGTATCCGGCTGGCGCATGGATTGCTCAACGGGCAGAACCTGCCGCGGCTTGATCGCATGACCAATTCCAGCGAACGCTTCAGCCATACGAACATCGCGGCGGCGCTGGCCCGGGCCGGCGATTCCAACAGCTTGAAGGTTATTATTAACTGGGACGATTAATCATGGACGCACTGGTACTTGAATCACAGGGAAAGTTGGTGCTACAGAACAGCCGGCCGATACCTGAAGCTCCGGATCAACGGCCTGCGGCTCTGATCCGTATTGCCGCCTGCGGCATCTGCGGCTCCGATATTCCACGCGCTTTTTCGGGCAAGGCCTATCACTATCCACTGGTGATGGGACACGAGTTCAGCGGTGTCGTGGAGGAACCGGTTCCCGGGGGCCGCTTTGGACGCGGCAGCCGTGTCGCGGTGTTTCCGCTGATTCCCAAAAATCTGGATACGGATCCGGCCTGCGTGGCCGGTGAATATGCTCAAGCCGTCGAATACGATTACTACGGCTCCCGCCGCGATGGAGCGTTTGCGGAATATCTGCGCGTACCGGAATGGAATCTCTTTGCCGTTCCGGACCATGTCAATCTGCTTCACGCGGCAATGACCGAGCCTGCGGCCGTAGCCCTGCACGGCGTGCGCAAGATGCAGGGCCACACGGGCGACGATGCGGCCGTTTTCGGGGCCGGACCGATCGGCAATCTGTGCGCTCAATGGCTTCGGATTACGGGTTGCAGTCGCGTGTTTGTTGTGGATGTTGATCCGCACAAACTCAACCTGGCCGGGCAGATGGGCTTTGTTCCCATCGATGGGCAAGATGGACTTTCTGTGCAGCGCATTTTGGATGCAACCCACGGTGCCGGCGTGCAGCGAAGCATTGAGGCTTGCGGTCTTCCAATAACCTTTCTGCAAGCCACACAAGTGGCGGGAAGGTTCGGAAAAGTGGTATTTATGGGTAATATCGCCGGAACTTTCCATATAAGCGAAGCGGATATGTCCTCCGTCCTGAGACGGGAGTTGACTCTTTATGGCACATGGAACAGCAAGGTCACTCCGACCGGCGCTGATGACTGGACGACCGTGCTGGATCATATGGATCGCACACTACAAGTAGCACCACTGATTTCAGATAAGTTACCGCTTTCAGAAGGCCGCCGAATTTTCAGCGATATGTATCAACGGCGGGGAAAGCATAACAAGGTGGTGTTCAATATTTCGCCCCGTGACAACCAATAGAATTCATGAGCCGTTTTCGGTGCGCGATAAACGGCCGTGCCCCAGAGCGATCAGCGATGGCGGCAACATTAGTGACAGGTACGGCGGCAGATTGGCTGAAAGGTTTTATAAGGACCCCGAAACACGCCCGTCCCGGCGCATACCCGGAAGCCAGGGCGCTTTCCCGATTACACCATGGCATTATCATGGGCTGTTAAACTTGGATTCAGCCGCATTTAACAGGCGCCTTTTTCAATGATCTGCATGGACGAATCATCTGACCAAAACGAGGCCGCGCGGGCAGTCCATATCAGGTGCGATTGTGAAAACCCTTGTGAACACGATGTTTTAGCGCCTCGATCACGATTTTTACGCTCTGCGAGTCGTTGCATGGATTATTATATTTTTGAGAAAAAGAATGCTTCGTTCCTACCATGCCGCCGCGGGGTCGTATAAACTCTTGCTGTAGAGCGGTTTTCCAGTAAAGCATCACCTTGACTGAAAGTCGTGTGACAAAAATGATGACAAACGTTGACTGCATTGATGTGCGAATCCAGAACGCTGACAATCGAAACTGCTTTCGCGTTGATTGCACGGACAGCGCGACTTGGCAACAACTCAAGATGCCGGTTGTCGCCGTGTCCACATTCGCAACATCGAATCCTTCAAATGGAGCGGCAAATGCGACGAATATGTAACACGGTCGTGATCGTCCTGCTGGGTGGGTGCTGTGGCACGCTGTGGGCCAGGCAATCTCCGAAGCCGGCAGCCGATACGTTTAACCTCAGGGCGGATCATCCGGGCACAATCACTTTTTATGGATCGAAGACGGCCAGGTTGTTCAGCAAGGAGATTAAAAAATCGTTGGCGGGCGTACTGCAACGAGATTACGTCTCCACTCCCGCCGGCAAATTTCCAGCAGGATTTATTAACGCTTCGCCGGCCGGTCAGCCCTGGTACGGCACGATGTGGTCGCGCGATGCCGGCACGTTCATGCGCGAACTGGTGTTCTGGGGTTACTACGCCCACGCCTGTCAGTTGGCGCAATGTGTCATGAATCTGGTTGGCACCAACAGCCACGGTTTCATCGCCTTGCCACGATACTTCAGCCCCGACTCCGGCCACCGCAAGAGTGGCACCGAAATGGACGGACAGGCCGCGACCATTATTGCAATGGTCGCTCTGTGGCAACGCCTTCCGCCGCAGAATCCGTTTCGCCCCCGGATTTACCATTTTCTGCACCAGAAGTCTTCGCCGATTCGCGGCATATATTACGAACTGCGGCACGGGCCGCTGATTCCCGGATCGGGCGAATTCGGCGGAGGCCAGCATTTGGCCTACAATATCGTCCAGAATAATTTATGCGCACTGGCGTTTATCAGTTGCGCCCGGATGGAAGCCCAAGCCGGTGATCCTGTTGCAGCTCAGCGCTGGCGCAACGCGGCCAAGACCGTATATCGCCGGATTGCCAAATACCTGGTGGGGAAAAACGGCGACTGGATTTGGAATCTCAATACCAGAACACTTAAACCGAGCCGGTCTGACCGCACCTCCAATGCCGGTACAGGCAGCCTGAACGGGGCGCTTTCGATGTCGGCGGATGTGCTCGGGTTTGCCCCGACCGCATGGCCGTGGCGGGGAGTGGTGATACACGGCGAGAAAACCTTCGAAGAACTGTATCAATTCCCCCTGCGCAAGCAACAGTTCATAAAATATGGAATCTGGCCGCAGATGGATTATATGCATGATGGCCTGCTCACGAGTCCCTCTTACGGTCAGGGCTACGCGCTGCAGGACATGCTGCTGTTAAACAAGCTGGCCATGGCGGGCCATGGTCTGCATTTTCTGGCGTGGGCTACTTACAAATCTCCCCACGAAATCTTCAGTTTTCGGAAGTGGCACTATGGCCGCGAATCTCCCTACTATTTTTATGAACGGCTGTATTCGCCCGATGCCTACGGCAAAATTACCATGACCGCCGGATGCGGTCCGCTGAATCTGGTCAATGTGTCCGAGCCGCTCAAGGTTGCCCGCCTGATTGCCGGCGTTGACGACACGTCATTGAAGGAGGTTCGCATTATTCCCCGGCTTCCACCCACCTGGGCGGGATACCGCATGGCAAATTGGCCTGTTCTCACCAGCCACGGTGTGGTCCGAGCCGACATTTCTCTTAAAAAAAATAATGGAACCGTGACATTCGCCCTGCATGTAACGCGGGGCGGACCGATTCCCGAATTGGCGGTATGGATTCCCGGAAGCAAATGGAATCGCTGGAAGCTTCAGAAGCATTTTGAGAATGTTAAAAACCTGACGTTTGCGTCGGTTGTGCACTGAACGCGCACCGGGTGCCAGCATGAGACACCTGCGGATAGACGAGGATTGACAATTGGCATTGCAGATCGCGTTTGCTGTTAATGAATGCTGTATAAGCGCCTAACCACAATGCCCCAAGGAGTAATTATGGATGTCCCGGAAAACATGAGCCGTCGCAGTTTAATCAAGCTGATGGTGTTGACCAGTTCGATTGCCATGAGCCCGGTGTCACTGCTGGCTGATATCACAGCCGGTCAGCCAACAGCATCGCCCCATCCCGGCAATGGCCAGTCGTGGCAACATCCGCGGCTTTTTTACAATCTCGCATCATTGAAGCATCTGCGAGAATGGTTTGCCACCGATGCGGCCGCCCACAAGGCATTGGAACACCGCGGAGCCGAATTGCTGGCAGCAGATTTTATTCCCCCCTCCGTAGCCAGGCACGGCCCCGGACAACAGGAGAACTTTGCCGCACCTGGAGTTCAGATATCGGAAATGGGCCTGACACTGGGCCTGCTTTATCATCTCACCGGCGACACACGCTATGCCGACAAACTCCGCGATGCGATGTTTTATTACGCCCAATACACTCACTGGACGGCTCCATCGTTTTTTCACCGGTCTCCACCCTGGCATTCGGAACTGGACACGTCCACTTTTGCCTTTGGTTATGCCACCGGCTACGACGCACTGTACAACATGCTTTCGGCCAAGGACCGCAAAGAGCTCGCGGATATCATTGTCCGCAAAGCGGTTTTGCCCATTCTTGATGATTGGATACTTCCGGGGCGGCGAATTCAGTCGCTGGATTCCATGGGGCACAATTGGTGGGGTGTTTGCGTCAGCGGTGCCGGACTTTGCTCCCTGGCCCTGTTGGGAGACGATCCGCGGGCCCAAGGATGGATTGATGCCATGGACGCGGGTTTCAAACAATGGTTTGACTACCGCGGCAACGTGCTGCAGAACCGCGTCGCCACGTTCGAGCCTTCCGGCCCATCCTACGAGGGGGTCGGCTACACCAACTATGGCGTAGATGAGTATCTGCATTACCGTCTGGCCTGGCAAAATACGTATCCTGGTCGAAAGGCGGAAAATATTGAGCGCTTAAAGCATCTCGCCAACTTTTTTCTCCATACACTTTATCCCACATCCAAGGGATCTTTTGCCGTTAACTTTAACGACAGCGGTCTGCGGGCCGATTCCACACCAAACATACTGTTGCAGATCGCCTGCGGACTGGGCACCCCCGAGGCCAGCCGCTACCTTGAACTGGTGCACGGGCATCTGGAAGGGACAATGCTTTCATTGCTGCGGCAATATGCCAAGCCCGCAGCCGCCACCGATGTACCAACGAGCTATGCCTATCCCAACATGGGCTGGGCGACGATGCGTTCATCATGGGAAAATGACGCCACTTTTCTGGCGGTGAAGTCGGGCTACACATGGAATCATGCCCATGCGGATGCCGGCTCTTTTATCCTCTTCAAACAGGGAAAACCACTGATCATCGATTCCGGACTCTGCGCTTATTACCGGCCGGAATATACCACCTACTACCGGCGAAGCAAGGCACACAATGTCATTCTTTTCAACGGCAACGGCCAACCGGAGGATGATCTGTTTCTGGGCTGCAAATTTCCCGGACACCTCCACAGCGCAATCGATGGATTGGGATTGAAATATGTTTATGCTGATTCCACCGGCCCCATGGCCCGTTGGTTCATACGTAATTATCGCCACTGGCTCTGGAGTGGAGATGTCATCTTTATCATCGATGACGTGCGTGCCCATACCGCCGGAAAAATGGACTGGCTGTTGCACTTTGAAGGGAACTACAGCGCGGAGCCGGACGGTGGCGTACGCCTGAAACATGGCCCGGCGGAAGCGGTGGTTAAAATCCTGTATCCCAAAACCCGGCTCAATGAGGTCACGGGACTGGCCATGAACAATCCGGACAAGAAGGCACCTTATCTGGCGTTTTCGCCGGAATCTCACATGCGGACATGCCAGTTCATCACCGCCATTTGCCTGAACCCGGACGCCAAACCGGAATTCAAGGTTCTTGAGAGCGAAAGCCACCTTGGCATACGAATGCTGACGGCGGATACGGAGGAAGAAATTTACCTTGACCGCCGGGCCATCTATTTTCCGGGCACTGTAAGCCTGAAGATCGGCGATTGGGTTACTGACGCGTATTTACTGCATTTCAAACGCAACCGCAGGGAGAACCGGGAAGTACAGCGTTACTTTATGTGCGATGGCAGCTATCTTCGGCACAAGGGCAGAAGTATCATTGAATCGCTCTCAAAACTTTCGGCATGCTGGTCGTCAGGGGCATCGCCTGAAATTATCTCAAATGATGGATCTGACTCGATTCAACTCAGCGCCGAAAGTCCTGTTGGCAGCGTGAAGTGGAATGGCCGGATGGTCAAGGGCAGGTACGATCAGTCAAACAAACTTATTACGCTGCATAGACAATAAGACCCATTTGTTCCGGAATATGGAGATTGCACAATGAGTAAATTATCAAGACGCAGTTTGTTGACGGGCTTAGCCGTGGCGGGCGCAGCATCGCTTGCCGACGGCTCAATGGAAAAGGCCGCCGCACGTCCGTCACCTTCTTCCGACCGGTCGGCTGCAAGTGCGCCGCCGCTGTCACCTTCAGCCCGCAAGGCAGCCGCGGACAAACTGGTGGAATATTTCAGTTCCCTGGCCCCAAAAATGCTCCGCCCCCCGCAGGGAATTTTGCGCCATCCCAGCATTTCTCCGAGCCTGCCGGGAGCGGCTTACAACACGCAGTTGTGGGATTGGGACACGCTCTGGACCAGCCGTGCGCTGTTTCGTCTAACCAAAATGACCGGAGATCGCAAGCTGTTTCACGAGGTTTGCCTCCACACCCAAGGCAGCCTTCTGGATTTTCTGGATCACCAATCCGAGGATGGCCGCATATCGATTATGATCGATATTCACAATCCCGATCCATTCGGTTGCCTGAAAACCGCCGCCCCCAATCACAACAATCAGGCCAAACCGGTATTCGGACAATTGGCTCTGGTGATTGCCGATGAACTGAATTCAGTCGAATGGCTGCGACCAAGATTTGACCAGCTCATGCGCTTTTATCATTCATGGATACTGGGGAACCAAACGTCATTGGGGCTTCTGGTATGGGGAGATGATGTGGCGATCGGCGACGACAATGATCCCACGACTTTCGGCCGCCCATTTTTTTCGTCAGCCAATCTGCTGCTGAATTCCCTGTATTATCAGGATTTGAAGGCCGCGGCCGAACTGGCGCGACGTCTGAATCGCCAGCACGAAGCCAGACAATTATCCGCCATGGCGCACGACCAGGGGGCGAACATTCAAAAATACTGCTGGGATCCGCGCGACCGGTTTTATTACACCGTGGATGTGCAATGCGTGGATCGGCGGGCTGAATTGATCCCATGGGATAAACACGAAGGCATGAGCATGTCCTGGAAATGCCTGCCCTTACGCATTCAGATGTTCACCGGCTTTCTGCCCATGTGGGCTGGACTGGCAACAGCTCAGCAAGCCGAGTTGCTGGTCAAAGAGCATTATCTCAACCCGCAGACGTTCAACAGCCCGTATGGCGTGCGATCGCTTTCCCGGCAGGAAACCATGTACTCGCTGCAGTTCAGTTCCAACCCCAGCGATTGGCTGGGACCGGTCTGGATCCTCACGAACTACTTTGTATGGACCGGTTTGAAATCGTACGGCTATCACAAAGAGGCGGCGGTACTGGCCGACAAAACCCTGCGGTTGCTTGCGGAGGATCTGACAAAACACGGTTGCTTGAATGAATATTACAATCCGGAGACCGGTGTGCCACTGGGCCACAAGGGTTTTCTCGACTGGAATATGCTGGTTCTGGAAATGCTCTAGCTGCGCGTGCCTGCCGAAACTGAGGCAGGCGACAGGACCGACCATGCGTTCGGGGGATTTTCATTGAGTGCGGTATCATCACCAAATCCATATTTTGCGGTTACGCTACACTGGATTGGCGGACTGGCTGCGGCAAGTTTCTATCTTCCCTTTTCCCGCGTGCGCCGGTGGTCATGGGAAACCTACTGGCTGACGGCTGGATTCTTCAGTTGGATCATTGCGCCATTGTTTTTCGCGGTCCTTCTGGTACCGCATTTTCAACGGGCATTTTTCGACGTTTCAGATAAAACGCTTTTCTGGACGTATTTCTTCGGCGTGCTTTGGGGGCTCGGCGGACTGACCTTCGGACTGACGATGCGTTATCTGGGCATCGGCCTGGGTATGGCCATTGCGCTGAGCTATTGCGCGGCGTTTGGCACCCTGGTACCACCGATCGTGGATGGCACGATTACGGAAATGATCAACCATTTATGGGGCTGGGTGACCATGGCCGGCATATTGGTATGCCTTCTGGGCATTGGCCTGACCGGAACCGCCGGCCATGCCAAGGAGCAGGAACTCTCGGAAGAGAAACGCAAGGCGGTGGTTCGGGAATTCAATTTCCGAAAAGGAATTCTCGTCGCCACATTTTCAGGGATTATGAGTGCGTGCTTTAATTTCGGTTACGGCGGACTGAAAGGATTCAATTTCACGCAAGTGCATGGTCTGACCGGAAACCCCATTACATTGGCCGCCGCGGCAATTCTGCGGCAGCATGGGCAGTCCATCACCTGGGATGCGCTGCCAACAGTTGTGGTGGTACTTTGGGGCGGATTCACAGCCAATTTCATCTGGTGCGCCCTTTTACATTTAAAAAACCGATCCGTGCGTCAGTACGTTGGGGCAGCATGTCCGCCGGACGAAATGCTGATGGCACCAGCCGACGAGGCCGTTCATGATGCCATGCCGGAGGGTCCCTGCGCCACGGCAGTTGTTCAGCGGACAACGCAACGTGTTCCATTGCTGAACAATTACACATTTTCCGCCATCGCGGGTGTGACCTGGTACATGCAATTGTTTTTCTACACGGCTGGACAGAATTTCATGCCCGCGGCTCTGGCCTTCTCGGGTTGGACGTTGCACATGGCAAGTATCATTATTTTTGCCACAATCTGGGGCGTGATTCTCCATGAGTGGAAAGGGACAAGCAAAAGGACCCACCGCCTTATTACATTGGGCGTATGTACACTGGTGCTGTCCACCATCGTTGTCGGTGCCGGCAACTTGATCAAAAGCCGGACTTCCGCACACGTGCAAGCCCCTGTCCTTAACCGCGGCCGAATTCCCCCCGCCAAACGGGGAGTGTAAAATGGGCGTCGCGCATTGGTGCCAAAGAACGAGAAACAACTGCCTGCTTTTTATGGAAAGAGCTTTATGCGAACGGGACTTGAAATTGGCCATACCGCAGTGTTGACCTGGACTGTTGGAGCGGAAAGAACCATCCATCTCCAGGCCGAAGGAGTCCCGGGCGGAGCCGTTGTATTCTCCACGCCCGGCATGATTGAACTCATGGAGCACGCGGCCCGGGAGGCGTTGCGTGCTTTCCTTGAACCGGGCGAGGAATCAGTGGGTGTTCATGTTGACGTCGAACATCTTGCGGCCACGCCAGTTTCGGCTCACGTTCGCGGCGAAGCCAGAGTGACGCGTGTGGATGGCCGTCTCATTGACTTTCAAATTACCGCCTTTGACCAGCGGGATCAAATCGGCCGGGGCAGCCATCGCCGCGCGGTCATTAACCTCGATAAGTTCAGCCGCAATCTGAGAGAAAAAGCGACGCAACTCACGGCTCCCGCGGCGTGCAGCGGGTCGGTTGCGCCAATCAGCGGTGATTTACCTGAACTGCGGGAGCTTGCTGTGCAGGTGAACGGCCCGCTGGCGACGGTTACCCTCAGTCGCCCCAAAAAGCTTAATGCCATTACGGTCCAGATGACCACCGATTGGGAGAGACTCATTGCGTGGTTAGCCGGGAACCCAGAAGTACGGGTCGTGATTATAACCGGTGCGGGAAGCGCGTTTTGTGCCGGTGACGATGTCAAAGAAGTGGCGGGACTGGACATTGCGGCGGCTGAACAGCTCAGTCATCGGCAAGCAAGACTGTTTCTCGCTTTTGAGCAACTCCCGCAGATTATTATCGCCGCCGTTAATGGCGTAGCCCTGGGGGGCGGATGCGTGGCGGCCTACTCCTGCGACTTTCGTTTCGCCGCGACTAACGCGGTCTTTGGAATGCCTGAAATCAAACTCGGCTGGCCGCCGGGTTATGGCCTGGCACAACTGACGAATCTGGTCGGAAAGGCTCGAGCTTTAGATCTGTGCGTAACCGGAAGGCAAATCTCCGCCCAGATTGCCTTGGCCTGGGGCCTGGTTCATGATGTGGTGCCGCAGCAACGTCTCGAATCAGAGGTGCGCGCGTTCGCCGATAAACTGCTGACATTGGCTCCGGCCGCTTTACGGGAAACCAAGCGGCTGATTCACGCTGATGAAGGCGTGCAGCCGAAGATCACCTATCTGGCCGATACTGCGGGCTATATTCGATGTCTCAACACCAAAGATGCACAAGAAGGCATTGCGGCTTTCACTGAAAAGCGTCCCCCTCAATTTTCCGGGCAGTAGAGCAGGCAATGACGACTATGCACAATGCGCGTCGGGGGAGCGAATTTTCCCGCACAGACACTCATTGGTTCAATATGACCAAGACATGATGTCCCGCCCCGACATCGGATAAGACTTTGCTTTTTGCCCCGGCGGTTAACCGATGGCCATCAAACGTGATTTTTCGCGCTTTCCGCCAGGAGCGCGGCAGGCGTATGACAGCATGAATTCCAGCGGGGATTGTAACGGACAAGATCGCGGAATCCGGCTTCTGTTGAATATTTTCCGATATTTCCCCCTTAACAGTCGGTACGGTTATTTCCGCATACTTCAAATTACCCGGTTGCGGTGCGATAAGCGCCTTAACATAACCCGGTTCCAACGGGCGAATGCCCATGAGATAGCGCGGGATGATATTCCCCGGTGCCGCTCCCCATATGTGATTCCAGTCTTCATTGGGCTTTATATGCAACGTCCATGCTTCGGTGGTTAGGGTGGAGCCTTCGGCCAACATCGCCATCCAACTGGTATCGCTGGAGGAACCAAGCAGATTCAGAGCGGCCTGAGCCTTCCCGGCACGATACAGCGCCGGCAACAAATACTGGGCACCATAAACGCTGCAGCGCATGCCCTGTTTGATCAGAAACCGTGCAATATGGCCGCAGTCTTTCCGGGGCGGAATGCCAAATGCCAGAGGAAAGAAATTGGCCTGTATGGCGCTGTGTTTGGTTCCAATGCCGTCGACGTACAACCCCGTTGTCGGATTGATAAGCAGGCGGTTCATCGTGGCGCGGATCAGCTTTGCCCGGGAAGCGAAATACCGGGCATCATGGGTGTGCCCCAAGGCGGCGGCAATACGTGACATCAGCACCATGCTGCGGTAATGAAACGCGTTGACAACCGTATTAACCGGTCGCATGACGTATCCATCGCGCTCGTCCTGGGGCCAGTCGACAACAGCGCGAATGGGGCGGGTCCGGTGTATGGAGTGCAGTACGGATACGGGAACGGGCGGCACAATTGTGCTGATCAGGCCATCCGGGCGTTCCAGAGCGGCAAGCGTTTTTGCCTTCAGTGCGGTGTAGTTGTTGCGGATCAGGGTTTTGCTGCCGGTGTACAGGTAGTCATACCATGCCGCCAGCACACTTTGCATAATCCATTCTGTGGGCCAGGTCGGGTGATAAATCAAATATTGGTCGGTTCGGGCGGGCAAGGTTGTGTCCGTGGTATTGTTAAACCAATCCAGCTCCGCAATCAGTGCGTCGGCCTCGTAAGGGCGGCGCTCGCGGTTGCCATCCACAAATAAACCGCAGAACGTGACCGCCTCAATGGTGTGGTGGCATAAATGCCAGATCGCATTGAGATTGTTATTGGCGCAATGAAACCGGGCGGCGGTACGGTCAAATGGATAATGTACGCGCATCTGCTGCACATCGCGGGGATGGAGAATCGAAGGACAACCGATAATCTGGACATAGCGGAACGGCATAACCGCACCGATCGAACGCGGCATGCGACGGGCGTCGGCACGCGGCAGCGGCACATTGTATATATGAAGCCCGCGGCGCAGACGCAGGTGAGTTTTATAAAAGGTAATAAAGCCGCCGGGATGGGGGTTCACCCGATTTCCCGATATTACCCGTTCCCCCATCATGACGGAGACGACCCGATGAGAATCGGGGCTGTTTATGCGCAGATGCAATTGTGCAAACCAATCCTGGCCAAAATCAGCAAAGTAATCACCTGGCCCCGTTCGTATCAGTTTGACCGGCGGAGCTGATTTGCAAATCAATTTCCGCGCAGAATCCGCTTTAATTGACGGGATCAAACCCAACCACAATGCGGCGGTTATCACAAGGGTCCAACGGTGGAAAAATAGACCATCGACGGCCCCACGCATCGAAACGCTGTGGCCGGGTTTGCAATTGAGAGCGGTCATATCAGTACACTCCTTTTCATCATGTGGCCCTACAAGAGTCATGTAAGCCTGTGGGGTCATTATCCTTAAATTTCCGGTTTGCCAATGCCCATCATCCACCTGATTACAGTTTCCTTAAGCCTGCTGGAAAGCTGTTATTTTATACCGTACCGGTCCGCCGTAGGCACCTGATTTTTGCACTTTGCCATGGCCTTGTGCCCAGGTTATGGCAATGCGATTCTGTTTTCCTTTCTGGAAATCATAGGTCATGCCGTCATCTTCATAGAGTGTAATCGGCTCCGGCGATTCGCCGAACACATGCACCGTTACGTCAAAACAGGTTTCAGGAGTTATATACTCCACCGGTCGGGCCAGCGGCAAGAGGGTATCGGATTTCACAAACATCGGAACCTCTTCCGATGGTCTGCTGATTGTCAGCCATCTGCCGCCTTTGTATTGCTGATGCGTCGAAAAATCATACCATGTTCCATGCGGCAGATACACGCGGCGGGTAGACTGACCCGTCAGAAGCGGTGCCACCATGATCGCCGGACCAAACATGAACTGGTCATCAATGGCACGCGTTTTAGGGTCTTGCGGCCAATCCATTACCATGGCGCGAATCGGGGGCATGCCGGTCAAGCGGTATTCATTGAATGCCGCATAGAGGTAAGGTATCAGGCTCATCCGTAATTCCAAAAGCTTGCGCACCACCTGCGTGACCGTCTGATGATCTGACATCAGTTGCCCGGCATTGCTTTTGGCTCTGTTAACTTGCAGCCAGGGAGGAAGATTCATGTACCAGCAATCCACCACCGCCATGGGTGAAAAAATAACCAGTTGTGTACGCCGGTAGAGGTCCTCCACCGATGACGCCTGGCGCACTTCGGGATCCCACAACAGTCCGCAGAATCCCTGTTTGCACACGCCGCGCAGATAACAGCCCAGATCGTAACTGTCGCTGTAGACCATATACGGCAGCGGTGCCGCCAGAGCATACGTATCGCGCACCAGCCCCCAGGTGCGAAGATTCCGGCGCGTTAATGGTTCCATCATGGTCTGCTGATACAACGCCCCGAACAGGCTGTGCATCAGTTCGCCATCCAGGCCGGATGGAAAGACACTGGCCTCGGGAAATGACCAGGGATGGGCCCGATACGGCTGGTTATCGCATTCGTCGAGTTTCACACCGTCAACGCCCTTGGAGAACATAATCCGCTCATGATGATCAATCCAGATTTTACGCGTCTGGGGAGATGCAAAATCCGGCACCAAACCGCCCCATACCAGATAATTTCCCGACCATGGCTTTAACTTTTTGAACATCGGAGAAACTGAACTGGTAAAGGCATGCTCCCACAGATTCATGTGATAATGCATGCCCTTCATTTCCTGAATAAATTTGTCGGGATTGGGAAAGTTCTTCTTGTTCCACACAAAGGAACAGGGATAAGTATGGCTCTGCCAGCCCGGTTCCAGGCCCCAGATGGTAAATGGCATGCGCTCGCGCCGGATGCGTTGTGCCAAAGCAAGAATATGTTCCGCCGGCATCTGCGAAGCGCTGCGGAAATGCACCCCCAGCCCCCACAACGGAGGCACCGCACCACCCCCGGAGAACAGGTTGTAGCGCTGCACAGCGGCACGCAGGGTTGGACCACCAAATATATAAATATCAACACCACGCGATGGATGCACATCAATCATCATGGTTTTACGAGTCAGCGTGCGCGGCTGGTACAACTCCCGGGCGCTCAGAACCGCCTTGGCCGGGGCCGGGCTTGCGGTCTCGCTGGAGTCCGCCACCGGAGCCACATTACCGGTATAAATCCACGCATACCGCGCCGTGTCCACAAATACGCCATAGCCACGGCTGGAAACATAGAACGGAACCGGCGCGTGGGAGTAATTCATCTTGTCCTGCGGTTGATCCGATGGACAACAGATCGCCCGGCGTCCCGTCATGTCGAAAATTTCCGTATCCAGCCCCAGACCGTAAATGTGTTCCTCGGTGGTCATGGGCATTTGCAACGATACGCCGCGCGCCGATACGGTCCAGGACATCGCCGCTATATCCAGAGGGATCGCTGATACTTCAGGCAATGCACCGATCGCTGCGCGATCGGCACCTGCCGTGCGGAATGCCAGCGGGGTGACAGCTTCTGATGGACCGCCGAAATGAATCTTCCATATACCCGGATATACCTGCGTGATATCGTTTGGCGACAGGCCGCCGGACGCAATGCGACCGTATGGATCATTCTCGGTAAATTCAGCCGCCCTGGCTGGTTGCACTCCAGCCTTGACCGGCACAACAGATTCCAACGACGCCGCCAGAACGGCAAGGGTTCCCAAGGCCTTACGCCGCGTGAACAGCGTAGTACCAGAGGGTTTTCCATTTGATTGCTTTTCCATTGTCATATTATCCTTAAATGAACATTACACTGCGACTCACCGAATGTGGTATTTGGACTTCTCAGCCTAAAGCGAAACTCCATGCTTCCAGCAGACCACAATCGTGCTTTGGACACCGATGCACATTGAGTAATTCAATTTCCTTATACCGCACTGCCTTTTGATAAAAGCCCAAACTCCGTATATTCCGCTTGCATAGTCTATGTTGGGACGAATTAAAGAGCACTCCAGTGCGTAAACCAAGCAATACATGCGGTAACAAATGATTCAAATAAAAATGTACCAATATTTTGGCATGATGAATGGTATGAGATCATTACTTCGGATCCCCCATTGCATTTGTCGCAAACGGAAGTGCGGGAAGACCGGCCTTATTCTCCAGATTCGGTTGAGCATGATAACTCCATGCAAATTCCACAGCCGTCGGCACCGATACGTTTTTGGCTGATACCACAACCGTGTCCCCCGCAATCGTGGCGCGTGCGGAAACATATTTACCGTCCCTTCCGGCAATTTTAAAACAATCCAGCGGTTTTCCGTTGCGGGTTTTCAAGCCGGTCCCGGTATGATCAAAGTGAACAATCACCGTGTTGCGCTTAATTTGCATCGATTTGTATATTGGCCCGGAATAAACCAAGTTATGTTTATCGTAAGTCTTGGCCAAAGCCCACAGCGTCAGGCGGCGGCCCATATCCCATTTATCAAATGGATGGATATTGTGCAGCATGCCCAAATCCATGGTTCCCACAATACCGGTATTTGGAATGCTTCGGACCACGCCCTGTTCGGCCGCCCAAACGAAAGGTGGACTGACGTGGCTGTGATAGTCGAACGGGGCAATCTGGACCATGTAGAAAGGAAAATCTCCCTCTTTCCAATGCGTGCGCCAGGAGGAAATTAGGGATGTTAAGCGATCATAATATAAAGGATCACCATGATTATTTTCACCCTGGTACCAGATAACTCCACGAAGCGCGTACGGAATCAGCGGCGCAATCATCCCGTTAAACAGTACTGCGGGGTTCTCCTGTGGTCTGTACGACTCAATGGTACGCCAGTGCAAGTGCAGACGGGGAATCACCTTGTCCGCGGCTTGGGCCTTGCGTACCTGCTTGAGCCAGACAGATAATTCATCGGCGGTCTGAATGATGCGTTGTCGCTGTTGTGATCGATCCGCGAGGTACTGCTGCAACTCTGTTGATAACGGCGGTGAATCTTCAAAACCGCTGTCCGGTGTCCATGGCTGAATAGTTGTGCCGCTCCATGCGGAAGTAATCAGTCCGATCGGAACATGCAGTTTCTTAAACAAATCACGGCCAAAATAATACGCGACAGCGCTGAATGTCGGCACTGTATGGGGACTACATACAACCCATCGCCCTTGGAATGTTTTTTGCGGTCGTGCGGCGATGCACCGGCTGACATCAAGGAGTCGAATCAGTGGATAATGGGCACCGGTGATCTCTTTTGGCGGTGTACTTCCCGGCTTCCAACCACGCACGGGATAAACCATATTCGATTGCCCGGAACAGAGCCACACCTCACCGACCAGCACATTATGAATAACAATGCGATTGCTACCCTGCACCACCAGTTTGCGACCGACGGCGTCAGCTTTCATTGCAGGTAATTTAATCATCCAATTGCCGTGAGCATCGGCAGCAACCATCTGACTGCGGCCCGCAAAAGTTACTTTGACTTTCTCACCAGGGTCCGCCCATCCCCACACAGGGATTGGCATCTCCCGCTGCAGTACCATATTGTCAGAAAAAATACTTGCCAGTTTGACCGACGCCATCAGAGGACCGCCGGCGGCCAATGCCAAGGTCAAGGCGCATATTGCAACTACGGATGATGCGGCCCGGTTGTGTAGCATTCGTAACTCCTTACGTGTACCTCTCCGTTAGCCCCTTCGCGGAAATATGCCGAATAAATTTTCCTTTTCGTCACACTTCAATACATTCAGGAAAAATTTGCCATTGAGATCGTTGGCGCGATGCAATTTTACGATTATCAGGTTTATATTATTGTTCATTCCAATAGCTAAATAGATTTGCGAGACACCGCAAGTTGTGTAACGCTGGAACGCATGCTGACCATCGGCCAGCGACAACAACAGGTGAAAATTAGTTGTTCAGTAGATTTAATTTGCATTGTTAAAATATCCATGGAAAAGATGCTTCCACGCTAGTCTGAACGCTACTGCCCCAACAACAGCGAAGTACCTCACTGAGCGAGACCACAAACAAACTGCAAATTATTTTGTAGTGGCGTTTCCAGGAAGCAATATTGCACAAAACCACCACTCGGCGTGACACGGTGCCTCAATCACCATTGATTACATTGGCTTAACCGGAGAATAAACGCCGCACGTATCAACACTCGACATTGCAGAAGATGATCTGACATTGTGCTGAACGCTTTGCTCCTGTTCTGGCCGGGCCGATAGCCTGCTTCCTCAGATTGGCTTGCACCAGTGCCGCTGCACGTCAGCAACTGGCGCAAGCCTTAAGCTTACCACATGTAGTAACGAGCGCTTCCCGCACCGAAGTAATAATGCACCTTCGCCTGACCGATGGGATCCCAGGATACGGAGGCATCATTGTACAGGTCGTGAACACCGTCCGGCAGCCAGTTATTATTCGGGGTATCCACATGATTCGACATGGCCATGGTTCCGGCATAGTGGCCGTAGGCACCATAAGCGCTATTAAAACCCTGGTACGGCTCAAACGGCCCCGTTGTAACTGCAAGGTCGGAACAGAGAAGCGATCCTGGATTGGAGTTCTGATTCTCGGCCGGCATGTGATTCGTATGGGCGTTGAAATACTCATCGGTGATTGGATATGGCGGATGGCCTCCGGTTGAGATAGAGTACCAGTCATACGCTGGACTGTAACCAGTTACTTCGCCCTTTTGAGGAGAACCGGAGCTGTAACTCGCACTTTGGTTGGTTCCGCCCGTACCGCGATCAACCCAATAGCAATAACCGGCGATGAAATTCCATTTCCACAACATGTGCTGGCCATTAGTGGTCCAGTTACCCGCGTTGATTTCATTGGCCATGCTGGCCATCCCGGGTTCCGGCGAAAACAACAGGGATATGCCGGTTGGCGTGGGGCTGAGAATTCCGGGGCGAACATTGGTCATCGCAAACCCACCGTGCAGACTGCCGTAGGAATCGTAATAAAGCAACGCCAGACCCCATCCGGGAAAATCTGGATTACTACTACTAAAGCTGCCCATACCAAAAGCACCCATGGGGTAAGTTTCCGTCTCACCCGGCGGATACATACCAAATTCATTGGCATATTCCTGCATCGCTATGCCGATCTGATGCAGGTTGGAAGCACACTGAATCCGGCCTGCCAGAATCTTTGCACGTGCCAAGGCTGGCAACAGCAGAGAAATGAGCAGGGCGATAATGCTGATGACAACCAGCAACTCGATAAGCGTAAAGGCATTGCCCCGCCGTTTGTTAATCACAGAACACTTCACATCTGCCGCGATAGGTGAGGCGATGGGATTAAGGGTCAATGTATGGGTGTGGTTGGTGGTTTCCATAACAACACTCCTTTTGCTCTCAGTTCGAGCAATGACATCATCCGCCAACCGGGCGGACTCGGTTTACCGCAAGCTGCGGCAGACGAAAAACGAGGCATGGCCGTTCTGTTTCGGATCGATGGGACTTTACGTCAAGTCCAACAGAACAAACCGCGATTATCGTGCGTCAGCATTCTTTTTGTGCTGTGCCATAGATTCCATCAAATTCTGACAGGCTTTCTGGCTCTATCGGCGACAAGCTGCAAAACAAACGCTGAACCAACACCTCTGTTAATAAGTTTAGCTTTACAGCCGCCCGTTACAATAGCTTTTTCGATGATCCGCATGGACAAATCATCGGCCATTTCCGTCTTGTTTTACCCCCCTTCTGGCTCGATGATAATGTTTAGAACGGTCATTGCATGGACATCATCATGCGGACATACTGCACAAACGCTGTTGTAGCACCGGAATTCTTTTACAATCAGGGCAGACGATTGGTTGATTTCTAGATGGAGTATTCGTGGCTGCAAGACTTTTCTCGCAGCCAGGCGTAACATACGATAAATTAATCCGGGGGTGACCGATGAACTCAGACATATCTTTCAAACCTGCGGACGTTATTACGCGGCGGAGTTTGCTATGCGCGGCGGTAACAGCCGCAACGGCAGTTGGGCGCGATGCGATTGCTTCACCGGCCGGCAAATTGGTTGAGGTCAACCCACGCATGGTGTATCAGACATTTGAGGGTTGGGGCACAAGTATTGCGTGGTGGGGGCACGTTGTGGGAGGGTTTTCCGCCGAAATTCGGCACGATTATCTCACCAGAATATTTCACCCAAGTTTGGGGCTGGGGCTCACCGTGGCGCGGTATAATATCGGCGGCGGAGAGAATCCGCGTTACCATTATCTCACGTATCGCGCGGCAATTCCCGGCTATAATCTCTGCCGGGCAAGTTTGACTGGCGGGCGGACCATCGGCAGCGACTGATCCTGCGGGAGTGCATGTCCATGGGTGTTACGCACATTCAGGCATTCTCCAATTCGCCACCGTATTACATGACCGTCAGCGGCGGTGTCACCGGAAGTAAAGCCGGCGGCAATAATCTGAAAGTTTCTCAATTTCAGCCATTTGTGGACTACCTGGCGGATGTCGTGCAGCATTTCGCCCGCACATGGGAAATTCGGTTCCAAACACTTGAGGCCTTTAACGAGCCAACCTCAATGTGGTGGAAGTTCGGCGGACCGCAGGAGGGTTGCCATATCGGCAATGCCGAGCAAAACCGCATTATTCCGATGCTGGCGAAAGCGATGCGCGTTCGCGGCCTGACCATGTGAATCGCGGCTCCAGATGATAACAGCATCGACGATACACTTGCGTCGGTTCAGTCCTACGATGCTCAGGCATTGAACGAACTTTATCAGATTGGCACACACAGCAACAACGGGACCACACGCCGCGAGCTCAGCAGATTTGCCGCAAAGCATGGCAAGCGGCTCTGGATGTCGGAGTATGGAGATGGAGACCCGACAGGAATGACCATGGCCCGGAGAATAGTTGAAGATATCCGCGGCTTGCGACCATTGGCATGGGTATATTGGCAGGCGGTGGACGGCGGTGGCGGGTGGGGATTTTTCAGCAATGTTGAAAATGGCCGACAAACACGCTACATCGTGAACAAAAAGTATTTTGTCATGGCCAACTTCAGCCGATTTATCCGGCCCGGATTCCGCTTTATTGATATCAGCGATGCCAAGAGCATTGCAGGCTATGACCCGGTGGCGCATCGACTGGTCATTGTGTCGGTTAACGCGCAATGGCATGTACGACCGATGACGTTTGATCTCACTGGATTTGGTTTAATCGCGGGACGTGTTCAGGCCTATGTGACTTCACCGGCGTGCAATTTAACGTCTGTCTCCGCGCCAAGGCTGTCGGGCAATCGCCTGGGCGTTACGCTGCCGGCGCGTTCCACGACGACATTTGTCATTGATGATTGCAGCCCGCACTGACGCCCCGTTTGTCGCAAAGTGGTTATAATGGTGTTTAATGATTAATCAAAAACAATCCAACATAATGCCATCGGTGCATGCGGCCGTGCGGGTTTCCATTATTCTGCCGCTTGAACATTACTACGCGCGCTGCATACTTATGGGCATACAGAAGACGATTTTCCCGCACAACTTGTCGGCGGCAGCCGGCATAAAAGCGGCCCACCATGCCACTTCCCCCGCCAAATTGCCCTGGGTATTCAGTATTCATGGCGGCAGCCCGCGCGGGCCGGCATTGGATCGGCTGTTTTCCGATTTAAAACGGTGGCAACCGGATCTTGTTATTGCGCGAATCGAAGAACCAAAACTCGCCGTATTCTTGAAGAACTTCGATGTGCCGGTTGTGGAAATATACAACGACGGAAAATGGAACGACTTTATTGCCATCAACACCAATGATGTGGCCATCGGGCGCATGGGAGCCGAGCACTTTATAGATCGCGGATTCACGCATTTTGCGTTCCTGGGGAGCTTTGAATATACATTTGTCACCGACCGCATGAATGGATTCAGGAACCGCCTGGCGGAAACCGGCAATTTGTCTGCCGGACCAACCGGTACATGTCCCTGGAGTTTTGAATCATTTAGCTGCCACACCATTATTCCGAACGCAACGGTGGAATATGATCAACTCGACGCCATTGGCGATTGGTTGGAATCACTGCCGAAGCCAGTTGCCATCATGGCTGCACGCGACAGTTGGGGGTTGCTTGTGGCCCATGCCGCGTTTGAACGTGGAATCCATATTCCCGAAGAAATAGCCATTCTGGCTGTGGATAACGATCCCGCTCTTTGCGAATATGGCAATCCGCCGTTATCGAGCATCAATCAGGACTTTTCCCGGGTTGGCAGTGAAGCGGTAAGAGTCGGCCATCTTTTGCTGGGTAAAAAGCGATCCATTCGCAAACCGGCGCTTATTGAGCCGGTTGATGTTCAAGTTCGCATTTCCTCGGATATTCTGGCCGTATCAGATCCCGGGGTAGCGGCCGCCATTCGTTATATTCGCGACAACATACGTAACGGCATAAATGTGAAAACCCTCTTGCGCGCCGTGCCGGTAAACCGCCGGAAACTTGAGCGCGACTTTCGCAGAATACTGGGACGCTCTCCCCAGGACGAAATACATCGTTTTCGACTGCAGCTTATCAAAAGACTGCTGACCACGGACATGACCATGCGTTCAATCGACGTTGCCGCCGGCTTTTCTTCCGCCCAGTACTTGGCGACCTTTTTTCGGTCAGCCACCGGATATACTCCGCGCGCTTTTCGAAAACGCTTAAAGTCCGGCCTGGACATCAACGGTATATAAGCCTACAAATCACGCATCGGCGATGGTGGTGTGCTTTCCGCTGGCCGGTTTAATGCCCGGCTTAGCGAAAGCGGCACTATCGCCGGCAAAGCTCGTCCCGACAACATCCATCGTGTATAAAACGACGCCGCAACAGAAACTCCGCCTGTTCATTTTTGACCCGTCGGCATGGCGGGCGAGCGATTCACGGCCGGCCATGGTGCTCTTCTTCGGTGGTGGATGGATCGGCGGAACGCCATCGAACAACTTTTCCAGCGTGATAAAACTGATTTCGGCTTTGACCATTACGCAGGTCGATCATGCAGAGGGTTCAACCATCATCTGGTGCTGTCGTGCGTGGCCTATTCTGTTTGTGCAGTTGATCTTCCTGCGCTCAAAACAAACTTCCGGTGTGACGTGGGAAGCGGCACTGCGAGCGATCCAGCCGTGGTTGATACGATCCACTGGATGCTGTCCGTTCTGCAAAACGAACTTTGACCTTAAATTCCGTGATTCTACTTAACACAGTAATATTCAATACCGTTTTTTTACAGTGTTAAGAGATTTATAAAAAAGCAAAAACATTTTATAAAACATCTATTGTATCAACAATTAAAGGCGCTATACTTAACTCGTTGAGTTTGATTAATGCAGTCAAGCGATGACACTCAAGTTCTCGGATAAGAACGGACGTGTTCTAAGGAACTGGGTTTCCCGCTTGTGGCATGCAGCTATACCTATGTGTCGCTGGAGCGCGTGCTCCGGGACCTTCGTCAGCTCTACAGTGCTTTAAAGGCCAGGCAAGGTGTCTGGTCCGCTGTGGTGTCTGAAATTTTCAGTGCAACGAGCCGAAGGCTGATTATTTGGCTTCGCTCGCGCAATTGGAGGAGTCTCTATGATTAACCGTACTTTCACCAAAACCTTGCTGGCGGTTGCCGCTGGTTTGGCAGTGGGAGGCATGTCAGTATCAGCTCACGCTGATACGATCACCGCCGCAAACCAAAACATCTTGACCAATACCTCAACGGTAACCCCAATGGTCAATCTCACTACCCAAGGCAACTTAGATTGGTACCACTACGCGGATTTTTCAAGTACCCAAACGAATAACGGACAAGCCACCACCGTGGAGCAAATGAACGGCGGCTCAGGCATGTACGGATTTCCCGTCGTGGCCAGCTCTGACGTAGTTCCCTATTTCAATGCGAAATTTACCGCCACCAATGGCCTCCAGAAGACGGATATTACCTATAACCAGAATGGTTGGAATATACCAAGCGGCGGCTACACAGCGAGTTTCACTGTCACCGGCAATGGTGGACCGGAGCAATTGGTGCTGTACTCCGATTTGGTTGCCAATAAAACTGGTAACGCTGCTACCACTGGTACCACCAGCACGGACACCTTCACGATCAACAGCACCGGTGTGGCGACAACGGTAGGGGGTACTTCGTTCTCGAACCCGACAGCGACCACTTGGTCTGATGTGGTTTCCTTCGATTTGGCCACTGGGGACACAATGAACGTGAGCCTTGTATTCGGCGCAGCACCGTCAGGCGCAGTTTATCAGTTTTCAGCCGCCACACTTTCAGCCGCGTCACCACCGGTGCCTGAGCCAGCATCGCTGGTCTTGTTTAGCGTCGCTGGGGCTGGGCTGCTGCTGGCAAGCC
>JAJZJL010000164.1:3024-7529 GCA_021810145.1 Planctomycetota bacterium | reverse complement strand
CGCCGCATCGCGCAGATATTCATTTTGCGGACCCGTGAGATTGTACGGTCGATCCGCCTGCTCGCGCTGAATGGTCTGATTAAACCCCATGCAGGCAATAACATCATCGGCGTTGCGGATCACCGTCCGCTGAGCGGTAGTAAACAAATGCACGCTTTTTCGCGGCACCCAGCCGAAACCGATGACCGCGGGCTTGTTAATAAAGCTGCGGTACACCACGCGTATCTGATACGTTTCACCGCCGCGCAGACGAAGCGTGGTCAAGGCCCCTTTGAGCGGATGGGCCGGCCTTTGCCAGAACGGGAGCCACAAATCAATAATCCTGCGGCCGTTCAGATATACCTCGCCCGAACCATTGACCGCACAGATAAAGCTGTACCTGCCGGTGCGGCCGGGATGAATCGCCGCTTTCCAGATCACGCTGATGGGAGCTTTGCCCGCACTGGCCTGGCGGGTCATTCTGGTAAGCACCCCAATAAGCGCAGCAGCATGGCTGTTGTCCGGACCTTCGGATTGATGGCGGCTTAAAGTTCCGGGCGGATTGAGAGAAATATTCCGCTGCACCACCTGTTGTGGCTTTCCCCGGAAATGACCGTTGGCATAGTAATCAGCCACAACTCCGGGCTTGCCATCCGGAGTTGTCAACGCTCCGCGGCCCCAGAATGGCCTGTAAGTGTCGTCCCATGGAATCGCCGCAAGATGTACATTTGTACCCCCTGCCTGTTTGACGGCGTTGAATAATGTTATGGGTGGAACCACCGATGGAGGCACATGCGAGCTACCTCCGCCACCGGTAACAGCGCGCGTCGCCCATGGCCCGATGAACACCACATTGATATGCCGCGCCGGATTCAACGGAAGAATATCATGGCGGTTCTTCAACAGCACCGTCCCCTCCGCCGCGACTTCATTGACAATCGCGTTATCACCGGCGGTGTCTGCCGGACGATGATTAAACGGATTGGCCGGATCATTAAATCCCATGGCCACAATCATGCGCAGAATCGGCAAAACCCGCCGATTAATCAGCGCAACGGAAATCTTGTCTTCATTCAACAGCCGACGGATCGCCGCGAACGAATATTTATTGGTTTTGGGCATTTCCATGTTCAAGCCGGCACGGAGATTTCCCTCCGTACTGTAGACACATCCCGCATCCGATCTGGTTACACCCTGGAATCCCCATGTATCGCGCAGCAGGTCGGTAAGAAGAAAATGACTTTCTGATCCATATTCGCCGTTAATTCGATTACATGCCGACATCAGCATCCAGGTATGTCCCTGACGCACGGCGGCCCGGAAAGGCGGTAGATAAATTTCCTCCAAGGCCCGGCGGCTGATGATGCAATTGATGCTGGGGCGCTGGGTTTCAATTTCATTGCCCACAAAGTGTTTGGTACATGCTATGACATCCTCCGACTGCAGGCCACGCACGTAAGGCACCACGAGTTGAGACGCGAGAAAGGGATCTTCGCCGCCGATGTACTCGAAACTCCGTCCATTCTGCGGCTGGCGGAGAATATTAACCCCCGGCCCCAGCAGCATGCCCACATGTTTTGCCCGGGCATCGATTCCGATGTGCTGCGCCTCACGGTAAACCAGGTGCCGGTTCCATGCGGCGGTCAAACAAGGTCCCGCCGGGTAAGCCGTTGACCGGCCCCAATCCACCACGCCTAATGTTGCGTCGCTGACATGGATAGCAGGAATCCCAAGCCGCAGCACGGAATGCGTTGCCTTGGCCGGGCGGTAGCCCGAAAGCAGCGACACCTTTTCCGGCAGCGTCATCTTTGCCAGCAGACTTTGCGCCTCTGCGTTAATTTGCCGGGGAGACAATCCAATGGGGGAATATTCGCCGGCGGGCGCTGGCTGGGTAGCGGCGTCCGAAATCAGCAATGCGGTTCTGGCGGCATCAGCACCGCTGCCGGTTTGACTGGCTGCGGTAGCCGTGCCGGAAAATGAAATGACAGCGGCAAGTCCGATCACCGCGGTAATCCTCTGGAATAAAGGCCGAAAATCCTTAGAGCCTGTTTGAAAAGTCCGATGCGGGTGAATTGGGGGGGAAAATGGTTGGATGCAAGGACGCAGATCCGAAGCATATTCCGGAATATCTTGAGGATTCAGGACGCCGCAGACGGCCGTTTGCCGCCCCAAGGCGCTCCCGGCGGAGTTTCCAAACAGGCTCTTAGAAGATTTCAACAACATAAGCACGTAAACTCCTGGATGATTGATGCTAACTGCCCGGTGGCCCGGTCCCTTTTTTCCACACTCTGGCAAAATCACGATTCGGCTGATCATTTACAGTTTATCAAATAACGCGATAAAAACGAGAAGGCCGTGAACTCTCGCGGCCTTCTCGCACTGCTGTAATACGCTTGTTGAAGTCGGAATTAAACATGAGCCTTACGTTTTCGGCCCAGCAGAAGCAGAGCCATGCCGCCAATGGCGAATAACCCCAGCGAAGCGGGTTCCGGAACCGCGCTGATCGTCAGGGTTTCCGTCGTATCGGTGCTTCCCAGGGTCAACAGATAGCTGCTGCCGCCGGACAGCGGCCCGGCAATGGCCGTCTGCTGGCCGTTGCCGAACGCGAAGGTTCCTCCTGAAAGCCCGCCAAGACTGTCGGTAATCAGGGTATAGGTACCAAAGGTGAACGACGATGTGCCCGCAAGAGCATAAATATTGATCGTGTTGACGCCTTTGACATTGGCGGCGGTTCCGATTGACAGAGTGGGCGTTTGGCTGCTGTTCAATTCGAACGTGAGGCTGCCGCCATTGATGTTCAGTGCATTGATCTGGGTTGCCGCGGCATTATTGGCCAGCGTCAGCACGGCGTTTGAAGCGACCGTTACCGATGAACTGTCGGCAATAGTGCCCGCGGCAAGCGCTGCGGAATTGGCGGCGGTTGCCGCACCGGCCAGCACCAGATCGCCGCCCGCCTGCACCGTAGTCGGTCCGGTATAAGTATTGGTGCCCTGCAACGTCACAAAGGAGGTCGTCTGAGAACCAGTGGCCTTGCTGTCCATCACGGTCAGTCCGCCATCGGCGGTGGATCCCAGCGTGGAATCATGCACCAGTGGCGATTGAATCCAATATGTATGTGCATTGGAGTCAATAATTGCCCCGCCTGTCTGCACATTGACACTGCCTGTCGGAATGGTGTATGGAGAACCACTGGCAGCACCAATTCCGCCAACATTGGACGCCTGCAGCGTACCGCCGTTGAAGTTCACAATAACAGCACCATTATTTGTTGAGGTAATCCAGCGCGTGGCCAGGGTACCGCCGTTAAGATTGACGGTCGTTGTGGAACCTACGCTCGGGGTGCTTTTACTGGTGATTCCGGCAATCGCTTCGGTGGTCACCGTACCGCTGTTGATATTCAATATCCCCGCCTGATGAGTGCTGTTGGCGGCAACGGTAATCGCCCCAATTGTCAGCGAACCGCCATTGACATCAACCGTTCCTGTCGTGCCGCTGGTGCCGCCACCCGGGACATCGCTGAGAAACAAATTGGTGTTGGTGGCAGGCATGGAAATGGTGGCACCGGCGTTAATATTCAACTGGCTGCCGATGACGCCGCCGGTGTTTACCGCAATGTTCTTGTAACCGCTGAGCGTAAGATTTTCCAGCGTCAGATTTCCGTTGACGACTACCTGTCCAGTGCCGGTAATGGTGCCACCGATACCGTCAAGCGCGTACGCGTTGCCGGAATTATTGATTCCCAGATCTATGGTTGTATACGTGCCGCTGCTGCTGCCGAGCGTAACGGTATAACTTCCGCTGCCGCCGGCGCCGGCACCAAAGTACGCACCATTGCCGTTGCTCCAGGTCTGAACGCCGGTACCGTTGTACCAATATGCGCCAGTGCTGTTCCAGGTGCCGCTGCCATTGGAAGGACCGGTTGCACTTCCGCTGGGATCCCATGTCAGATTGGCCGCCCCGGCGCTGGAAACGCTTAAGCCGGTTAAGAGCAGCACCGCCGCCCCCGCTGAAAGAATGGCGATACCTTTACGTGATTCGGATGTCAATGAAAGCATTTCTCTTACTCCTGAAAAAAAAAGAACACATTTACAATAACCACAGATAAACATTCTTTAACGCCGATTCAAGGCTCTCCCTCTTTTCACCGAAGTTGCCCCGCGGCATTACCTCGGCTGTGAAGGTCAATACACGAATTTCATCAGCAACCACACTATGACACGCTTGCGCGGGAATTGGAAGTCCCACTTTTTATCAATGATGTACCACTTTTTATCACACCATTACAACGGCCGATGGCCATTTTGCCGTTTAGATCGCGGATTGAATACCAATACAGGTAACATAATTGGCCGCAAATGGCAGCATGTCGCAACCGGTGATTTCCCCACAGACCGTTGGAAGCATGTTCACGCATCACGATTGGGGGAAGAGCTGATCACGGGCGACATTTTCGAGAATTGTCGAGCAACCAATCAGATGGATCGGGCGGTGCGCCGCGGGCAATTGAATTTCGTTTCGCGATTTTG
>JAJZJL010000164.1:0-3014 GCA_021810145.1 Planctomycetota bacterium | reverse complement strand
TTTTGCCGGGCGAACAATCGAGTGCTGCAAACCGCCACTTGCACCAGTGCACATCGCAAACGGATATGGTATTTCAGCTTGCGGCCGGGTTTTTAGAGGCATTGGCATGATTTAACCGGAAGCTGCCGTTCCGGTGGATTTTCCGGATTGCCAGACGTCGCGACATACCATGGCGGCGATTACTTGATATGCAGGAACTCCTTGAGCACAGAGGCCTCCAGGGTGCGTTGAGCCACGAGACGTTTGAGCCGCACATTATCCTTCTCCAGATCTCGCAGCCGCTTGATCTCCGCTTCGGACAGTTGTCCAAATTTTCGCTGCCACGCGTAATACGTTGCTTCGCTGATTCCATACTCCCGGCACAAATCAACGACCGTTTTATTCCCGGCATCCGCTTCTTTGAGTATCGATACGATCTGCCGATCATTGAACCGTTTCCGCTTCATACCCATTGCGATCCTTTCGATACTGAAAGTCCATGCCAGACACCCCACCATTTTACAAGGGCGGAACCCGGAACTGAAACCCCCAGACAGTATCGATTCATTCTACCGTCAATATCTCACCGCCGCCGGCACCGCTTTTCCTGACGATACCGTTAATGCTGATGTTACTGTTAATACTGATCAATACTGATAATACTGTTAATACTGATCAATACTGATAATACTGTTAATACTGATCAATACTGATAATACTGTTAATACTGATCAATACTGATAATACTGTTAATACTGTTAATACTGACCATACTGACAATACTGATCATACTGGATCATACTGATCACGATGAAAATCCCCTCAGCTTTACTATATGTCTGATGTTATAAAAGCCCTTGACATCATGTGGAAACCGGATATATTTATTTCCAGTATGATATTAAACTGGAGATATATACGACTGGTCTTCCGGATATGATTGAAACGATCAAGGCCTTGATCCTGGACTTTCACGAAAGCCAACTGGAACCCGGGGTACCCCGGCGCATATCGCTGCAGGCTGTTTCCGGCAAGGCTTCGGTTTGCATCGGCGTTCGCCGGAGCGGCAAGTCAACTTATTTGTTCCAGATCATCCAGCGGCTGCTGAACCACAATGTGCCGCGCCAGAACATCCTGTATCTCAACTTTTTTGATGATCGGCTGCACGGCCTTCAGCAAGCGGGAATCGGCTTGGTGACCGAGGCGTACTATGCACTGTTCCCGGAGAAGAAGAATGTCGAAACCGTCTACTGCTTCTTTGACGAGATTCAAACCATCTCCGGGTGGGAACCCTTCGTGGATCGACTCATGCGCAGCGAAAAATGCCAAGTTTACCTGACCGGCTCGTCGGCGCGCATGCTCTCGAAGGAGCTAGCCACGCAGATGCGGGGTCGCGCTTTGTCCTGGGAGATGTTCCCCTTTTCGTTCCGGGAGTTTCTGGACTATAAAGGAATCGACGGTGCGGGCCCGCTTTCAACCAGACGGCGGCTGCTGGTTCAAAAGGCATTCACCGAATACTGGCAAACCGGCGGATTCCCGGAAGTGCTGGGACTGCCGCGGCAGCTACGGGTGAAAATGCACCAGGAATATTTTCACGCGGTACTTTTTCGCGACCTTGTCGAACGCCACGACGTGGCTCATCCCAAGGCGGTGGACGATCTGGCCCATTGGCTGGTGGATAATATCGCGTCACCCTATTCGGTCAATCGGCTTACCGGGTATCTAAAATCGCTGGGGCATCACGCCCCCAAGTCCGCGGTGTCGGACTATCTGACGTGGTTCGAGGATGCCTATTTTCTTTTCAGCGTTCGGATATTCGACGCCTCCCTGGCGCGCAGCCACACCAACCCCAAAAAGGCATATTGCGTCGATCATTCCATGATCTCATCGCTGTCATCGGGAATTCTGGTCAATAACGGACATCTTCTGGAAAATCTGGTGTTCACCGCACTGCGACGCGTGTTCACGGATATCTTTTATTACAAGTCAGCCTCCGGCCGGGAGGTCGATTTCGTCGTGCCATCACGCCGGGGAGCCTTCATGCTGATTC
This sequence comes from Planctomycetota bacterium, assembly GCA_021810145.1. Taxonomy (GTDB): domain Bacteria; phylum Planctomycetota; class Phycisphaerae; order WQYP01; family WQYP01; genus JAMDCX01. The sequence continues at coordinate 985 of JAJZJL010000164.1, read as the reverse complement.
AGGTATGCGAAACCCTGGCCGAACCACAGGCTCGCCAGCGCGAGGTGGCCGCGCTCATCGAGTCCATGACTGACCTGAAGGTCAAGTCCGCAACCATCGTGACTCGCGCCCAAAGCGAGCGAATCAAAACGGATGCGGGAACGATTGAAGTTGTTCCGATCTGGAAATTCCTGCTCGATTTGCCGGAATCGAAAGAATAAGCATATGCGATTTCTCCTGTTCCATCGCCATCACTGAAAAACCGGCATCATCCATGATGAACGGGCCAGCAGGTCGCTGGCGGACACTTTGATATATTCTGATGATTTTGCCTTCTTATGACCACGGGATCTACAACCGGCTTTCAGAGCCGATATCGGTTCTTCAAATCACACGTTCCGGCTCGCCGCCCGATGAGATCATCCGCACGATCGAACCGCCCCGCGCGAAGTTCATTTTCGCCGCCATATCTGCGAGACCATGCCCCTATTTTTGAATTGAACTGTAAAAAAAGGCCTTCAATTCAGCTATTGCGCTCGGCGGGAATCGAACCCACAACCGTCCGCTTAGAAGGCGGATGCTCTATCCAATTGAGCTACGAGCGCGCAACGACTATCTTATCGCACCACGGTGAAATCCGAAAAGCAATGATACCCCAGCGCGGCGAAGCCGCAACCAAACATCACATAGCCGCCGGCTTTGCCGGCGGTAACCGGCCGCCAAAAACGCGGTGTGCCGAGCTGGGAATTCTTCGCAGGTCGCGAAGAATTTTGACAGATTGTGGCGCAAGCACAACTGCGCCATTGCCGGCAAAGCCAGTCTGTCCCGGATACCGACGCGCCGCTCCGGAATGATCCAATTAAATTTCCAGCAGCAGCCGGGTGGGATCTTCCAGGGATTCCTTTATGTGCACCAGGAAGCTTACGGCCTGCTGGCCATCAATCAGGCGGTGATCATACGACAGTGCCACATACATCATGGGACGGATGACGATCTGATCATTGAC
>JAJZJL010000163.1 GCA_021810145.1 Planctomycetota bacterium | reverse complement strand
AGATTCAGGAATCCATGACCGAGGCACAAATCCAGATCATCCTCCAGAAGGCCAGAGAAATGCACCCCCATGCCACCCCAAGGATCATCTCCGACAATGGCCCGCAATTTATAGCCAACGACTTCAAACAGTTCATCCGACTTGCCGGTATGACACATGTCCGGACCAGTCCTTTTTATCCTCAGAGCGATGGCAAGATCGAACGCTGGCACAAAAGCATCAAAAGCGAGTGTATCCGAACACAAATACCTCTGTCCTTGGAACAGGCCCGCAGATCAGTGGCCAGCTTTGAGGGAAGTGAAACGGGGACGCGATTAGTTCTTGGATTTTTCCGTGACCTGATCGTGGTGCCGTGGGGCCGAGTAGAGGAATTTCCATGGCGACGGAGACACGAATCGCCTGGATTGCGCGGTGAATTGTCAGGCGAAGGTCGGGGGTTGGTGTTATAATAATCCCAGCCGTTAAATAAGAGAATCCCATGGTCGCGTTGAATGACAATTTGACCCAAGTTCGGGAATGCCGGCGCGGGAACCAATCGCTGGCGGGACACTTTGTGTCGTTGTGCCTTGGTGGTGAAAGAGGCGCACTGCCCGTTGGTCGTTGCTCCCCGGTGCGCCCGGGTAAACTTCTGAGCGCTGAGCGAGCTGCCGATGCGTGCGGTAATAACATCATTTTCGCCGGCCCGGGAGCTTATGTCGCGTTAAGGCAGGAGCCGAAATCCGGAAACGCTTTGGGAGCAACCACTCGGGAGATCCAACGCGAGCCGATCGGCGTCGCTGGTGGGATAAATTTGTATGAGTATTTCGGGGGACGGGCTGGGGCCGAGGCGGACCCGGCGTGTACAAATTCGGGCACCGTTGCCGAGAAGTACTTCTGCATTCCGGCCTCCCCCCAATTTGGGGCCTGTTTTTGCCAACGCACCTGCACGGTTGGCAAACCATTTTTCTGCGGAACGCGGGTCACAAATTTTACCGTAGAGCTTGCGATGGCGGGCAGCTTGGGTGCGTGCTGTGAAGAGGGGCGCGCGCCATGCGCGATATTCGACACGCCAAAGATCCAACCAGGTGCCATGGGCTTTTGTATGACCCTCGCCGTAGGCGAGGTTTTCCCGTTCTCAACCACAACATGCATATGCTCATAAGTTGGAGGTCGGAAATATGTTACAGCAACCCTGGAAGCCTGGCGGCGGCAAATTCTCGCTCAGCGAGGACCTATTCTGGGACCCGATCAACGCCGGGATCGCGCTGGCTATCCGCTACACGTGGGAGAGCCTCCCGGAGGCCTCCCGTACGCTTGACCAAGTCGAGGCTAAACTGCGGGCAATATTGCACGAGGAAGCAGAAAGGGTCGCAACGGCAGGCTTTTTGGATGGCGACCGGGTCCTGCTCCGCAATGCGGTCTGCAATTGCGCCCGATTCAGGCCGGAGTGTTCTGAATCCGCAATCAAATTGGAGCAACTGGTTCTTTCGGTGTTGGGGCCGGAACTCCAGAAGGCCCGGGAGGATGCTCGTCGGAATGGGGTTGAGTAGGTCATGCAAAACAGCGGGGTTCGAGGGGGGCGTGGACAGAGGTGTGAAGACACGGCCAAATAAGGGTGGAACGGGGGCTTAGCTAATGCGGATTCCACCATGAATGATGTATCGAACGATTGATGCCCCTTCCAGCCCCCGCGGTGCCCGGTGGTGCCGGGACTGGAACCTCTTGGCGTGGCGCTGGGCCTTGGGTCGCTCGTTATCGGGGTCGTTGCAAATAATCCATAGGCCGCAAGCGGGATGCGTCTTCCGGGGATCAATTATGGCGAATCGATGGACTGAGGTGCTCTGGGATACGCGTACTATGAGAGCGTGCATCGGTATAGCGTTGTGTTCACTGATAATACTGGCCGTCACGCATGCCACTATTGTGTCGCAAGCTACGGAATCGTCTCCGTCTCGCCTCATTGCCGGGAAGAGTGGCGGCGCAGTATCTACCGTACATCCAAAAAAGCCCGAAGCATCCTCAACGATATTATTCCTCATTTGGCTGCAGAAATGGGAAGCGGCGGTAGGCATCAGTGCCGCTGTTATGGGGATCGCTATCGCGACAAGCCAGGGATATTGCAATTGGCGCTTCGAGGAATGGATGAGGTCTCAATCCGAACGACACGATACCAAAAACCTCAACGACAATCCTTCGAATCCGGGCTTAGTTGGATCGCTGATCTCTCCCGTAAGCGATGCAACCGACGCCATTGGCCGAACTCTACGGAACGTTAATATCGTGACCGATATATCTCTCATCCAGATGGTGACGGTACTCAGAACTGCTGTGGCAGACGTACCGAACTTGCGAGTCAAAGCGGGACTTTCGCTCGCCACCAAGCAAGGAACTGTCTGCGGATTTATCTCTGGTGGGCGCGTGGTTCTATGGTGGGGTGGAGTTACAAAGATGTCACCTGAGGATTGTCCGCGTGTGACGAATCTAAGGCTCGTGGCTCTGAGAGATTGGAGATTCGCATTCCCCACATTTGTGATCGTGTTGGGCGCGGCCGGTGGCTATGGAATGCGGGCAGCAATCGGTGCCACGATTATCGGCGGCCTGCTCACGGTTTGGCGAGCTTTCCGCTCTAAACCAGCCATCATGGCGCTTGGGGAAAGCATCATCGCGTCTGCCGACGGGGAATTTAAAAGCTCGGGTGCGCCGCACTAAATCGGGAGATGCCGTACCCCAGGGGGTTGTGGGCCCGGTGACTTTGATTACAAGTGGGGATCTGATTGGCTGGGTGGCTTGCGGATAACGTGGGAGCGGGGCGAGAAATGGCGCGAAGGCGGCCGTATTGGCCCGGTGCTGTGTGAAACATTCCCGCCGAGTGCGCACCGCAGATTTTCCCGTCCGCGACTCCCGCGGCTGGGAAATCAAGCCAAGTGAGAGCTATTGCCAAGTGTTGTGGATTGCCTGAACCCGGCGGCTGATTTTGTTTTGGCACCATTTTCGACTTTGATTCCTGCCAATGCCCCGGGAGTTCATTCCAAGTCCGGAATTCCCGCAAATGGTGGGGGCGGGGAAGTTCGGGGAGCATTTTTAACGGTGTTCAATACATTCCTGGAACTTTTTGGCCTTGGGATACGTTACTATGTTTGTTTGGCGGAAAAACGCGCAGCATAATATGGTGCTGCCGCGGCCGCGGGTGAACAACGGGCAGGAGCAATGTATGCAGGAGATTCCTGACAGAAAACCGGATGGCAATGGGGTGCAGCAGGCGGTTTCGCGCCGCCTGGCCAGGCTTGCCACTATGCCGGTGGATACCAGTCGGCTGGATGCGGAGTTGCGCCGGCGGATTAATCGGCGCCGCCCGCGGAAGTGGCTTTGGTTTGCCACGCCGCTTGCCGGTGTTGCGGCCGCCCTCGCGGTTATGGTTCTACTGCTGAGTTCCGGCACTCCCCGGCTCTCCGCGGCTGATCTGGCGGGGGTGTATTCGCATCTAACGGCGGCAGGGCAGCAATTTAACGAAGCCGGAGCTATGACAATGCCGATGAACTGCCGTCTTATGCCCGGCGAAACCGCAGGTTGTTGCCGTCAGTTGGTGGATCACCGGTCGGTAGCTTGCATGGTAATCAAAACGCACTTATCCCAGCCGGTGGTAATGGTGATGTGCAATGTGAAAAATGCCGGCATGCCAAGTGGCCGCGTGGTCACGATCGCCGGGCACGCGGAAGTGTTATCGCGCTCGGGAGATATCAATATGGTTATGCGCCGCGTAAACAAACATTGGTTTTGCGCAATGGGAAGGCAGAAACCATCCGTGCTGGCGGGATTTCTGGATCGAACTGCCAGAAGATAGGCCAAGGGTCTGACAGCTCCATTCCCTCCGGATCGTATGGATGGTTTGGCGCATGCGGAACCTCATTGGAGTTGAATCGTACGCACGAAACAGAGAATCAACGCTTCTATGAACTGATCTGGCCTCAACGGGCGCATGTGTTGCGCTGCGCCATATTCTTGACGCATAAAACCGGCGATGCTGAAGATTTGGCTCAGGAAACGCTGCTGAAGGCGTGGCGATCTCTGAATGATTTTGAATTGCGAAGCCATGGCGTGCGTGCCTGGCTGCTGACTATTCTGCGCAACACCTGGCGGGACAGCTTACGCAGCCGGAAGAGACACGGTGGTGACATGAGCCTGGAATCGCTGATTGATGAACCGGCGCAAGCTGAAACGACCAGCCCATTTCCGCCGGACCTGCACTCCGCCGCCGATGCCGATGCGCTTATCAGTGATTTCTCGGATCAATGTGTCATTGACGCATTGCGCACTGTGCGTGATGAATACCGGTGGACGTTGCTGCTGGTGGATGTTTCCGATTTAAGCTATGAGCAAGCGGCGGAACTCCTGGAGGTGCCAGTCGGTACGGTGCGGTCACGACTTTACCGTGGCCGGGAAATACTGCGTGATACTTTACTTCGATCCGGAAATGCCGCGCAATATGGGGCGTCCTCGTGACGATAATGGGTTTCTGACATTTCTGGATGTTTCTTGTTGCCCCCTGGAACTTTTCCGTTCGTTCTCTCGTTTCATTCTCCAGCAGGCGTGCTGTATTCGCCGAATATTCGTCGCGAACAGCACTGGTAAATGGTCAGCCACGTTTGCCGGTGCCATACGACGATGCAGCCGTGGCCGGCAGGCCGCCGCTGTGGACCGTTGCGCGACCTGAACATAAAACTCCGGCAGAATATGCGCCGCAACCGGAAATGGCTGCGGTGGGCCGGGTAGAGGAAGGATTACGTGAATGATGCGTCGAAACATAGTTATCTTTCTCACGACAGGCGTGGGACTGATCGCGGGCTTTGCGGCGGGCATGTGGTTTAATGCGGCAAGCTACGGTACCGCAAGCGTCCGGCAACCCCGTCCGTCACCGGGCCGGGTCGTCACGCGGAGGCCGGTTGATAAGACCAGGCAAAAGCGAAAAGTTCTGTACTGGTGGGATCCGATGGTCGGCCCGGCTTCCATTTCACCAAAGCCGGGAATCAGTTCCATGGGAATGGCATTGATTCCGGTTTATGCACCGGCTTCCGGTTCTTCCGTTGCGGGAGAAGTTCGCGTGGATCCCGCGATGGTGCAGAATATGGGCATTCAAACGCAAAAAGTTACAATCGGCCCGTTATCTCGCCTGGTGCATACCGTAGGATTCCTGAAGGTTCCCGCACCCCGGCGTTACAGTGTTACAATCCGCGCCGGCGGCTGGATCGGTAAGCTTTATGCCGCCACCAACGGCACGATGATTCGCAAGGGGCAGAAGCTCTTTACGCTTTACAGCCCCAGAATCGTTGCGGCTGAAAATGAATTCATTGCGGCCCAGCAATCATTGCTGGCGGCGTGCAAAACCGGCAATTCCGGTGTTATCCGGGACGCCCGCGAACTGCGTACATCCGTGGCCATGAGATTGGACTATCTTGGTGTCAGCGGATCGCAGGTAAAAAAAATTGAACATTCGCTGCGTCCGATGACATTTGTAAGTTTTTACAGTCCGGCGACGGGCTGCCTTGTTGACGTTAACGTGCGGCAGAAATCGCGCATTGACGCCGGAAAAACGGCCATGCGCATTGAAAATCTCCAGTCGTTATGGCTGGATAGTTATATCTATGAAAACCAGATTCCGTGGGTGCATCTCGGGCAGCGCGTTACAGCGCGGATCGCCGCGTTTCCCGGCAGATCATTCACCGGTAAAGTTGTTTTTATTGATCCGTTTGAAAATCCGGCAAACCATACCATCGCGGTGCGAATGGTTCTGGATAACTCGTCGCACAACCTGCGGCCCGGAATGTATGCCCTGGCAAATATTCGCACGCAACCGCGCCAGCACGTCATTCTCGCGCCGCGCTCGGCCATTATTAACACCGGAACCGGTGAACTGGCTTTTGTGGAAATATCGCGCGGCCATTTCGACCCGGTGACAGTAAAGACCGGTCTTACCGGTCAGCACGATATGGTTCAGGTTCTCTCCGGTCTGGCACCCGGCCAGAAGGTGCTCACCAGCGGACAGTTTGCCATCGATGTTGAATCGCAACTCAATGCGATAAAGGCCCGCTTTATGCCCAAACTTTCGACCGCCAAATCCGCGCCCGCCGTCCATAAGCCGCACGCGCAACGCCCGAAGGCAACAACCCCTTCGGCTGTCGTTAAGCCGCCTGCAACCATGCCCAGGGGAATGAAGATGTGACTGCCCGCGTTGTGCGGCATATCGCCCGCCGGATGGAATGGATCGTTTCATGATAAAAAAAATAATAGAGTTTTCCGTACAAAATCGTGTGCTGGTCATACTGCTTTCGGTTATGGCCATTGTCCTGGCCGGTTGGGCGGCGTTTCACAGCAAGCTTGATGCCGTGCCGGACTTATCGGATGTGCAGGTGGTTGTCCTGACGGATTATCCGGGCCAGTCACCCGGCGTGGTTGAAAAACAGGTAACCTACCCGCTGGAAACGCAGCTCATTCATGTTCCCAATGTGACCGCTGTGCGCGGCCAGAGCATGTTCGAGTATTCGCTGGTAACGGTGGTGTTCAAGGCCGGCACGAATTTATATTGGGCCCGGGATCAGGTGCTGTCGTATCTGGATTACGCCAAAGCGCTGCTGCCCACCGGTGTTACCCCGCAACTGGGTCCGGATGCCACTGGAGCGGGTTGGGCGTATCAATATATTCTCTACCCCGGTTGGTACTGTAAAAATCATCCCAACGGAATCTGGCATGATCCCGCACAAGCCGGCAAATGGTATGGGCATCGGGCCGATGCCCCGGCTGATCGCCGCGCGGCTCTGGTGCTGGTACGGGCATTTGATAAACCCGGAAAATCTCCGCTTTCCGGTCAGCCGCTGGTGTCCAGCAATCTGAATCTCGGTCAGTTGCGATCGCTGCAGGATTGGTTTGTCCGTTACCAGCTTGAATCAGTGCCCGGAGTGTCAGAAGTGGCCGGAATCGGCGGCTTTGTGGAAGAATACCAGGTGGTGCTGAACCCCAATAGGCTCCGCGCCTACAACATCAGTGCCGGGGAGATTACCCGGGCCATTCGGGATTCCAATAATGAGGTTGGCGGGGCGGTTGTGGATAAAAGCGAACTGCAATATGTGGTGCGCAGCCGGGGCTATCTGAAAAATCTCAGGCAATTGGGACTGGTGCCCGTGGGGCAGGCGAAGGATGGCACGCCGATTCTGCTGAAAAATGTTGCAACGCTGCAAATTGCGGGTCAGCAGCGGCTGGGCATTCTGGATTGGAACGGCCGGGGGGAAGCCGTTGGCGGCATTGTGGTGGTGCGTTTCGGTGCTGATACATATCGGGTTGTGCAGGCGGTGCGAAAGAAAATTGCCTCCCTCGGTGCCAGCCTGCCGCCGGGTGTCATGTTCAAAACCGGCTATGACCGCCTGAATCTGATCAACCGGTCAATCAACACTCTTTCCGATACGCTGCGTGAGGAAATGATCGTGGTAGCCGCGATTTGTCTGATATTTCTTCTGCATGGCCGCAGCGCGCTGGTTGCCATTGTCGTGATACCCTCAAGCATGATGATCAGTCTGGCCATTTTGTACCTGATGGGCATCAGTGCCAATA
>JAJZJL010000039.1 GCA_021810145.1 Planctomycetota bacterium | reverse complement strand
CGGCACGGTGGAACGCAATGACGGGGGTTCCAATGCCAACACCAGCGGGACTGCCTTCACCGCCGCCGGTGGGATACTGGACTTCAACAATGAGACTTTCACGCTCAATGGCAATACGACCATCAGTGCCACCGGCAGTGGTCAGATTGATCTAACCGGTGCCACACTGACGACCAATGGGATATTAACCATTAACGCTCTGAACTTCAGCAGCGGCACGATCAACGGCACGGGCTCGGTGAATCTCTCCGGCACCGATACCTGGAGTGGCGGCACTAACGGAGTGGCGGTTACAGCCGGGGCCCTCGTAACGCTAAGCAATGTGAGTATCAATACCAACTGGACTATTGACAGCGGTGCGGTTGTAACATTGACCGGCCCTTACACGCTATATCTTGGCAATGCGACACTGACTAACGATGGAACTCTCTCCTACGCCGCTACCGGCACACTCTATATTAATGGGACGGCCACCATTAACAATCAGGCGGATGGTATTTTTGCTTTTGGTGCTGCCGGAACCTTCAACACGCAGAGTCCTGGAACGCTGCAGATCAATAACCTCGGCACCTTGGAAACCACATCCGGAAGCGGCACCACCGACATTGAAGGGGCTATTGTTCTGGCCAACAGCGGTACGGTGTCCATGGCTATTGGAGCCAATTTGCTGTTTGAAAACGGTGCCAGCGCCACGGGCAATCCGTTCGTGGCGTTTTCAGCGCAGGGAATCGGCACAAGCAGTCAGACGGGTGTTGCAACGTACAGCGCTGGTTCAAATGCATGGACGCTCAACGGGGCCGGTACCGGTATCGGAACCAGCAGTGACCAGTTCAATTATGTCAGCCAGAACTTTTCGGGCAACGGCCAAATTACGGCCGAGATCGGTGGTAATACCGACTCAACCGCGTCCGAAGGCATCATGCTGCGTGATTCAATGAATGCCAGTGCTGCCTTTGCCGATGTTTTGGTGAACTCCGGAGGCGTGAGTTTTCAGTGGCGGCCCAGCGATGGTGGGTCGATGAGTTCCACCGAAGTAACTGGAATATCGACCCCGGTGTGGGTGCAAATCCAGCGGCAGGGAAGCAGTTATAGCGCTTATTACAGCACCAATGGCACGACTTGGGTGCAGGTGGGAAGTTCCCAGACCCTGTCGTTTTCAAATAGCACCAATCTCGCGGGCCTGGTCGCTGTCGCCGGCACGGATGGCTCGGCTGGAACCGCGAGTTTCAGTCATTTCAGCATGGGCTATACCCTCAACGGGGCCACCATAAGTTCCAATGTCACAGTGTTCACCGGCTCAACGCTTTACGTCGAAAATGGACTAGCACTTCAATCAGGCGCAACGATCACGGTCGACGCTGGCGGCGTGATTGATTTTGTGGATAGCACTGGCAACTCCCAGACTGTATCGGGTAATGGTCAGATTGTTCTGGCACCGGCCAGCGGCTCCTACGCCGCCGGGCAACTAAATGCCGATAGTGCCAATTCCGGTTCAACCTTAACGTTCGATAACGGAATAAATGTCAGTGGCCCCGGTAGTATAAACGCGGCGGCGGACAATACAATCGTATTTGAGAATTCCGTCACCAGTACCTCGCTGTCACTTACAACCGGCGGTGTCTTGCAGGCGTATGGTGCGACTTTCAACGGCGTGACCCTTGATCAGGGATTAAGCCTGACTTCCGGCCAAAGCCTCAATTTAGACGGTGCGACCACGATCGTTAGTGACAATGTGGCAATCGGTTCGGGTGCCACAGTAACCATGGGGAATGGGACTAATGGTTCATGGAGCGTTGTTGGCGGCGCGATGGATGTCCAAGGCGGTGTACTTAATCTCCGAGGGAATTTCGCCACAGCAGGATTCGGTACGATTATCAACTCCGGTGGCCAGGTCAATTTACAAGGTACGCTGAACAACATAGATAGTACGCTCTCCGCGCCGATGCTTAATACTTGGAATATGGATGGTGGGACGATCACAGGAGGAACGATTGACGCTGGCACGGGAAGCGTTGATTTGACCGGTTCCGTGCTGACATTACAGAACCTGACAATAGCGGGATCGGTTGATTTGGCGATCAACAACGCAACGCTGGAAGGTATCACAGTCGCATCGGGCTCAACGCTTGGTATTAACAGCGGTGCCGTAGCCTTGGAGAGCAGTTCAACGGCCAACTGGATTAACGATGGGACGATAGCCGTCAATGGAGGCACAGTTGCTCTGGAAAACGCTTGGAACAACGCGGGTACCATCGAGACTGCCGGCGGTACTCTGAACTTGGGAGGTACCTTTACCGTCGCTGCATTAGGCACGCTGAATTATTCCAGTGGCCAGGTGGAACTTAGCGGGACGCTTGACAATACCGACAACACACTTTCGGCCTCCACGCTTAATAACTGGACGATGGCTGGTGGGACAATCACCGGGGGAACCATAGGCCTAAGCGGGGATGTGATCGCCATGACCGCAGTCAGTAATTCTTCCGGCGTGACGCTGGAAGGCGTAACGGTGGCGAACGGGGTCACACTGGACATCGATAACGGAACTATATCGTTCACCGGCGCATGGAGCAATACCGGCAGCACAATCAATATTGACGGCGGCACCCTCAACTTGGGCGGCAATGTTTCCACCGGTGCGATGGGCACCCTTCATTACACCAGCGGTCAGGTGGAACTTTCCGGTACGCTCAACAATACGGGCAATACGTTAACCTTGACCGCCGCTACCACCGGGCCGACACTGGTTTTAATCGGAGGCTCGATCATCGGTGGTACGGTCGATGTCCCGGTGGGAATGACGTTGCAGGCCAACAGTGGCAGCGGCGTTGAATCCACGGTGTTTAACGCCGATGGCGGCACGGTTGATTTTGTGGGCGGCAGCTACACTTTTAATTCCGGCACAACGTTCATGACCAGCGGCACCGGAATCGCCGAAATAACCGGCGGCAGCTATACGCTCAATGCGTTAAACATTGACGGCACGCTTAGTGTGATTTCACCGGCGAACACCTACGAGCAGTACATCGTGTTCAACATTCCTTCCAGTATCAGCATTGGCACCGGTTCCAGCGGCGTGCTGAATCTGGAGCAGTGGGGTTCTATTTCATGGGGGGATGAATCCACGGCCATCTTTTCGCTGGGCAACGGTGTGACGTTGACACTTGCTTCCGGTGTCACCGTTCAAGGCGGAGCTTTGATTGAAACCACCTCCGGCAGCAGCGCTACGCTGGTCAATAACGGCTCGATACTGCTCAACCAATCCAATTCTCCCGCCACCGGAAGCAACGAGGGCATTGTTGTGGAGACGGGTGTGGCGTTTGTCAATAACGGCACGGTGCAAGTGGTGGATTTGGGATCCTTCGCGGTGGCTGGAACGGCCCAGACCTTTGTGGGTTCAGCTATGGCTATCTCGCCCACAGAAGTTGTATTCGGCTGGTATGGCCTGCCCATGACATCCGGCGACACGTATACTATTTCACAGTCCACAAACGGTGTAAATTTTACCACCATCGGTACCGTACTACCCAGGGGTAATTATGATGTGGTGGAGGGGCTCTCTCCGAACACGACCTATTATTTCAAGGTTCAAGAGACCTCCGCGTCGGGTGCGACCTGGGTCTATGACTCCAGTGCGGTTATTACCAATGTCAATGAGCCGGACGATTACGCCGCGGGCTACCAAGGCGGTACGTTGGGCACAACGACCGAAGCCTTCGGCCTCTATCAGGTCGGCGATCTATTGACTTCTTCGGGCCAGAGCATCCCGACCAGTGAATATAACACCGGCACCATCGCCGCCGGCTCGGCTGCGGGGGCGTATCTGCAAGCGGTGGACGGACTATTGGCAACCAGTGCCTCCTCGAATGCCATTTCATTGCCCTATGCTCAAGATCCGGGCAGCTATGTTACAGGAGGAGTATTGGCTCCGCAGCCACAATGCGGGCCGGGCCGCCACTACGTCCCTACCTTGAATAACACCAACAATGGGCCGACGAACCCTCCTTACACACCCTGTCAATGCCCCGCTCCATACGGTGCGCCTGCGGCAGGAACTTCTAATCCGATAAGCTACTATAATGGATCGCCTCAGATCACCTCGCCGGGCCTTTCCTCCTCGGGCTTTGATGGCAATTGGGGTGTCAACCTCAATTGGACCAGTATGACCGTCTTTACTCCGAATACGGCCTACGGCAACGGCTGGTCGAGCCAAAATCAGGGATATTTGGAATATCTTGGCGGTGGCACCAGCGCAAATCCCAATATTATGCTGGTCAACAGTGCCTACAACCAAGATGTATTTAACTTCAACACGGCTACGGGGCAGTATCAGGCTCAAGCCGTGTCCACCAACACCTTGATCCACAACGACAACGGTACATACACTCTAGCTACGGATATTGGCACCACGCTGCAGTATTATGATTTCAGCAATTCCACCCCCGTCGATCTGCAGGGGCAGTTAATTTCCATGACGGATGCGACCGGCAATACGGTGACGTTCAGTTACACCTCATCCGGACAAATATCCAGCGTGACCCAGACCGATGCCGCCGGCGATGTTGAGACGTATAACTACACTTACATTACCAGCGGGATTAATGCGGGTAAGGTATCACTTATTACGCAATCGCTCCAACGCGCCGGGCAAACGTCCTCCACCATTTACCGCCAAATGGCCCTGACCTATTATGACGGTAGCTACAGCGGGAATATGCAATATGGTAACGCCGGTGATTTGCAGACGGTTTCCATTGAAGACGGTACCGGCAACGTCCTGCAGGAATCTTACTATCGCTACTATACCCCCGGCGACATGCTGAATTCCGGCGAGACGCCAATTGGGTATGTCGGAGGCTTACAGTACGTATTTAACACCACCAGCTTCCAGCGGCTCTCCGCGGCATTCTCCGATCCGTTCTCCGCCACCGCAGCGCAGGTGGCACCCTATGCCAATAATTATTTTCAGTACGATGCCGACCATGAGGCGACGCTGGAAACCTTCGCACAGGGCGGGGCGGCGGCCACCGGCGGCCTGGGCACACAGAGTCTCAGTTACTACTTGAATCCAAATTCGGCCGCTGGTGATAATTATAACACCTGGTTCATGCGTACCACCGTGACAATGCAGGATGGCAGCGAGAATGTTGTGTACACCAACGTCAATGGGGATGTCATGCTCTCCATGACCGTCGATCCCGTTGATGTCGGCAATCCATCGCTTAATGGTGACGTTTGGATTACCGCCTACAACTTTAACAGTCAAGGAAAGACGCTGGAGACCATTAACCCGTCGGCGATCAATCTCAACGCCTCAATTCTCGATGGTGCCACCACGGTATCGGCCATTGAAACGGCCTTGCAGCAATATTCCGATCTAGGTATCGCCGAAGGATTGGTATACAGTAATCAGGGTTTGATTGACAGCACGGCCTACTATGCCTCGACCACAGCCACCGCGACCACGCCGGGTGGTGTAGCCGGTAACATCGAAGCGGACTATGTGCAGCAAGGCGCTGATGGCACACCCGTTGAGCAGGACTCGTACACCTACATCCAGCATGTGGATTCCAGCGGTAATACAATCTATCCTGAAGCCTCCTATACGCAGTATCAAAGCTCCGCCAACGGCGGCTCAACTCCCGAAACCACCACGTACAGTTATTCATGGCAAACGAATTCCAGTGGCCAAGTCACGAATCAGATTGAAGACCAAACCACCAATAATCCTGTGGTCTCCGCCGTCCAAAACGGCTCCGGAATCGCCTCTACCACCCAAACTGTGTACAACCAGTTTGGCCAAGTAGTGTGGACCATGGCCGCCAACGGCACCATCAGCTATACCGCTTATGACAATGCCACCGGTGCGATCGTTCAGAGCGTGCAAGATGTCAACACCGCCAATCTTTCCGATCTGGCCAATTACACCGGAACGTATCCGGGCGGAACGCTGACCTTCGGCTCCGATGGCTACAACCAATATGGTGTGCCGGAACTGCCCAGCGGCTGGGTTACACCCACCGGTGGCGGATTGAATTTAACCACCACCGATTATGTCGATGCCTTGGGTCGGACCATCGAACAGATTTCCCCCAGCGGCAACGTCACACTCTATGTCTATGATGACGCCGCAGATGCCATGTTCACGCTTTCCGGTGTGGTATTGGATACATCAAACAACACCCTGACCACCACCGGACCGATTACCATGACCCGCACGGAAATTCCCTATAGCTACTCCGCCAATGGCCAGACCCTTGAGGGTTCCTACAACGAAGCCATTACGTTCAGCGCCAATACGCCGATCAGCTATACGGGTGGTGGCATCGGTCAGGCGGTTATTCCAATATTGCCCAGCTTCATCCAAGGCAATGCCGCTACCACCGGCCCGGATAACGTCCTTAATCTCATCGGCAATGGCAGCAGTTCCAGTCCGCAATTCACCATCCAATCGCTGACGCGCAGCCTGTATAACGCCGGTGGCCAGCAGGTAGAGTCCGATGCTTATGCCACGATTAATAATTCTGTCTACTTGGGAACCTCGCCCAATGATCCCTACAGCGGCACGCAAATAACCAATCAACTTTCCGGCCAGGCTCCCAACGGCAACTACTACGCCACCTATTACGGTTACGATGCCGATGGGCGGCAATACCAGGTCATTGACGCCAACGGGACGATTACCGATACCGTTTATGACAATCTGGGTCGTGCCGTAAGTGTCTGGGTGGGAACCAATGATGCGGTAAGCAATGCCTCCGGCACACCCACTTATTTTGTCGGCTCCAACGCCGGTACCGGCAACAACATGACCGAAGTCACTTCGTATGTGTATGACAACGGCGGTGTCGGTGATTCCAACGTTACCGAAGTAATCCAATATCCCGCCGGAAGTACCGCCGGCACACAACAAGTCAGCGTGCTTAGCTACGATTTTGAAGACCGCCTGATCGCCACGGAAACCGGCCTGACACTTAACAGTTCCGGACAGGTGGTCACCAGCGCCAACAATGCCTACCCCAGCATTACCGTCCACTCACTGGATAACCTTGGCAACACCTTGGCCACGCTTACCTTCAACGGCGGAGCAACCACCATCGCCAATGCCATCGCTGCCGCGACCTCCGCCGCACCCGGAGCGGTGCTCGCCGGATTGGTCGGCTACAGTACCAGTGAATACGACTCCCAGAATCGGGATTATGAAGACCAGACCTACAGCGTGGATCCCGCCACCGGCACCATATCCACCTCGGCGTTAACCAGTTACACCTTCTACGGTCCAAGGGGCAATGTCATCGAATCCGTCGCCCCCACCGGGCAAGTCACCCAGAATGTCTACAACGGTGTCGGCGAACTGATAGATACCTATATCACCGACGGCGGAGCCGTCAATAACGGCGGAGCAACCAATTTAACCTATGCCGCCGCAGGATCGGTATCCAATGATGTCGTCGTCAGTCAGACCGCCTACGGATACGACGGCGATGGCAATTTAATTGAAACCGTTCACGCCCAGAGATTCAATACTGATCCAATTCTCGGCACAAGTGCCGAAGGTGCATTATTCACCGATGCAGTCAACGCCGACGGCAGCCTGACGGTGACACCCGCCTCCAATTCCGACTCCAGCCTCGGTGCCAGAATCTATTACTCGGCGACTTATTACGATGCCGCCGACCGCCAGATCGCCACCGTCAATGCCGGCACCAATCCGGTGGGTGCCAACGGTGCGGCCACGCCATGGACCCGCCCGTCTAGTGCACCGGCATCGGTAAATGATTCCAAGTTCACCGGTGATCTGATCACGCTTACCAGTTACAACGCCGCCGGGAAAGTGTATGAAACCACCGACCCCATGGGCAATGTTGCCGCCAACTTCTACAACAGCCTGGGTGAAACCACCGAAACCATCGCCGCTTATGATCCCACCGTCAACGGCGGCAACCCCACCAACGACCAAAATCAGACCACGCTGTACACCTTTGACGGCATCGGCGACCAGACCAGTATGACCGCGGAAGACCCGTCTACCGGTAATCAAACCACAGATTACGTTTATGGCGTCAGTGGTGCCACCGGCAGCAGCATCACCAGCAACGACCTGCTCTATCAAACCGTTTACCCGTCCAACGGGCTGAATGACGCCGTTTCACAGGAATACAACGCCCTTGGCCAAGTGATCCAGACCACCGATCGCAACGGCAACGTGCACCAATACACCTACGACACCGCCGGGCGGGAAATCAGCGATACGGTCACCACTTTGGGTGCTGGCGTTGATGGCGGCGTGCGTAGAATCGATACTGCGTACAATGCCCAAGGCTTGGCGTATCTGTACACCAGCTATGCCGACACGGCCGGCACGCAGATTGTCAATCAGGTGGAAAACATCTACAACGGGCTGGGCCAGTTGGCGTTTCAGTATCAGGCCGTCTCCGGCGCAGTCGACGTTTCTACGACACCTTATGTGGAGTATACTTATACCAGTCCATCGAACGGTTCGAGGTTGGCAAGCATGGTCTATCCGAACGGGCGTACCATTGATTACAACTATTCAGGCACTAACCTGAACGCCGCATTGGATAATGCCATCGGCAGATTGGATTCCATCGTCGACGGTGCAAATTCCGGCGATTCCGGACAAGTATTGGAGCAATATTCATATCTGGGCCTGTCCACCATCGTGGCGAGAAACCATCCGCAGACGGGCATCAACTTGACGTACCTCGGCAGCGCCGGTTCCATCGGCTCCGGTGGAGATCAGTATGTGGGGTTGGACCAATTCGGCAGAGTTGTCGATCAGAATTGGATCGATACTTCCACTGGCATATCCGTGGATAATTTCACATATTCTTATGACAACAACTCCAACGTTACCGCAGAGAACAATCTGCTGGATTCCGCGTATTCGCAAACGTTTACGTATGACCAACTCAATCGTCTTGCCAGCAGCACCCTCGGCGGTTCCGCCAGCCAAAGCTGGACGTTGGATGCCCAAGGCAACTGGTCATCCGTCACGACCAACGGCACCACGCAGACGGAAACGACGAACACCCAGAACCAGATAACATCCATCTCCGGCTCAACGACGCCGACGTATGATAACAACGGCAACATGACCACTGATCAGAACGGTAATACGTATGTGTATAATGCGTGGAATCAGTTGGTGGAAGTGAAAAACGCCTCCGGCACGGTGATCGCGCAGTACACGTATGATGCGCGGGGATACCGTGTCAGTGAAACCTATCCTGCCGGCGGCAATGGTGTTGCGGCGGGGACGACGAAATATCTGTACTATTCCAATCAGGAACAGGTGATTGAAGAACGCTGGAATGGCACTGCCAACAGTAATACGCAATATCAATATGTCTGGTCAGAAAAATATGTCAACGCCATGGTGTTGCGTGATACTTACAGCAATGGAACATTGCAGGCTAATGACCGTATCTATACCACGTATAATACGAATTATGATGTGACATCTTTAATCGGCTACAACAGCACGACGCAGACGTGGGGCGTGGAAGAACGATTTACCTATTCCTCTTATGGCACGGTCACGGTTCTATCGTCAACATGGACGGCGCAATCCGACGCCTACAGTTGGCAATACATGTATCAGGGTGGAAGGCAGGATCCAATTACGGGGCTGTATCATTTTGATCATCGGGAATACAGCGCAACCCTCGGCAGATTCATCTCGCAGGATCCGTTGCATTACATCAACGGTGCCAATACGTATCAGTTTGTGATGAGCAATCCGGTGGGGAATGTGGATCCGTGGGGGAACGTGGCAGCTCCTCCCACACCACCCCCTTCGCAAATTCCCCCAGCACCCGTTCACATAACAGGGACCGGTGGAGTTGGTGATAAGGGACATGGTTCAGCGAGCGGTTCAGTCGTCATAACATTTCCCCTTCCGCCATGGCTTGGCCCCAATTACAGCTTGGGCTGCTATATTGGAGGTTCGGGGAGCTATTCGTTCCCGCATGGACACGGTTTCCGCCCCACCGGTGGTTCAATAGGGTTCGTGGTTTCCTGGTAACGGAATAACATCGTTGTGGAGTATAATTTGTGGCACAGGAACCTGCTACTCGAAGATCGGGCCTATGGCTAGCGGCAGCGGCGGTTGTCGTCCTGCTAGCACCTCAGGTTGGATTCGCCGCGCACGTGCCGACGGAGGTGACCTTTGGCCGCGTAATGCGCCTCCTCGAAACAGAACATCCAAAACTTGATTTATCGGAGGGATCATTTCACAAACGGTTCACGTTCACAATGGGGAACGGCCCCAAAATGCCGCCGGCTGGATTACGGCGGTTTCCGGCCATTGGCGGATATATTCAAGCCACGGTGGTTCGGAATGATAGCTCACACGCGGTAGTATTGCTGCTGCCGGAAGGTGATTGCGCTTATTATACCTTCGACGGGAAGCGGGGCTTCTTAGCATTAGTTGATGGCGCGCATCCTAGAAAAATTTTGTATTCGGTCCACGGCGGGATTGTTGTGTACGGGCTGCTCACGAAAATAATGCTCAAGCGTCTGAATTTGGCGGGTAGCGAAATGTTTATGGTCACTACCTCGGATCGGCCGCGAATGTTTCTCCGCGTCTTTAGTTTTATCAAGGAAAAAATGGCGATTGCAGACCACATTCATTTCCAGTCATTTCGGTCGCCTATTCTTAACATTGGTTGGCTACACGCCGGAGCCGCCTACTCAATGCACATAGGCTTCAATGCTCAGGCTGGCGCGGTATTCCCGATCCGCGACGTCGACTTGATTCTCCGGAAGAACGGACATGTGGAGACAACGGGATGGATCAAGACCGGAAATCGGGCAAATCACTCCCCTGTCGTGATCCACCGCGTGTCCGGATTGAGGGCAAATTCGGGGCTGCCGTGGATGCGGACGTCGGTCGCTCGCATTTTCAGTTATTCCCTCCACTCCGTCTACGTGAAGCCAAAAGACGTTTCTCGTAAAATCAAATTCCTCAAGCTTCGTCGGCGCTTCATTCGCTGGGTGACAACCAAAGACCCGATACTACAACGCAAAGACAGGGGGAAGTAAAACTGCTCGCGCAGATCAGGATGCGAAAACAATTAATCGCTTCCGGTGCGGGGGTACGGCAATATACTATTCGGCGATTTGACACATTTACGCGGGAAGGGCGAACAGTAGCGTTGGTGTTTGCCCGCAGGTTCTAGCGTAACTGTTTACTGCTCCGCGGCGAATATTCGCAATAACGGCACTGGCGCGATGGGGTAATTGGTGGTATGCTTGGTTTCACCATGGATGGTGAAGTGCAAAAACATCGCAAACAACCGGTCGCCAATGCGGCCGCCGATCAGAGATACTGTCAAATGTTGTGGATTGGCAAAATCAGGCGGCCTGTTTTTTTACTCCATTTTCAAGTTCGATTTCGGCCAGTATATCCGCAATCCGTTCCGATCCGTTGAGCCCTTGAAAGCCCCGCTCGGCATTTCGGCAAAATTTGAAGACCATCGCCAGTCAGGCCGCATAATTGGCGTTGCTCCAAAATCGTTTTGCATCCAGTGTTGTGCGGGTTAGAATTTGCGCATCGGAGTAACCGGCATTTAGCGGAATAGCTCATGGTCGCACGCAATGAGAAATATTACCACAACGACGCGATGACACGACGTCCTCCGCGTTCCTCCGCCGCCCCAGTGGTAAATAAATCTGCGGAATCTGCGGAATCTGTCGATGCCTTTGAGTCTTTGTCTCGTAGCGGTGAAACCCGGTTTTTGTTCGTTGATCATTGTTCATTGCCTACCGGTGTAGGCATGACGCTGGATCCAGTGACGGGATTGTATTATTCCCGCAACAGAAATTACGACCCATCCCTTGGCCGCTGGGTCAACCAGGACCCCGCCGGTTATCCCGGCGCAGAGGCGCAACCTCGGCCTTCGGCCTCGGCGGGATTTCGCGGGATAGAAGAAGCATATACTGCAGGCGAATGCCGCTGGCTCCCGCTCAACATCAACGGGGCCAATACGTATCAGTTTGTGGAATCCAATCCGGTGGGCAAGGTGGATCCGAGCGGGATGGTTAGCCTCCCACCGGGAATCGTTGGTTCCCCCCCGCCTTCACCGCCTCCGTCAGGAAGTCTTTGGCCAGCCTATCCACCGACGGGTGGGCTCTCGGGTACGTGGTGGTACCCAGTACCGCTGCCAGGCGGGCCGATTCGCATCACCGGCGGTGTAAATGGTAACTTGGGTAATTACGGCAACCTCAGTGTGGGCTTGCAGGCAGGGGCAATATGCAATTTGGGAAACAACTGGTCCCTTACAACGCAGTTGTCGGGATCTGGTTCACTCTCAGGCGGCCAGCCCGGCTGGGGGATATCTTGGGGTCTGGTGCACACGCAGAGCGGCTTGTTTCCATGGTGAGGAACCGGAAGATGATTCCATTGTCTATATATCAGAAAGCCACATTGGCTCCCGCGATCGTGCCGAATCAATGCATCAGGTTCTTGGCGATATCCCTTATTTTAGTGATAGCGGTGGGCGCGGCCCGAGCGTCGGAGGGGGCGGCGGGTGCCCGGACACTACGGTTCGGCGGGATAGTGAAAATGCTCAAAGGAAAACATCCGTGCTTCGACATGTCACGATCCTCGGCGTCAAATCGATTCCATTTTGTCATAGGAGGTGGAGCACCGCCCGCCGCCGGACTGCCTCCAATTCCCCCTCCTTACGGAAAATTTGGATGGAGGGCGTACGTGGTCCGGGGAGGAAGTGCTTGTGCGGAACTCCTTTTCCTTTCGAACGGTGCCACTTTCTATTATGTATTTGATGGCAAACAGAGCTTGCTTGCCTGTATTTCCCCTAGCAATCCCAATGCGGTGCTTTGGGCGAGTGGCGGAATTTGGATCGAAACGGTGGGGGTCATAACGCCAGAAGTTGCTGCCCGCTTGAGTCTGCCGGCCGGAATCACTGCTAAGTTGCATTTTAGCAATAAGCCGTCCGCCTGCCCTGTAATTGCCTTGCACCTGTTTACCGGGTTGCAGTTGGCTCTGCAGCACGCCAAAGGAATAGATTTCCATGCTGCCCCTGTTCCGTCGCTATACATTCTCACGGCGTCGCCTCGTGGCCGCTCGGTGCCGATTCGCGTCGTCTTTCGCTCCGCGAAACGGAGTCCATTTCCGATTCGGTCGATATATTTCCCGACTGGCGATGCGTTCGTGTCCGACATCGGGACGCTACCCGTGAAAGAATGGCCAGCAATACGAAAAATCCGTGGTTCCAAGCCTCGGGCAGCGCTGCCTTGGCGTACCGTTACAACCAAGCGAATGGCCGGAATTTTTGTGCGGATATTTAACCTCCCGCCACTTCGAGGTACGTCCGCAGAATATAATCTTCTGCGAAGGCGATTTGTCAAATGGGCCGTGACACCATTTACGGCCTTGACCACGGCCCACCCCGATACTGGGCCTGCGCCCAATGGCCCAAACCCAAGGCCGTGAGGGTTCGATTATATTTGGCGTTGTCTATCGAGGTTAATGAGATGTTCGCAAAACAGGCCAAAATTGTTCTGCATCGCCATTCCCTGCATTTCCTCCGCCGTCCCTGTCTCGCGATTTTGCTATTTCTCGCAATCTTGTGCCGTGTGCCGCCGGTCAGAGGATCTGAAAAAGGTCTACCGCGCCTGCAATTCGGGCAAGTGCTTCGGTGGCTCGGCAAGGTGCACACTCCTGCACAAACCAAAATACCAACGATTAAAACCTTCAGCTTTTTTCAGGAATCTCAATGGCCCAACTCAAATCCGCACGGGGTCAGAACCGTGCGTAACTATAACTACAGGCTATGGGCGTATAAGAAGGGGGCGATCTCGGTTGCGCTGGTAATGTTGTCCAGAGGTATCCCGATCTATTGGGAGTCCGATGGGAAAGCCACCATCGCATTGACCATATCACCAAAACATCCAACCGACCTACTGGTTGCTCGCAACGTGGAATTTGGCGGTAACGGTTTCCTGTCGGAGAGAAAATCGCATCCTTGGCCGGGCAATTTTCGAATTGCCTTCAGCCTGCGGTACAAACGCGTTGATTTTTCAATACGTCGCTTGCGGGGGTTTTTGCGCGAAGGCCTGTCGGCGGCATCATGGTTCAGATTCGAGTCAGAGCCAAAGGCGAGCCTTGACTTGTTTCAGCCCCACCTGTTGGGCGGTACCATCGTGTCCGCGGTGTTCAAACCCGGCGTGTCAGCCGCCGCGCCGTCGATATCGACCGTGAAGTTGTACGCCTCCCGCCACGGCGAGCTTATGCTCCGTCCGGTACTGGCGACCACCCGCATCAGGACCGGGCGCAGCGTCCGACCGCTGGCGATTGCGGATTTCCGCACGCCGAGAATACCGGGGTTTCAAATTAGGGGCAACGGTCCGGCGGATGTCATTCTCGCCGCTATCTCCGCTCTCCTCCCTCCACATTCCGCCGATCGCGACATCAAGCCCGCTTCCGGGTACCAGGCAGCGGTGAAACGTCTGTGCCGATGGGCGGTGGGGCATCCGCTGCGCCCAACGCGAACCAGGCGAGAGCAACGAGCAATTTGGCTGCAGCAGTTGGCGGCGGCGGGGAATGTCGAGGCCATGTATACACTGGGTGTGCTGTATGCCAAAGGCCATGAAGTCAAGCACGATTACCACCAAGCGATGTTTTGGCTGCGGAGGGCGGCTGCCGCTGGCAGCAGTCGCGCGGTGTATGGAGTTGCCATGCTGTACGAAAAAGGATGGGGGGTAAAGCAAAGCCACAAGCGGGCGATAAAATGGTTTAAGCGGGCGGCAAAGGAGGGGGTCCCCGCCGCACTGTATGAGGTTGGTTCTTACTATGCGAACGGCTTGGGAGTTGCACGGAACTATTCTAAGGCGATGATCCTGTGGCGGAAGGCTGCCGCTGCCGGCAACGCCATGGCGATGTATGGCATTGGCTCGCTCTACGGCAATGGGGCAGGGGTAAAACGAAGTAAACGCAAGGCTTTAGTTTGGCTTCGAAAGGCCGCGGTGGCTGGCAACGCCTTCGCGATGTATCGCCTGGGATTGTTTTTCTTTTATGGCCACGGTGTGGCCCGCGACTACAAATCGGCGTTCAAGTGGTGGAAGAAGGCTGCGGACGCAGGATACCCCGATGCCGTATATGGTCTCGGATATCTGTATGCTGGGGGCCGAGGTGTTGCACAAGACTATCGCCGTGCAATTAAGTTATGGAAGAGGGCGGCTGGCCTTGGCAGTGCGTCGGCGATGACCGGCCTTGGCGGGGCTTATCATCGCGGCAAGGGTGTCACAAAGAGTAACCAGAAGGCCGAATATTGGTATAAAAAAGCGGCTGATGCGGGGGACATCACAGCCAAAAATTGGTTGGCGAAGCACTCGCAGTGAAATGGCCCAAGTGTGCCGCGCAACGGCGGGGAGTTTGCAGCGACCACAGGGATATCAACGCCCCCGTCCCATTGAGGATCAATTATCATTTTTCGCCAATTTTGACTTTCTCGCGTTGCGCCATAATTTGCATAACTTCGGATGCGGGGCGGCCAGAATTGATAAGCTGTGCCATGATCTCCATTTGTGGGCGGATATGGTTGAGAAAATGCTTGTAGCCCGCGCAAAGATAATTCAGCCCCGGTTCACCATCGGGTGTGATGGCAAAGCGATTCTTAGGGCATTCACCATTGCAGGCGAAACGCACTTCGCAGCGCCGGCAGTAAGCGGGCAGAGAGTTTTGTTTGTCAAGTCCGAATTTTTTCTGAATCGGTGATTCGACCATTTCCGCTATGGGCTGCTGATGAATATTGCCCAGACGGTATTCCGGAAAAACAAAGTGGTCGCATGCGTAAAGATCGCCATTATGTTCCATGGCCAGGGCACCGCCGCAGGTGGGAGCGAAAATGCACAAGCCTGCTTCCCGGCCCGCCCATATTCCCAATTGCACATCAAAGGTCTGCACTGAAATCTTACCCACGTCTCGCTTGATCCACAGGTCGAACATATCACTAAGAAACAGCCCGAATTGCAAAGGTTCAACCGACCACGGGGCAACTTTGAGTTCGGGCGACAATACTTTCAGCGGTGGCGGATTGGCCAGTTCCTTTTCCTTGCTTTTGGTGAATCGCTCCACCAGGGGGATAAACTGCATGTAATCGCTACCGTGTTCCCGCAGGAATTCGTACACTGCACGGGGTTGATAGGCCAATTCCCGGTGCACCACGGTGAGGGTGTTGAAATCCACAGCGTGGTCTTTGAGTAACGCCAGGCCCCGCATGACCAGGTCAAAACTCGGTTTGCCTCCGCGGAGCACGCGATAGCGATCGTGCAATTCGCGTGGGCCGTCGATCGACAAACCGAGAAGGAAGTGATTTTCCTTGAGGAATTTACACCAGTTTGAATCCAATAGTGTGCCATTGGTTTGCAGGGCGTTTTCAATCTGTTTTTCCGGCGGGCAGAATCGCTTTTGCAATTCCACCACCCGGCGAAAAAACTCTAATCCCATAAGCGTAGGTTCGCCACCCTGCCAGGCGAAGGATATTATTTTATTGGGCTGGGATTGAATGTATTGTCGGACAAATAACTCCAGCGTGGCATCACTGATCCGAAAATCCGCCGCCTTGTGGTGACTGGGAAACAGCTTTTCCTTCTCAAGGTAGTAGCAGTAACTGCAATCCAGATTGCAGATTGGGCCGATGGGCTTGGCCATGATATGAAATGGCATTTTAGCCTTTGCGACCTGATCGCTCATGGCAATACCCCTTTTTTTCTATTCCCGGTCGCGCAGTTGCTGTTCGAGTTTGACCACATTGCCCAACGATATTAAATGGGCATGAATCAATCCCAGGAATCCGGTGCGGTAAAGTTCAGTGATTTGTTCATTGGAAAGGGCTTTGAGTTTGGCTTCATCGACGGCATAGAAACCACGCAGGGCCAGGGGCTGATTCTTCGTATCACGCGCCCGAATCTCTCTTCCCACCAGCAGATTCAATTCATTGAGTTTCCCAGTGAAGGCCTGAGTCTGCCGGATGTTGCCCTGATACTGGCCCAAAAAGGCCAATACGTTCTTAAGAAGAGGTGTTTCCGTGCCGGCTTCATCGAATAACGAATCACCGTCTGGGGCTTCCCAGCCGGAAAACGCCGTATCAATGCAGACACTGAAATCCTGTCCGTTGTTGCGTTCCGCCAGAACAAAGGGATAGCGGCGGATAAACGCTGGAATGTAACTGTTGGTCCACTTTCCGGTGATATCCACAAAAAGATTTTCATTGTTGCGCAATCCCAGCACGACTACAGGCATAAGCCGATCAGTGGAAGGGCCGGCAAAGACGATGGGATATTCGGTAGCGGCACGGGCAAATTCCAAGGCGGTAACCGGTACAGAGTTGGTCTCCCGTGCGAACTCAAAGCTGACGTCGCGCAATTTAATTTTGGCGTTGCGGTGCGTGGCACGATCCAGCAGCACCGGCTTTTGATAAAACAACACCGTATTGGTTCCGACGGTCATAAAAACCTCCATGAGAAAATAAACAACTATTGGCATCCCCGCCTGTCATAATCTACAAAGCGAAGGATAAGGCAATAATAATCCGGCATCTATTGCCACGCAACAAAAATCCATCAAATTGTCAGGCCAAAATTAAAATGTCCGCTTCGGTGCATTGCACCCCTTTGGGCCGGGCCGTTGAGCGGGGTTGCCGATGGCCTTGGTGGCTCTTGGCACGGCCCCTCTTTGGCCGTGACGCCCGCCGGGATTGGGGAAAAATTCATGCCAACAGCGCCTTGTGTCGCCTGGAAGATTTAATTGGAGAGGTTTCCCAGACGGTACCGCAACGCCCCATTGCTTCGGCCATCAATCTGGTGGTGTTTCTTAAACGAATTGCGGCCGCACCTGGCCGGGTTGTATCGGAAATACCACGGTGTTGTAAAGAAGTAGAAATGTCACCCTGTTAACCGATTTAGAAATGTCACCCTGACATCGATACTCCTGCGGTGTGGCGGCCCGGCGCAGGCGCAGGGGGGGCGAAGCCCCGACCGCAGCCGCAGCCGGGCCGCCACGCCGGCTTTGGCGGGCCGCACCGCCCACCACGCCCTTCTTCCACGGATGATCCGCACCCGGCTTCCATGCCCGACGATTGATCGCCAACGGCTTGGCACCTCCCGCTTGCGGACGCGCCGAGAGCTTCCGGTATGCCAACTTCTCGCCCTGGTAACACACCTGCAACTCGCCGCTTCCCATTTGCTTCACCACCACCTTCTTGCCCGCCAACGCCAAGTCCGCATGCGCCGCCGGTATTTGCAGCCATTGGTTCCGCCAACGAATGCACCAGTCCCGACCCACCACCCGACGATCCTGCACGCACAGGATTTCTTCCACGTTCATATCCGGTGGCAACACCCGGTGAAGGTCGTTCTCACGCTGCGGCTTTACCGCATACCGCCGGTTCAAATCATCCAGAAAAAACTTCTCCAATAACGCGTTGCCCTGCGCCATGTCCGATATGTTCCGCAGCCGCATCTCCTTGACCAGACGATCCTGAAATACCGCGTGCCGACGCTCTACCCGACCCTTGGCCTGTGGACTGCGGGCACAGATCAACTCCACCCGCAACTCCTTCATCGCACGCCCAAACTGCGTGGGTTCTTCAGGATGATCCTCATCACGATATATGCTGTGCCTATCCACATACACGCTCCGGGGAACTCCATGCTTCTTCACCCAGCGACCAAATGCATCCATCGCCGCCATGGTAGTCTCCGCAGGGTAAAATCGCGCGTAGGTCTGATTGCTGGCATCATCAATTATTACCATCAACACACACCACCCCGATCGCCCCTCAAACCAATCGTGATGCGACCCATCCATCTGTATCATGCTCCCAAAGCTCGCACGCCGTTCGCGCCGCATCCGGTGCTTCCCACGCCGCCGACGCGGTTGCCACAGGTGCCGCTGCTTTAACAACGACACCAATGTGTCCGCACTGATTACCAGCCCCTCTTCCGAGAGCTTCTCGCACGCCAGCGTTGGACCAAAATCCGCGTACCGCTCCTGATAACGCTTCACAATCCGCTCACGCAAGGATTCCTCCAGCCGTCGATTACTCGCCCGGCCACGCGACCGGTGGATCAACCCCGCCGCGCCTTGCTGACGATACCGCTTCCATAGACGACGCGCCTGCCGCAGCGATACACACATCAGTACCGCAGAAGATACCACCGTCACCTCGTTGCGTTCGATCCGACGCATCGCATCCAGACGAACCCGCTCTGCTGCCGACATAAGTAAGTTTTCCATTCTGCCTGGTATACACCAGACCTAAAGGTGACACTTCTATTTCGGCTAAGGGGTGACAATTCTACTTCGGTACAACAATCGGAAATACCACGGGTTGCTGATTTCAGCGACGGTAGGTATATATTACGCAAGCCGATTGTGTCACGATCCTTTTACGATCCGTGGGGGTATAAAAGGTGCTGTAATCCAGAGGATGGCGGCCGGGCGAAACCGGGGTCCGCTGTGGGTCATGGATGAGGTGAAACGATGTCACGCGAGATTAAACTGCCATGGTGGGCAACGAATAATTGGTGGGATGCCCCTGATTATGGAGCTGCCATGCGTGCCAACGCGGTTCAATTGCGCGCTGCTCTGGAGGTGATGCAACGCTATTTTGGGACAGACTGGTGGACAGAGGTTTTCGAATCGCGCAAGCCCAATTTTGTGGCTGCGCATCTGATTGGCCAGGGCACGATGGTGTTGGACTTTATACGCGACCTTGGATCGGCACTGACATTATTAGAATCCGCACCGGGTGTGGGGACAAAAATCCAGGCGCTCAGGCGTGACGAATCGGGGGCAACTTTCCTTGAAATTCAGATTGCCGCGGTCCTCCGTGCCGCCGGTCTTGAGATCGTTTTTCCCGTCACTGCCAATGCCCGGAAAACATATGACATTCTGGCGCACTATCAGGCCCACCCCGTGACAATTGAATGCAAAAACCTGGAGATGGAAGAGTGGGAAAAATGGGTCATGAATTTAGGTCTAAGCGTGCTGCACTCATTGCCCGGCGGCCGGGACACGCGGTTCAATATTCAGGTCAAGTTTGATCCGCATTTATCCCAAATGAACACCGATGAGGACAAATATCCGGGCCTCAATGCGGCGATTGCGGAGGAAATCGTCGACCGGATTCGGGTGGCAACCGAGGACGCCATCGCCATGCACCCTGATCTTCCTTTTGAATTTGTCCTCAATGGGCTCGGAACTGCCGTGCTGCGGGACGCGAAAGAACAATCGGACACCTCCATTGCCACTACGGAAATTTCTCATGTCGCCCAACTTCGTCGTTTATTGACCAATGGCTTGTACCGGGCGATTGACCAACTGCCGGAAGATGGGCCGGGCATCATTGTTATCCAATGCGAGCACCTTCCGGAGTTGAATTTGGCGCGGATTGTTTTCGACGCCGCAACCAAATGCGATCCGGGCCGATTTGGCAGGCTCGCGGCCATGGTGCTCATACCAAGGCGATATCTCAATGATTACCGACCGGGGTTATTGTTTTCCAACCGGCACGCAGCCTATCATACTTTGGCCGGCGAGCGGGCCATTGGTGTGTTACATGACAATCTTGGATTGGTTGACGGGTAGCACTTATTCGATAGCGGTATGGGCGGTTGGGTAGAACGATGTTCGCGTATGTCCGCAGCTTGTTCCAACCATCCACAAGATCACCACTTACCGTATTGCTTACGGACCGGTTGCTGCGGACTGCAACGATCAAGGGTTCGTGAATCGTGTGGCCTTCCCACACGCAGACCGACCATCCATTTGCCGTTTCAGTAAAATTAACTCGGGTCACTTGGCCCTCGGCTTGGGCCTGCTATTTTGACGGTGCCTTCGGCGGCCGGGAGGCATTTGTTACCACCGGCTTCTGGCCTTGAATCAGAAAGTTGGGTTTGACCGCCGGAGCATTGGGATTGACGCCACCCTTTTTAATTAGGCCTTCAGTCAATGTAACCAGCGAAGCTTTTCTATTTTGTTGATTTGGCATGCTCAATATCCTTTTTTGTCAGGTGGATTTCTCATGTGATTCGACAGAATCTCCAACAGCACCATTAACCTTATTGATTATAACATGCCCGGCATTTTCAATGATCATATTCGATACTTGAATTCCGTTCCCATTTTCCGGTGGAATCTCGATGGTCAAATCATCGCGCTGCCGCGCGAAATACATAACCGGAGTTGAATAGCAATAGGTGGCGGTATCGTTCGTATAGACCTCCACCTCTTGCAGAATCAATTCACGCTTCCGTTCCGGATCAGAGAAAGCTCTTACCCAGCCCAGATAGGCCAATCCGGTTCTGTGGTCGCGAA
The DNA here is from genome assembly GCA_021810145.1 of Planctomycetota bacterium. Taxonomy (GTDB): domain Bacteria; phylum Planctomycetota; class Phycisphaerae; order WQYP01; family WQYP01; genus JAMDCX01. The sequence continues at coordinate 15,493 of JAJZJL010000039.1, read as the reverse complement.
CCAGCACCCAACATTTCGCTTCCGTCCCATGCGGGCGTGCATTAAAAAAGTATTCCCATAATTCACTTTCACCGGAATAGTTGGTGATGCCAAATCGCCGGAACGGACGCTGGAGCCACTTGTGGGTGTCAATGAATGACAGCAGCACGACAATCAGACAGGCCGTCATGCTCGTCCAAACAATCACACCCCAATCCAGCGGTTCGCTTTTGCTGATAAATGCCTCAAATATCGCTTGGATCGGGGCGATGGAGGCGGCCGACGATTTTAAGCCGTCCGGGGATATCCCCAATATGCGGTAAAGGAACCCGATCAAAAAATAACTTACGAATGCCAGGGTTATGACGTGAACAAAGAGTTCCCAGTTTTGGCGGTTCCGCCTTCCGCGTAAGGCGCGGAAGAACGCGATGCCAATTAGCCCGGGCAGAATGAGAAAAATAAGTTTCACCGTGTAGGTATTGAAGTTTTCCATCGTCAATAATTCTAGCCTGCAAAAACCCTCGTCACGAAGTTGCAATGCTACGGTATGGATGCCCAGGCGTCCAGATAGGCTGCTGGATTGCATACCAACGGGCGCGGCAATTTTTCCGGGCAGGCGGCAAAATCCAAGACGTAAACGCCGTCATTGGGGGAATGGTTAGCCTTGGAAACTCGCACTGCGGGGGCCTGCCCGGATTAGTTGCCGCGCCCATACCAACGGGGGCGAAGATGGTTCCGTTTCGGTCGAGCCTTGAGGAAAAATATCCCGCCGCTTGTATTCGGTATATGTTAGGGTATAATGGTATGAGTGATGACATTAAAGATTTTAATGTTGTCGGGCCTCGTTCGTCATCACCGCGGCCCGGCCGTGGTGTTTTGTTTCAGGAGTATCCCCATGCGTATTTCCCGTTGGTTGTCCAATCGCCTTTCCGGCTTGATAGCTTCAGCCGTGTTGTTGGGCTATTCGAGTCTTTCCGAGGCGTCTACCTTCGGCGGCAGCGGCGGCGCGCCGCTCCCTTGGGAAACCCCGCTGGCCCGTATTCTGGCCAGCTTCACCGGCCCGGTGGCCAAGGCGCTGTGCATTTTGTCAATTGTCATGCTGGGTTTTGGCTTTGCCTTTTCCGAGGGTGCCGGGATGCGACGAATCCTGGGCGTTCTGCTGGGCGTGTCGATTGCCGTGACGGCCACGAGTTTCGGTGTGAGCTTCTTTGGCTTTGATGGCGGAGCGGGATTCTGATGACTCCTTCAACGGACAAAATCGAAGGTTTTGAAGTGCCGCTGCACTTGTCCCTGACCCAGCCGGTGTTGCTCGGCGGTGTACCGCGGGCCTTTGGGATTCTCAACGGCACCACCGCGTTGGTGCTGGGCATGGGCCTGCATGTCTGGTGGCTGGGGTTCCCACTGGGAATCGTGCTCCATGCCGCCGCCCTGGTGTTGACCCGCCACGACCCGGACTGGTTTGAGATTTTCCGGTCGCATATCAAACAGCCCACGTGGCTGGAAAGCTGATGATCACCAGCCAAAAGGATGTTTTTCAACATGTGGAATTTAAGCGAATATCAAAAGCATTCCCGACAATTGAGCGATTATCTGCCGTGGGCCGCTTTAATCGGGCCGGGGGTGATGCTAAACAAGGATGGGAGCTTTCAGCGTACGATCCGCTTCCGCGGACCGGACACGGACAGTGCCGTGGCCCACGAACTCATGGCGATCAGAGCCCGACTGAACAATGTGCTCAAACGCCTGGGTTCCGGCTGGTGCGTCCATGTCGAGGCGGCGCGCCGGGATGCCCAATCGTACATGCGAAATTGGGCAAGCTCCTTTCCCAATTCCATCGCCGCAGCCGTTGATCGCGAACGCCGGGAGGCGTTTACGCGCCAGGGCAATCACTTTGAATCCACGTACTATCTGACGCTGACATACCTGCCACCTGAAGAACAGGTACGGTCTCTGACCAGCGCCCTGATCGAACGGCCGGTAGACAAAGCCGGTGTTTCGTATCGTGCCTCGTACGAGACGTACCTGGGCCAGATCACCCAGATGGTGAATCTGCTGACCAGTTTCATGCCGGAGGTCACGCCGCTGGATGATGACGCCACTTTAAATTACCTGCACGATTGCGTGTCGGACCGCCAACTGAAGATCAAGACACCCCAGCAACCGTTCTACCTGGATGAAATGCTCACCGATGCGCCCCTGGCCGGGGGTTTGAGTCCCAGGCTGGGCCGGAACTATTTAAAAACACTCTCCATACGCACCTACATCGGCCAGACATTGCCGTGTCTACTGGATGGCTTAAATGAATTGCCGCTGGCCTATCGCTGGGTGGCGCGTTATCTGCCCATGGACAAGGTGCAGGCGACCGGCCACCTGGGCAAACTCCGCCGACAGTGGTTTTCCAAACGCAAGGGGATGGTGACACTGCTGAAGGAAGCGGTCATGAAGCAGGAAAGCCGATTGGAAGATTCGGATTCACTTAACAAGGCGGCCGATGCCGATGCCGCCTTGCAGGAACTGGGCGGTGATTTCGTATCCTTTGGTCATTTTACATTAACCGTCACCGTCTGGGATGAAAATGAATCTGGTGCCATTGATAAAGCCCGCGCCGTGCAGCAGGTGGTCGATAGCCAGGGTATTGTCTCGCAGATCGAGAGCTTCAACGCCATGCAGGCCTGGCTGGGGAGCCTGCCCGGCCATGGCTATGCAGACGTACGGAGGCCATTGATTTCATCATTAAATGTCTGTGATCTCATGCCGGCCAGCAGTGTCTGGTCGGGGCCGGACTGGTGCAAACATCTCAATGGCCCACCGCTGTTGCAGACACGCACCGCGGGCTCGACACCATTTCGATTGTCGATCTACCAGGGTGATGTGGGCCACACCCTGATTGTCGGGCCGACGGGGGCCGGCAAATCGACGTTGCTGAATTTGCTGGCCTGCCAGTTCTTGCGCTACCCCGACGCCCGGGTATTTATCTTTGACAAAGGCGCAAGCTCGCGCGCCATGACCTATGCCATGGGCGGCATGTTTTATCCTATCGGCAGTCAGAATGTCAGCGATAGTCATTCCGGTAATGTGCACAGTAATGGCCTGCCTGAACGCCAAACTGGTGCGGAGGAAGCCGCGGCAGCCGAACAGGCCATCTGCTTTCAGCCGTTGGGCCACATTGATAATGAAGCCGAGCTTTCCTGGGCGCAGGATTGGCTCCTGGATCTGCTGGGGCGTGAAGGTTTGCCCGCTACTCCCGTGCTTAAGCAGGAACTCTGGTCGGCATTGAACAATCTAAAATCCCTGCCGGAGAGGCAACGCACGATGACAACCTTGCGGAACCTGGTGCAGGACGCCGGTGTTCGGCAGGTATTGGAGAGCTTTACGCTTTCCGGCCCGTATGGCCATCTTCTGGATGCCGATCACGAAACCCTCTCCGAAGGTTTTTGGCAGGTCTTTGAGACTGAACACCTGATGCACTCGCCGCGCGTGCTTCTGCCGGTGCTGACGTACCTGTTTCACAAACTCGAAGGTCGCTTCAGCCAGGGTTTTCCGTCACTGCTGATTTTGGATGAAGCCTGGATGTACCTGACGGATTCGGCCTTTGCCGCGCGCATACGCGAATGGCTCAAGGTACTGCGCAAAAAGAACGTCGCGGTGATCTTTGCCACCCAGTCGCTGGCGGACATTGCCGATAGCGCCATCGCCCCGGCGATCATCGAAAGCTGTCTGACACGAATCTTTCTGCCCAACGCGGCGGCCCTGGAGGAAAGTTCTAAAAGGGTTTATCAGTCCTTTGGCCTCAATACCCGGCAATTGCAAATACTCCAAAGCGCCATGCCCAAGCGGGACTATTACCTCCAGTGCCGGCAGGGATCGCGATTGTTCCAACTGGATATGGGCGCAATCGCCATGGCGTTCTGCGCCGCCGGTTCGCCGGAAGACCAGTCACGCATCACACGCGTTCTGTCTCGCCACGGCCCCAAGGGGTTTGGCATGGCCTGGCTGACGGAGTTGGGGTTGGCCGATGCGGGCCCTAATGCCGTATTGGCGACAGATAAGTCCATCAGCACCGACACAATGACTTGCGAAGATGAAAGGATCAAGCATGGATATCAGGAAAGAACAGAATCCCAACACACGGCCACCTCGATGGCGTAAGGCAGCAATCGTCGCGGCCCTGGCCGCCACCATGATGACAGCGGCACCGGCGATGGCGCTATTTGGCGGAATCGTTTTTGATCCCAGCAATTTTGTCGAACACATTCTCGAAGTGGCGGCTGACCTGCAACGAATCGCCCGTATGGAGAGCCAGCTGCAGGTTCAGCAGCGCATGCTTGCCGGACTTGGAACCAATGCCTGGCCGGGCATGGCCCAATCCATGCAGGGTGTCACGCTGGTACTACAGAATGGGGGGCGTTTTGCCTCATCCGATCCGGCGGGCCAGATAGCGGCCAACGAACCGCTTTCCTTTGGCGATGGGACGCAGAATCCCAATGCCGACCAGATAAACACCCTGCGCACCGCGTGGGATCAGGATAACCGGGTGGGTATTGTGCAGAACCGTCAGCTTGAGAACCAGGTTGTCGCCGGTGTGCCGGCGGATGCAGCACAGACAAGAGAGATCGTCGCGGCATCCGATCATGCCCCCGGCCTGACCGCGGCGATCCAGGCCCACAACCAGCTTTTAGCCGGTTTAAGTGCGCAGCTTGGTCGGATCATCGCTTTGAAGGCGGCCAATGATCGTCTGAACACACAATTGATGGCCCAGGATCAGTCCCGCCGGGCATACCACGCCGCGGTAAGCCAATGGGTGATGCACGACTGGAGCAGTCCAGCCAATACCCAGCCGGTGCAGGACCCGTTTGGCAACTAAAAGAAAGATCAATCTGTATTTTGGAGAACAATCGTGAATCGGCAATTTTTAAACTCAACACAAAAACTACTGACGCCATGCAAATCCTCACAATTCCTTCGGCGCATGGTGATGGGAATATTGGTGGCCGGCCCCGTACTTATGGCTGCGCCACGGACCTCGTGGGGTTTTGGCATCGTCTTTGACCCGGCCATTTATGCCAAGAACATCCAGCAGGTGGCCCAGGCCTACCAGGAAATCTCCGTGCTCCAGCAGCAGTTGCAGCAGGAAGAGGCGATGCTGGCGAGCCTGAACATCAACCTGCTGCCGCAATTGACCGCCGCCGAAAATCAGTTGGCGGCCATCACCAATCAGCCGGTCTACCAGGTGCAGAATGTGCAGGCAGCAGTCGATACCGCATACCCACTGAATTTTGCCAATCTGTCCAGCAGTCAGGTTCTGGCCCTGCAGCAGCAATGGCAACAGAGTCAGCGCGCCACTTTGGTCGAAAACCGCCAGGTGCAAGATCAGGTTGTGCAGCAAATGCCCGCCACGACCAGCCAGGTGGGCCAGCTTGTCGCGGCTTCCAATTCCGCCCCCGGCGCTACCGCCGCCGTGCAAGCCGGCAACCAGATCGTCGCGACATTGGCGTACCAGATGCAGCAACTTGAGGTGCTGGAAGCCAGCGACCAGAGAACGCTGGTGCAGAAGCAGGCGATCCGGCAATCGCAGGCGGCATATGCCGACCAGCAGCGTCAGGCGGTGATGAGTGATTGGAATACACCAGTGCCGACGCAGCCGGTAGTGACGCCTTTTAATGGGCCCTTGACGGGGCAATAGATGAAATCAGCGGCGATGAAGATACGTCGCCAATGAGATTAAGCGACAGAGTCCAAAGAACTTGTGACTGGAACCTGCTTTCAGCCACACGGGGATCCTTTGTCTGGATTGCGCGATTGACCCAAAGCCAACAACAAGATGTGAGACCGTTATGAACACCATCAACCTGATCCTGAACCAGTACCTGCAAACCATCAACACGGCCTTTGGCCTGATCAAGGGCCACGTGGTCTGGCTGCTCAACGTGCTGATTATTCTGAATATCGTGCTCTCGGCGGCGCTCTGGGCGCTCTCGGACGACCATGTCATGGCCAAACTGGCCCGGAAAATCATTTACATCGGATTTTTCGTCTGGCTGGTGCAGAACTGGCAATCTCTGACCGATACCATCGCCCAGTCCTTTATGTACCTGGGCTTTGAAGCCGGTGGTGTGGGGTTTCCCCAGGTGTACCTCTTGAATCCAGGCAACATCGCCTACCGCGGTTTTACCGCAAGCTCGCCCATCATGACCGAGATCGGGAATTTGTGCGGCCCGATCGGCTTTTTCAAGAATTTTCCGCAGATTGCGCTATTAACCCTGGCGGTGTTGGCCATTCTGGCGGCGTTCTTTATTGTGGCGATTCAAGCCGTCGTGACGATTCTGTCCTTCAAGCTCGGCTCGCTGGCCGCATTTATTCTCATTCCCTGCGGGGTACTGTCCAAGACCGCCTTTATCGCCGAACGGCCCCTGGGCTGGGTGGTCGCATCAGGTGTGAGGCTCATGGTGCTCACGCTGGTTGCCGGCATCGGCGATCTGGCCTTTGGCCACCTGCAACTGAATCCCAACGGCGTCACGATCCGTTCGGCCTTGGACATTGCCCTGGGTGCCATTGTGTTGATGGTTTTGGCGATCACCGCCACACGCCTGGCGGGCGATCTGGTCTCCGGCGGGCCGAGCCTGGGCGCGGGTGCAATGCTGGGGGCCGCCGGTGGCGCGGGGTTGCTGGCCTACGGAACCGGCCAGACCGCTTATGGCGCCGGCACATTTGTCGCGGGCAGTGTTGTGGGCGCATCGCTCGCATCCGTTCGTGCGGCCTCAAAGCTGCATTCCCAAACGCCAAACTCTGGGCCTGCCGCTGGCGGCACTGCGCCCTCCGGCCCGCCGCCCAAAGCGGCGTCATCCCAAACCAGTCATCTGCAAGCGGGCAGTCAGCGCGTCAGTCGCGGTGTTCAGAAGATTACAGGATCAGGCGGCGGTGGTGGAGGCTTGAGCGCCGGCCGCGGGAATCTTTCCGAGGAATAAGCAACCAAACAAGAACGATTGACACTTTTTGGAGAAATAAATCATGGGCTTTTCATTACGCACCACCAGTTACGGCCACAACAACACGACCCCTTACCAGACACCCTACCTGCAGGCGGCTGCGGCCTGGGATCAGCGCATCGGCACGGCCCGCCAGCAGGCCGCGCATTGGCGCATCGCGGCCCTGGGGGCGCTACTATTGGCGGTTATTTCCACCAGCGCCGTGATCTACATGAGCCTGACACGCCAAGTGGCGGCCTATGTGGTGCCGGTTAACAAAGTCGGCATGCCGGGGCGTATTCAGTTAGCCAACGGCGTCTACCATCCCGACGCCGCCCAGATCGGGTATTTCGTCGGCCAGGTGGTCAGCCTGGTTCGCTCCCGGTCCCTGGATCCCGTTGTATTGCGGAATCAGTGGCTCACGGCCTATCACTTCCTGGCCGGCGATGCGATCCGCTCCATGAACCAGTATGCCGCCCGTCAAAGCGGCGTGGATTCCACCGGCACACCGATCGCCAAAACGGTGCATCTGGTAAGCATCCTGCAAAGAAGCCCAAGCACCTACCAGGTCCGCTGGATCGAAGACACATACAGCCATGGCGCAATGATACGCTCTGTGCATTACACGGGCCTGTTTGACATCAAGCTGATTCCACCGGCGACGCCGAAGCAAGTGTTCAATAATCCGCTGGGTGTTTACATCACCAACTTTACCTGGAGCCAGGATTTTGATGGGCCGGTCCAGACCGTCAGGTCGGATTCAACACAGTAAATCAAACCAAACACATAACAGAACATTTTTTGAAAGGAATTTATCATGCGTCACAACAACACAATACCGGGATGGCAGCGGATTGGTAAACACCGCCATGCCGCGACCGTTCTGGTCGCGCTGGCCTGCTTAACCGCCGGCGGCTGCGCCAGCGAAAAACCCGACATCGTGGTCGGGCCCGATACGCGCCTGGTCCCGGCCCATTTGCAGTCCAATCCGGCTCCGCGCAAGGTGGTTGAGGTGAAAGTACCGGTGTTCGAGCCGCAATTGCGGGCTTTGCGGGCCAGCGGCACCGCGGCTCAATCAAAACAGAAAGGTAGTATCCTGCAAACGATTGCCAAGGCCGTCGCCAAGGCGACACGCCAACCAACGCCGAAGGGCTTTATAGATGCCGTGGAGTATTACGATTATGCCCCGGGCGTGGTCTATACCGCCGTGACCAGTCCCGGCTTTGTCACGACGATCGCGCTACAACCGGGAGAACAACTTGAAAGCTGTGCCGCCGGGGATACCACCCGCTGGATTGTCCAATCCGTCCAGGCGGGCTCCGGTGCTGATCGCCAGAGCCTGATTCTGGTCAAGCCGCGTCTGCCGGATTTATCCACCAACATGGTCATCACGACCGATCGTCGCATTTATCAGATTGATTTACGCTCTGTATCCGTCGGCGTCTACCAGACCATGATTGCCTGGCACTATCCGTTTGGGAGTTTGACGATCATCGAGAACAAATTGCGTCGCCGGGAAGCCAGCGCGAACGCGGTTCTCGGCCGCCACTTGAATTTATCGCAGTTGAACTTCAATTACCTGATTCTCAAGCAGAAGGGCGCAACGCCACCGTGGACGCCGCTGCGGGCTTTTGATGACGGACAAAAGACTTTTATTGAATTCCCACCGGATTTGGGCGTCACCGCGGCTCCGCCGCTGTTTGTCCTGGGCAGGAACGGCCACGCCCAGATCGTCAATTACCGCATCCGGGGCAATTACTATATCGTGGACCAGCTATTTAATGAGGCGGAACTGCGGTTAGGCCAGAACCCCCAGACCATCGTGCGCATCCAGCGTGCCAAGGCCAAGTAATTTGCATCACGGTTTCGGCCCGACTTTGGCACATGCCGCAGCCACCACGAATTTACACGGAGATCATAATCATGAACGAAAAACAGAACCCCACAGATCAACCGCCGGAACTGGCAAACGGTGCGGTATTGCCAAAGTCCGAGTGCGGCCAGGAGGACTCGGACGTCGCCCCAACTTCACCGGCTTTATCCAATTCGGACACAGCGGATAGCCAACCGCCGATGGATGGCCAAACTTCAGAGCCGGCCATGGTCGCGTCAGCCGATGCCGCAATGAGCCATGGCGGCCAAGCCGCCACCGAGGAAAGCAATAAACCCGAAACGCACGCGACACTGCAACTGCATCCGTCGCGGCCGGCGGTCACACGACTCAAGCCCAAGGCGGTCGGTCTACTGTTGCTGGGCGCCGCCGGTGCCGTCGGCATGGCGCTGGTCATCGGCCTGGGATCTTCGCCATCAGTGCCAAGAACACAGCCGGTACAGAACAGTGATGCTTCCCCTGTGCCGGCCACCGAAACAGCCAGCGACAATCCGCTTCTTAGCACTCTGCCGCCAACGTACACCTGGCCCCAAAGCGATAACCGTCCCGCCAGTCGCAGCACACGGCCAACTGCACGGCCGGCGACAACTATCCGCACATCAAGTAATGGCACTGCTCCCACCGCCCAGGAATTGCTGGCCGCGGCCCAGGCGCGGCAGCGTTTGGCGGATTTAAAAACATTGCAGCGCCAGTGGCGGCAGGCCATGAATTCGCCGGAGGTTTTTTCGGGCCTGGCTTATGTTGCCGCCAATCAACAGACGACCCTATCGCCGGCACATTCCGGCGGTGATGTTGCTGCAACAGATGATATGGCTGCAAATAGCTTGATCGGCTCTTCTGGAATGTTCCCTTTTGGACAGCAAGGTTCTCTCGGGATGAATTTACCAACAACTGGGCGTGGGCAGAGCGGAAATATTCAGCAGGAACACAGGGATTTTATGAATCGCGCCGGTGCCGTCGATACCTATCTGTCCCAGCCGTTGATTACACCCGCCTCCCCATATGAAATTCAGGCGGGAACCGTTATTCCCGGCGCTCTGGTTACCGGCATCAACAGCGACCTGCCCGGCCAGATCATCGGTACGGTCACCCAGAATGTCTTTGACTCGGTAACCGGCAAATATCTGTTGATTCCCCAAGGCTCGCGCCTGTTGGGACGTTACAGCAGTGTGGTGGGCAACGGAGAAAACCGTGTTCTGATTGCCTGGCAGCGTCTGATCCTGCCCAATGGCGATTCCATTGTGCTTGATGCCATGCCGGGCACAGACCAGGAAGGCCAGTCCGGCCTGCACGACAAGGTCGATTATCACTTCAGAAAGCTGGCCGAGGCCGCGGGCTTAAGCACCGCCATCGCCTACGGCGGCAACCTGGCCATCAATCCCAACAGCACCAGCACCAATCAGGATGTTGTCGGCAACACCATTTCCCAGGAAGCTTCCCAGGTCGGCCAGCGGATCATTAACCGGCAGTTGAACGTTCAACCCACGATCACCATTCGGCCCGGCTGGCCGTTCAGGATTCTTGTGAACAAGGACATGATACTTCGGCCGTACAAGCCATGAAAACCAGCGTCATGTGCGGAATGAAATAAGTACCGCATTGAAAAGGAGACTTTCCCATGAATGAAATCGCTTTACCTGCATTCCATGTAACCACGACTTCCCAGGTTTCGGTTCGCGTTGACCACCGGCTTGGGCAGGATTTACAGCTTTACCGCCAGCATTACAAGCAGGCTTACGGGGCCGAAGTCACCGAGGCCGACCTGATCCGCGAAATGGCCCGGCGCTTCATAGAGTTGGATCACCAGTTCCAAAGTTTCAAGAGCCGCGATGCCATTGGTCGTAAAGGACGGAAATCCGTGACAGCCAGCGAAGGCAAAGCTACGGTAGTACCTGAGACTTCTTAGACGCGAGCATGGATCGCAGCCACAGGGCTCGGCTCTAGAAAATCGAGTCGTAGAAGCCTGACCTTATCGGCTCGTGAACCAAGATTGATATTCCATCGTTCCTCAAGAAATTTCAGCATCTCAATTCCACGATTCAGCACGGATTCTGGCGTCCATTCTGCATTTTGCGCCACGGCAATCTCGCTGTAAGACCCGTTATAATATCCGCGTACTCCGTCAGCATCCTGCCTTTTGTAGGCAAATGCTCGGTTGGAGAATCTTGAATTTCGGCTTTGTGACAACGCGAGAAGGTTACCAAGAGAGTGTCGCAAGAAGTGTCGCTCCCTCTCAGATCGCGCTTCAAATGTTGGCCACTCACCCATCACCGGTGAGCGAGGATAAATGTGCTCTATGGTTACCTGATCCTTTTTTGAGGTTATGAATTCGCTCCAATCTATTTTCGCCGTCTGCATACCGGCTTTCGATTTCAGATACTGTTCGTATTCAAAAAGAAAATAATAGCGGCCCGCCCACGAATAAAATCCTTCAACTTCATCGAAAAGCTCGTCCATCTCCAGTTTTGCCTTCTCCAACGAAAAGTGTTGTTCCGTGCGCTTCCGCACAAGCGTAGTGGATTGGGGTACGGAGTATTCTTTTCGGTGCAGCTGGCTCGCCAGACGATAGAACTCGCTATCACCAGTATTTGATCTCCGTTGACATAGTCTTCCAACTAAAAACACGAACCGTTCGGCCGCTTCGATGAATGCGATCAAAGTCTCCGGCGATGCTTTGGCTTGGAGGGCAGCCATGAAGACGGGAGCAAAGGCACCCATACCGCTCCGGCCACACCGTTCAATTCCACGCTGCACTCCATCAGGTATATTCGAAGCCCACTGCGGAAAATGAATCGCATGCCAGGCCTTAACCGAATTTTGAATGCTGTCAACGAATGCTTGAATGTCTATAGCCGTAAGCTTCTTTTCGGTTATCTGGCTGGGCGTGAAGTGCTGATCAAAAAGGAACGTAGCATATTGATCCGCTTCGTTCCGAGCATACGCAAAGTACATGACCCAATGCGCCCACAGAAAATCATCATCATTTAGCGAGCTACCTTTTTCCTTTCCCAAATATTCGTAAATTGTCTTCCATGCATCATTAATATTACGGCGAAGGCATTTTTGTTGATCTCCCTCATCCGGTGTCAAGGTCGAAAGATAAATCAGTCGGTTTTTCAGGAGTTCCAGTTTTGAGAGTGGCTTGCCGCGGTTATTCATTGTTTCGAAGGCGACGAAAACGTCGAGGTCCGCGTCTAGCTCATATTCATTGACTACAAACCTTTGGCTGAGCCTCCGGAATAAGGCCTCAACTTCTGAAAGCTCAAGGTTTTCCATGTGCTTTTTGAAAAAGTCGCGTGCTTGCCTCAGATTGCCAGTGTAGACCGTTTCTGTTCCTTGAAAAGAATTCGAAGGTTGGCCCAGTATCTGCGTCTTCAGAAACTCATAGCTGGGATTATCCTTTTCATAGCCGAAGAGATACGCTTTACTTACTCCTGCTTGTCTGAATAAGTAACTGCCGATCAATTCCGTTTTCTGCATATGAGCCAAAGTTTGCTCATCCGGCACTTTGTCGATTAAGCATTTCAATAAAATTACCGCAGTCGTTAGACGCTGCTGTCCATCCACAATGTAAAATGGTTTGTAATTGGAATCTTCTATAAGCCACACGTCCTCGTCCCATTTCTGCCATAATTCTTTCGGTACAGGCTCCAGGGTGATCTGACCGGTATAATGGTTCCGGCCGTCGGGAACGCGGTTCAAGTCCTGCCAGAAATCTTCAAGCTGTGGTTTCTCCCACGCATAGCCACGTTGATAATCGGGGATTCTGAACAACCGCTTATTGAAGAACTCTTGTAATGATTTCAGTTCGCTTCCCACAAAGGACCTCCTGAATGTTACGTCTTTTCAACAGCTACATCTCGCTTAGATGCTCGACTATCCCGAGATTACGGAGTGCAAGTTTCCAACGGATTCGCTCCTACGTCAATCATCTACTTGCGGTATTTCCTCCAGTGGACACCGTTTAACCTTGGAGTATTCGGGGTGCTATTTCCAATTAATTAGGGGTAATCGCACCGCCCCAATGTGGCTCTGCCGAATCGGCCCATAATACCGGCTGTCAAAACTGTTCCATATCCGGCTCGAATAAACAAAATATTCATGCGGCCCCAGCACACAATCCGCCCGCCAATGCGGCAATAAACGGCCCTTTTCATCGTGCGTGTAGATCAGTGCTATTTTTCGGCCATTGATGTAAAGCCAGCGGCCCATGGTGTTGACCGTATCGCCGGGACCTGCGGCGATGGGCTTGAGGATATACCAGTTCCGGCCCGTGTGGCCGGTGCGTTCCCGGATGTACGGCCATGCCCTGGCCGGGATCCGAAAATCCACGATCCTTCCTACCGCAGGCCGTTCATCCACCCGCAGGTAAATTCCCGGCGCCACGCTGGGCGAGGTGTTGATCACAATCTGCCGATGCGCCAGCAGCCATGAAATCACCATCCAGACGCCCAGTAACCCCAGCGGCCTGGTCCATTTTCGGATGGCATTCAGTTGAGGCACGCCTTGCTCCAGCCACGGGGTATCCTGACGCAACCCTCCTGGAAACACCGGGAAATCTGAATCTGATGCCCAAGCATCGAAAACAGAACCGACGGCAGCTTATCCGGCACGTTGCCACAATCACGTATCTGATCCAGTATTTGTGTCAACGGGCGCTCAAAACCAGCCAGTCGGGGGCGCTTCAAAACCAGCCACTTTGAGAGGAAAGGGATTGGCCTGTACGCTCGACTTTTTCATTTTTATGAAGGAGTTAAAGCGGTATGGTCAATCAGCTCAAAATGGCAGACACACAGACGATTTTGGCGTTGCATTCCAAGGGCTGGTCGGCCCGTCGGATAGCGCGTGAACTGAAGATGGATCGCCAGACGGTGGGCCGATATATCCGGTTGGGTCGTGGAGCGGATTCAAAACCAGCCAATGCGCCCTCCGGCCCGGGCGGGTCGGATCAGGCCGGGGCGGATTCAAAATCCTCCGAAGTCTCCAGGGGATTCGGGAATCCTGATGCCGGTACAGGGGCTGTGAATGCTCCAACGGCCCGTGCGTGCACAGCGGGTTCCCAGGCCGGGGTCGGTCCGGGCCGCCGCAGTGCGGCAGCGCCCTGGCGTGACGTGATATGGGAGAAGCTCCAACAAGGACTTGAGGCGCAGCGCATTTATCAGGATCTGACGGCCCCTGAATATGGGTATCGCGGCACCTATTACAGTGTCCGGCGTCTGGCGGCCAGGCTCTCGGAACACAGGGAACTGCCGGTGCGTCGGATGCACAGTGCTCCGGGCATGGAAGCGCAGGTGGATTTTGGTCGAGGCGCGTGGCTGGTGGATGCTGCGGGGCACCGGCGCGGCACCTGGGTATTTCGGATTGTCCTGTCGCATAGCCGCAAGGGATACAGCGAAGCGGTATTGCGGCAGACCACCGACGACTTTCTGCGGTGCATAGAAAACGCCTTCTTTGAATTTGGCGGTGTACCGCAAACGCTGGTGATCGATAATCTGCGGGCCGCGGTCAGCCGCGCGGACTGGTTTGATCCGGAATTATGTCCCAAGGCGCGGTCTTTTGCGGAACATTACCGCGTGGCGATATTACCCACGAAGCCCTATACGCCCCGCCATAAAGGTAAGATTGAAAACGGCATTAACTACGTCAAGAACAACGCGCTCAAGGCGCGGATATTCTCAACGCTGGCGGAAGAGAATCGGCATCTTCGGCAATGGGAGCAGACGGTAGCCGATACCCGTATTCACGGCACGATGCGTCAGCAGGTGCTGGGCGTATTTACCACGGTGGAGAAGCCCGCATTACAGCCCTTGGCGGCGGGACGTTTTGATCTCTTTGAGGAAGCGTTGCGGAGCGTTCATCGCGATGGGCATGTACAGGTGAAGGGGGCTTATTATTCCGTGGGGCCGGAATATATGGGCCAGAGCGTCTGGGCGCGTTGGGATGGTCGGATGGTGCGTATCTTCGACCAGCGGATGAATGCCATTGCCGCGCATGCCCAATTACCTCCGGGACAATTTTCCACCCACAACGCCCATATAGCCCCCGAAAAGATCAGCCGTATTGAACATGGTACCCATTGGCTGTTAGGGCAGGTCGAGGTGTTGGGGCCGGAAGCGAAGCGCTGGGCCGAAAACATGCTGCAAGCCCGTGGCATCCAGGGTGTGCGCGTTCTGATGGGGCTGCTGAGCCTGAAGCATTACTTTACCCTCGGTGCCATTAACGAGGCCTGCCGGGCAGCGTTGGAACATGGGGAATATCACCTGCGCAGCCTGCGTCGCATGGCAGCCCAGCGTCAGGCCGGAGAGCCACTTCCGCACCAGGGACACCTGGGCTTCATTGAGGATCATGAGATTATCCGTCCCGTGGCGGAGTATCAGAAATTTGTGCACGATGCCCTGACCGGTCAGGCCTCGGCTATGGACACCCCTTACAAGGAGAAAGTATGATTCGATCTTCCTTAACCCACAGCATAAGAGCGCTACATTTATCAGGATTGTTATCAAGCCTGGAGGTGCGTTTGGCCGAGGCGACGGGCAATCGCCTGGATCACGCGGAATTCCTGGAACTGGTGTTACGCGATGAGATCGCGGTACGCACGAGTCGGCAGGTGCAGCGTCGAACCCGCGCCGCGTTATTCCGGGAATGCAGGAGTCTGGAT